>NZ_JCALCO010000012.1:0-158045 GCF_059812385.1 Mycobacterium sp. NGS58 | reverse complement strand
TCGATTTCGGCTGCAGCCTAGCCGCGGCGTCCGCAGACCGGCCAGGCGCCGATGCCCTGCGAGTGCAACACGTTCTCGGCGACCCGGATCTGCTCCTCGCGGCTCGCGCCGGAGGGGGAACCCGACCCACCGTTGGCGCGCCAGGTGCTCGGGGTGAACTGCAGGCCACCGGAGAAGCCGTTACCGGTGCTGATCCCCCAGTTGCCACCCGACTCGCACTGCGCGATCGCATCCCAGTTCACGCTGTACGCCCGGTGGACGGGAGGCGGCGGGACGTCCGGTCCAGGCGGCGGAGCGTCCGGAGCCGGCGGCGGCGGAGCGTCCGGAGCCGGCGGCGGCGGAGCGTCGGGAGCCGGCGGCGGCGGAGCGTCCGGAGCCGGCGGCGGCGGAGCGTCGGGAGCCGGCGGCAGCGGGGCGTCGGGAGCCGGCGGCGGCGGAGCGTCGGGGGCAGGCCCGACGGCCGGTGCGTTCGGGTCGAAGCCCGCCGGCACCTCATCCGCGTGAGCGGTGGCCGATGGGATGGTCACGAGCGTGCCCGTGACCGCGGCAAGAATGAGCGTCTTTCGGACGTTCTTCAAAATTGTTCCTTTCGCGGTGCGCGCGCCAAAGCAAGCCCACGGATGTGGGCTGAAGCTGTCTGGTTGATGCCTGCTTTGAAACGTGCCGTCTGGGTCAGGCACGGCAGCGGCGGGCCAAGTCTGCCCGGCGGGTGTTACCCACCGACCACGGTCGGGCTTTCGCCGTCCGTGGCGCCGCTCGCACGCGGGTCCGTGGATTCAATTATTTGATTACTCTTCCGTAACCCGTTGTGGGCTAACAGGGACCGTAGAGAACGTCGGCGCGTTCGTCATCTTCGAAAACGGATATCTCGTTTCGATAACAGGCCGATCACGCCGCGGCCGCGAGTCCATTTATGCAGGTCATCACTGCGTTTCCAGAAGCAACGGCCGATAGAATCAGCCAAACAGATGGTGAGCCGAATCACTGGCGTTTTGTGAGCTGGCGCACGTTTATTTGCGGCACTGCGAGCCGATTCGCCAGCGCTTCAACGGATCCGGATCCCCCGCCGAGAACCCGCAAAACGTACCGCAAGATACGCCCACTTCAAGGCTTCCAGGGAAGCGCCGGACAGGGGAACACTAGGTCTCTATCGAGTTACGCTGCGCACCAGCGCAATTCGATAGCGCATCATCGTGTGACCGAGCCTTGTCTGCCGAATGGGCAGAATCGATGTATTCGCTTGATAAATAACGTTTTTCATTCAATCACTCACGACTGCAAGGCCTTTCGGCCGAGATCCCCCGTGGAGCCCTCTTCATGGGGGCAGCGTAGCGACGCCCACTTCGGATGACCGCTATCCACATGGGCGAATGCGCTCATTGCAACCCCGATTTTGCTGAGATGGCCGACGTTTCTATGTCAGAGCCCGGCCGCATCTCCCTATGTCCAAATCGGAAACGGCTCCGCTAATCGTTGAAATCACCACCGCCGCAACAGATCACGGCCAGCGGTCGCCGAGCTTTAGATTACCCGGGGCCGCTACGTCGTTGCGAAATTACGCAATGACCATTGCGGAAATAATAAGAAGCGACGGATGCCGTTTTTCAGCGCGATTTTATTCGGGGCGCCGAATTCGCCGAATTGCGACCAAGTGAAGTCCGTCGCGCGATCAGCCCGGCGCCCTTCAGCTCCGCGACTGCGCCAGAGCGAGCAGGTCGCTCTCCGTGTTGACGTTGGCCAAAAAGCGCGATTCCGGCAGCACGATCTGCTGCGCGTCCGAGGCGTCGATCAACGCGCGCATCGAGCGGGCACCGCCGGCGACCAGGCTGTCGATCCGCTCGGCCAGATCGGTGCGGTACACCGCGGCCAGGTAGTGGCTTCGACCGTCCCACGGCAGCACAATCTCGGCGTTGGTCTCGGTGGCCAGGCGCACCAAATCGTCGATCAAGTCCGCAGACAGAAGCGGCATGTCGACGGCGCAGACGAAGGCGTACCGGGCGCCCGCCTCCGCGGCCGCCCGCAGCCCACGTCCGGTCGCAGGCAGCGGCCCCTGGCCGCGCACCTCGTCGCGGATGACTTTCGCCCGGACGGCCGGCAACGGTTGCCCCGGCGCGGCCACCACGAAAACCGGCTCACAGCGCTGCGCGAGCACCCCGACGACATATTCGAGGAGCGTGGCGGCGCCCCCAGGGCCGGGCAGGGTGGCTTTGTCGCGGCCCATGCGCCGCGATTCACCGCCGGCCAGCACTACCCCTGCTAGCGACACGGCATGCTCCACTGTGTCGAGTACCTGGTCGCCCACGTCAGTCGACGGTCCAGGTGTCGCGCCCGCGCAACAGCGATTGCAGCGCGGCGGAGTCGAACGCCTTCGCGGACTGGGCCGCCTGGACCTGCGAGCGGGCAGCGTCGTCGTAGGTGGGCCGGCTGATGTTGCGGAAGATGCCCAGCACGGTGTGTTCGAGGTTCTGGTCCGACAACCGCGACAGGGCGAAGGCGTAGGCCGAGTTGTCGCTGTGCGCGTCGTGCACCACGATCTCGTCGACCGACACGTCGGCCGTCTTGGCCACCTCCAACCCGAAGCCCGACTTCACCACGCAGTATTCGCCGTTGGCGCCGAACACAATTGGCTCGCCGTGTCGAACGTTGATGACCCGCTCCTCGGCGCCTTCCTTGCGCAGTGCGTCGAACGAGCCGTCGTTGAAGATGGGGCAATCCTGCAGGATCTCGACCACGGCGGCGCCCCGGTGCCCGGCGGCGGCGCGCAGCACCTCGGTCAGCCCGTTGCGGTCAGAGTCCAGCGCGCGGCCGACGAAGGTCGCCTCGGCACCCAGGGCCAACGACACCGGGTTGAACGGGTGATCCAGCGATCCCATCGGGGTCGACTTGGTGATCTTGCCGACCTCCGATGTCGGCGAGTATTGACCCTTGGTCAGGCCGTAGATCCGGTTATTGAACAGCAGAATGGTGATGTTGACGTTGCGGCGCAACGCGTGGATGAGGTGGTTACCGCCGATCGACAAGGCGTCGCCGTCGCCGGTGACGACCCACACCGAGAGGTCCTCGCGGGCGAGTGCCAGGCCGGTGGCGATGGCCGGCGCGCGGCCGTGAATCGAGTGGAAACCGTAGGTCTCTAGGTAATACGGGAACCGGCTCGAGCAGCCGATGCCGCTGATGAACACGATGTTCTCGCGGCGCAGCCCGAGGTCGGGCAGGAAGTTGCGGATGGTGTTGAGGATGACGTAATCCCCGCAGCCCGGGCACCAGCGGACCTCTTGATCACTGGTGAAGTCCTTGGACTTCTGCGGCTGGTCCTCAGAAGACAACGTGGGGACCCCGTCGTTTTTGGTCAACTTCGCGGTCACACCGAGGTCTTTGCCCGCCAAATTGCCGATTACGTCAGTCACGAGCGTCGCTCCTCCTCATCGCTTCGCTCTCTGTTGTTGCCGGCCAAGCCCGTTGAGCTCATGCGCCGGCTCCAACCGTTGCTGCCGCCATTCTGGCGACCATCGTCTTGTCGTTCTCGACTTCGGCCAGCGTCCCGCCCAACGCGGCGCGGATGACGCGGCCGATCTCGTCGGCCAGGAAGGCGACACCCTGCACCTTGCTGACCGATTGCACGTCCACCAGATACTTGCCGCGCAGCAGGAACGCCAACTGGCCCAGGTTCATTTCCGGCGCGACCACCTGCGGGTAGCGCCGCAGCACCTCACCGAGGTTGGCCGGGAACGGGTTGAGGTAACGCAGGTGTGCGTGCGCCACCTTGATGCCCTTGCGCCGCGCGCGCCGGCAGGCTTCACCGATCGGGCCGTAGGAGCTGCCCCAGCCGATGAGCAGCAGCTCGGCGTCGCCGGTCGGATCGTCGACTTCCAGATCGGGGACCGAGATCCCGTCGATCTTGGCCTGCCGTAGCCGCACCATGAGGTCGTGGTTGACCGGCTCATAGGAGATGTTGCCCGACCCGTTCGCCGCTTCCAGGCCGCCGATGCGGTGCTCAAGGCCGGGGGTGCCGGGCACCGCGAACTGCCGGGCCAGCGTCTCCGGGTCGCGCGCGTAGGGCTGGAACGGCTCGTCCGGCTTGGCGAAGGTGTGCGTGATGCTCGGCAGCGTGCTGACGTCCGGAATGCGCCACGGCTCCGACCCATTGGCAATCGCGCCGTCGGACAACACGATCACCGGGGTGTGGTACGACACCGCGATGCGCGCCGCCTCGAGCGCGGTCTCGAAGCAGTCCGAGGGTGAGCGCGGCGCCAGCACCGCAACGGGTGACTCGCCGTTGCGACCGAACAGCGCCTGCAACAGGTCGGCCTGTTCGGTCTTGGTGGGCAGGCCGGTCGAGGGCCCGCCGCGCTGCACGTCCACAACGAGCAACGGCAGCTCGGTCATCACGGCCAGCCCGAGCGCTTCGGACTTCAGCGAGATGCCCGGGCCGGAGGTGGTGGTCACGCCCAGCGCACCGCCGTACGAGGCGCCGATCGCCGCGCAGATGCCGCCGATCTCGTCCTCGGCCTGGAAGGTGATGACGTTGAAGTTCTTGTGCTTGGACAGCTCGTGCAGGATGTCGGAGGCCGGTGTGATCGGGTAGCTGCCGAGCATGACCGGGATATCGGCCAGCTGGCCCGCCGCCACGATGCCGTACGCCAGCGCGGTGTTGCCCGAGATCTGGCGGTATTCGCCCGACGGCAGGGTCGCCCGGGACACCTCATAGGTGGTGCCGAAAGCCTCGGTGGTTTCGCCGTAGTTCCAACCCGCCTTCAGCGCCAGCACGTTGGTCTCGGCGACCTCGGGCTTGCGGGCGAACTTCTCCCGGATGAACTTCTCGCTGGTTTCGATCGGCCGCCCGTACATCCACGACAAGAGGCCCAGCGCGAACATGTTCTTGGCGCGCTGCCCGTCCTTCTTCGTGGCGCCGATCGTCTCGACGGCGCCGAGCGTCAGCGTGGTCATCGCGACGGAATGCACCACGTAATCCGACAATTCGTCGGTCTCGAGCGGATTGGTGACGTAGCCCACCTTGGTCAGGTTGCGCTTGGTGAACTCGTCGGAGTTGGCGATCACCATTCCACCGCGCGGCAGGTCGCCGATATTGGCTTTGAGCGCAGCGGGATTCATGGCGACCAGAACATCGGGCCGGTCGCCGGCGGTCAGGATGTCGTAATCGGCGATCTGGATCTGGAAGGACGAGACGCCGGGCAGGGTGCCTGCAGGGGCGCGGATCTCTGCGGGGTAATTGGGCTGGGTCGCCAGATCGTTGCCGAAAAGCGCCGCTTCGGACGTGAACCGGTCTCCGGTGAGCTGCATGCCGTCGCCGGAGTCGCCGGCGAAGCGAATGACGACTTGTTCGAGGCGCTGACGGGCAGATCCGTTGGGGGAAGCACCATGTGAGTCTGATGCGGCTCCGCTGCCGTTCGGATCCACGTCGTTGCCCTCCACTTTGCTCACCGGACAGATACTCCGCCGACGTTCCAGGTTACGCGCCGTCGGAGCGGCCCCAGCGCACTCGCGCTTTATGTCACTGCCGGTATCAATTATGGCATTTCTTTGAGGGTTGTATGGCGGTCCCTTATGCGTGGCACGCCGCCGTTTTGTCGGGAAAAGCCGAAGTCAGCACAGGGCTACTGGCCAGTACAAAACCAAACTGTGTTGTTGGTCACGTCTTGCGCGTTAGCTACTGTCGCCCATACCGTGCCGGTCTCCGGCAGCCGCGATTTCGGCGCCGGATTTCCTCGCCGCCGTTTCGGGCATCGCGATCAGATACAGCATGAAGCCGGCCGCGGCGAGGGCACCCAGGAAGGCGAACGCGGCGTTGTAGCCGGCCGCGACGACGATCCAGCCCGCGACGAGGTTCGACACCGCGGCGCCGATGCCGGTCGCGGCCGTTATCGCTCCCAAGCTGATGTTGAATCGACCGCTTCCGTGCGTGACATCCTGCACGACCAGGGGAAACAGAGCGCCGAACACGCCGGCGCCGACGCCGTCGAGCAGTTGCACACTCACCAGCCAGTAGGAGTTGTCCGAGCACGTGTAGAGGAATCCGCGGGCGGCCAAGACCGCGAATCCGGCCAGAAAGATCGGCTTTCGCCCCCACGAATCGGCCTTGGCCCCCGCGAGGTAGGCCACCGGCACCATGACGACCTGCGCGGCCACGATGCAGCCGGCCATCAGCGCGGTGCCGACGTCTTTGTTGTGCAAGGCCAGGCGCTGACCGACCAGCGGCAACATGGCCGCATTGGCGAAGTGGAACGCGATCACAATCACGGCGAAGATCATCAGCCGCCGATTGCCCAGCAGCGCGGTGAGCCGGAACGGAGTCGGGTGCGGTTCCCCCGGGAAATGGTCCATGCCGCGGGCCACGTCGTGGTCGATCGCATCACCCGGAATCCACAGTGTCGCAAACACGCTGGCGGCCGCCATGACAGCCAGCACCCAAAACACGACCACCGGTCCGAACACGTAGGCCAGTCCGCCGGTAATCGCCGCGGCGCAGGCGTTTCCGGCGTGGTTGAACGACTCGTTACGTCCGATCCGCCGGGAGAATCGACGGGAGCCGACCAGGCCCAGGGTGATCGCGGCCAATGCGGGAGCGAAGACAGATCCGGCGATTCCGGTGAGCGCCTGCAGTACCGAGATCGAATAGAACCCGGGGAACAAGGGCATCGCCAACGACGCCACGGTGATCGTCAGCGCGCCGCCGATGATCAGCGCACGCTTGGCCGTGCTCCTGTCCACCAAGGCACCGGCCGGACCCTGGGCCACGATCGCTCCGATGCCGCCGACCGCCATGACGAAGCCGATCGACCGCTGATCCCAATGATGGGTCAGCAGCAGGTAGATCGACAGGTACGGGCCCAACCCGTCGCGGACGTCGGCCAGCAGAAAATTCAGCAGGTCCAGGCCGTGCGCAAGACGCCGAGGAACGGCGTCGCTCGGGATGCCGTTGTGCTTCAGGGTCTAGTTAGGCGCTCTTGTCCCGACGCTCCGAACGGGACGGCTTGCGCGGCACGATCGTCGGCAACACGTTGTCCTGGACGGTCTCCTTGGTCACCACAACCTTGGCGACGTCGTCGCGGCTCGGGATGTCATACATCACCGGCAGCAGGACCTCTTCCATGATGGCCCGCAGGCCACGGGCCCCGGTGCCGCGGTGGATCGCCTGGTCAGCGATGGCTTCAAGAGCGTCGTCGCTGAATTCGAGCTCCACATTGTCCATCTCGAACAGTCGTGTGTACTGCTTGACCAGCGCGTTCTTCGGCTCGGACAGGATCTTGACCAACGACTCGCGGTCCAGGTTGGTGACCGAGGCGACGACCGGCAGCCGGCCGATGAACTCGGGGATCAGACCGAATTTGATCAGGTCTTCGGGCATCACCTCGGCGAAGTGATCGGTGGTGTCGATCTCGGCCTTCGAGCGCACCTCGGCGCCGAAACCCAGGCCGCGCTTTCCGACGCGCTCATAGATGATCTTCTCCAGGCCCGCGAAGGCCCCGGCGACGATGAACAGCACGTTGGTGGTGTCGATCTGAATGAATTCTTGGTGCGGGTGCTTGCGGCCACCCTGCGGGGGAACTGAGGCCTGGGTGCCTTCCAGGATCTTCAGCAGGGCCTGCTGGACGCCTTCTCCGGAGACGTCGCGGGTGATCGACGGGTTCTCGCTCTTGCGGGCGATCTTGTCGACCTCGTCGATGTAGATGATGCCGGTCTCGGCACGCTTGACGTCGTAGTCGGCGGCCTGGATCAGCTTGAGCAAAATGTTCTCGACGTCTTCACCGACGTAACCGGCTTCGGTCAAGGCGGTGGCGTCGGCGATGGCGAAGGGGACGTTGAGCATCTTGGCGAGCGTTTGGGCCAGGTAGGTCTTGCCGCAGCCGGTCGGTCCGAGCATCAAGATGTTGGACTTGGTCAGCTCCACCGGCTCGTGCCGCGAGTCCCGGCCCTTTTCACCCGCCTGGATCCGCTTGTAATGGTTGTAGACGGCCACGGCCAGCGTCCGCTTGGCAGTGTCCTGCCCGATGACGTATCCCTCGAGGAACTCCCGGATCTCGATCGGCTTGGGAAGTTCATCGAGCTTCACGTCGTCGGCGTCGGCGAGCTCCTCTTCGATGATCTCGTTGCAGAGATCGATGCATTCGTCGCAGATGTACACGCCCGGGCCAGCAATGAGTTTCTTGACCTGCTTCTGGCTCTTCCCGCAGAACGAGCACTTCAGCAGGTCACCGCCGTCTCCGATGCGCGCCATGGTGCTGAGGGCCTACTTCCTGTTCGCCGTTGGTCTTGCCTGTGCCCGGATGTATTAATCGACGCTACCCGTTCGATCGGGCCCGACGCGACCATAAGGGCCGAATCGCGTCGGTGGTATTCGTGCATGTCCGTATGGATGAAACATATAGCCAGACGGTGCCCGTCACTCGCCAAAGACGCGCTTTGCGTGTCCTTGGCGTGTCGCGGTCGTAACGCGGCCGAGGCCAACCGGGCCTACGACCCTGCTTCCGGTGGAGGTGCCAACCAACGCCAAAGATCACGCGAGGCCTGAGCGGCCCCCCAGGAAATCACCCTACAGTGGCGGCGTGGGTTTGGCTGTGGGCTTCGAATGGCCCAGCGGATCCGTGCTGCTCGACGGCGGCTTGGCCACCGAGCTGGAGGCGCGAGGCCATGACCTCTCCGATGCGCTCTGGTCGGCGAGGCTGCTCGCAGACGCCCCGCAGGACATCACCGCTGTGCATGCCGCCTACTTTCACGCCGGGGCCACGATCGCGACGACGGCCAGCTACCAGGCGTCGTTCGAGGGCTTCGCCGCCCGCGGATTCGATTCGCGCGAGACCACCGTGCTGTTACGCCGCAGCGTCGAACTCGCCAAGGCGGCACGGGACGAAGCCGCGGTCGACGGCCTGCTCGTCGCCGCATCGATCGGTCCGTACGGCGCGGCGCTGGCCGACGGATCGGAGTACCGCGGACGCTACGGTCTGTCGGTCGCGGCCTTGGCGCGATGGCACCGGCCACGCCTGGAAATCCTGGCCGACGCCGGCGCGGACGTGCTCGCGTGCGAAACCGTGCCCGACGCCGACGAAGCGCAGGCCCTCGTCGAGCTGGTCGAATCGGTCGGGAAGCCGGCCTGGCTGAGCTACACCATCGACGGCGACCGTACCCGCGCCGGGCAACCGCTGGCCGACGCGTTCGCGGTGGCGGCCGGCGTCGATGAGATCGTCGCGATCGGGGTGAACTGTTGCGCGCCCAGCGATGTGTTGCCCGCCATTGCGGGCGCGGCGGTCGTCGGGAAGCCGGTCATCGTGTACCCGAACAGCGGCGAGCGCTGGGACGCGTTGCGGCGCACCTGGATCGGTCCGTCGCGATTGAACGCTGACCTCGCGGCCGAATGGGTCGCGGCGGGGGCGCGGATCGTCGGCGGATGCTGCCGGGTCGGGCCCGCCGATATCGCCGAACTGGGCCGAAGACGCTAGGCGCTTTGCGCCGAAAGCTTCCGGTACTCCAGCACGGTGTCGATGATTCCGTAATCCTTGGCCTCTTCGGCGGTCAGGATCTTGTCCCGGTCGGTGTCCTTGCGGACCGTCGCGGCGTCCTTGCCGGTGTGGCGGGCCAGCGTGGTCTCCATCAGCGTGCGCATGCGCTCGATCTCGGCGGCCTGGATCTCCAGATCGGAGAACTGCCCCTGGATCACGCCCTGCAGCGACGGCTGGTGAATGAGCACCCGGGCGTTGGGCAGTGCCATGCGCTTGCCCGGCGTCCCGGCGGCCAGCAACACCGCCGCCGCCGAGGCGGCCTGACCGAGGCACACCGTCTGGATGTCGGCGCGCACGTACTGCATGGTGTCGTAAATCGCCATCAGCGAGGTGAAGCCCCCGCCGGGCGAGTTGATGTACATCGTGATGTCCCGGTCGGGGTCCAGCGATTCGAGCACCAGCAGCTGGGCCATGATGTCGTTCGCCGACGCGTCGTCGACCTGGACACCGAGGAAGATGATGCGTTCCTCGAACAGCTTGTTGTAGGGATTGGACTCCTTGATCCCGAAGCTGGAGTGTTCGATGAACGACGGCAGGATGTAGCGCGCCTGGGGCTGGGTTTCGGGGTTCACTGGGCTTCTCCATTGGTGATGTGTGCGGCGCGGGTGATGATGTGGTCGACGAAGCCGTACTCGAGGGCTTCCTGCGCGGTGAACCAGCGGTCGCGATCGGAATCCGCCTCGATGCGCTCGATCGACTGGCCGGTGAACTCCGCGTTGAGCCGGAACATCTCCTTCTTGATGACCGTGAACTGCTCTGCCTGGATAGCGATGTCGGCCGCGCTACCGGTCACGCCGCCGAGCGGCTGGTGCATCAGGATGCGAGCGTGCGGCAACGCGTACCGCTTGCCCTTGGTGCCTGCGGCCAACAAGAACTCACCCATCGAGGCGGCCATGCCCATCGCGTAGGTGGCGATGTCACACGGCGCCAGCACCATGGTGTCGTAGATCGCCATCCCGGCGCTGATCGATCCGCCCGGCGAATTGATGTACAGCGAAATGTCCTTGGTGGCGTCCTCGGCGGCGAGCAGCAGTATCTGCGCGCACAGCCGATTGGCGATTTCGTCGCTCACCTCCGAACCCAGGAAGATGATGCGCTCGGACAGCAAGCGCTCATAGACCGAGTCCGTGAGGTTGAGACCCTGCGAGTTTGAACGCATGTCAGTCACGACGGGGTTACCTGCTTTCTCGAGATCTGTATTCACGACACTAACCAACCGAGCCCGCTGTTTCGCGGCCGCGCACCCCTGAAACGGGCACGTTCGCTCACAGCGTCATGGCGCGGTCACTCCCCTGCGTCGACGGCTTCGGACTCGGCCTGCTCAGGTTCGCCAGCCGCCTCGGCCTCGTCGCCCTCCGAGCTCTCGCCGAAGAATTCACTGGTGTCGATGGCGTTTCCGGCGGTGTCGGTGACGGTCGCCGCCCGGATCACCTCGGCGATGGCGAGCGACCGGCGCACATCGGCGAACATGGCCGGCAGCTGGTTGTTCTCCTGCAGGTAGGCCAACAGCTGCTGGGGCTCAATGCCGTATTGCTGCGACGTGGCGGCCAGCCGCTCGGTCAGGTCGTTTTGGCCAACCTGGACCTGCAGCTCGTCGGCCAAGGCGTCCAGCAGGAGCTGGCGCTTGACGTCCGTCTCGGCGGCGGTGCGCGTCTCGGTCTCGAACTCTTCGCGCGACTTGCCCTGCTGGGCCAGCACTTCTTCGAGCTTGGACTCGTCGTGGTCAAGGCTGTGCAGGGCGTTGTGCAGGGCGCTGTCGACCTGGGCCTTGACGATCGCTTCCGGCAGCGGCACGTCGACCTGCTCGAGCAGGGCGTCGAGGGCGGCTTCGCGAATGTTTTCGGCTTGTTGAGCCCGCTTGGTGCGGCCGACCTGCTCGCGCAGGTTGGACCTGAGCTCCTCGATGGTGTCGAACTCGCTGGCCAGTTGCGCGAACTCGTCGTCGGGCTCGGGCAGCTCACGTTCCTTGATCGACTTGACCGTCACGGTCACCTGCGCGTCCTTGCCCGCGTGCTCGCCGGTCGCCAGCTGCGCGGTGAACTCCTTGGGTTCGTCGACGGACAAACCGATCAGGGCGTCGTCCAGGCCCGCGATGAGCCGGCCCGAGCCGACCTCGTGGGACAGACCTTGCGCGGCGGCGCCCGGGATCTCTTCGCCGTCGATGGTGGCCGACAGGTCGATCGAGACGAAGTCACCGTCGGCGACCGGTCGGTCAACACCCGTCAGGGTGCCGAATCGGGCTCGCAGAGACTGCAGTTCGGCGTCCACGTCGTCGTCGCTGACCTCGATCGGGTCCACCGAAACCTTGAGCGCGCCGGGGTCCGGCAGGGTGAGCTTGGGGCGGACGTCGACCTCGGCGGTGAAGGCCAGCTTGCCGCCGTACTCCTTCTTGGTGACCTCAATCTCGGGCTGGCCCAGCGGGTGCACCTCCGACTCGGCGACGGCCTGCCCGTACCGCGCGGGCAGCGCCTCGTTGACGACCTGATCGAGCATCGCCTCGCGACCGAACCGCGCCTCCAGCAACTTCGCCGGCGCCTTGCCCGGCCGGAAGCCGGGCAGTCGCACCTGCCGGGCCAGCTCCTTATAGGCCCGCTGGAAGTCGGGCTCGAGTTCCGAGAAAGGGACCTCCACGTTGATGCGCACCCGGGTGGGGCTCAACTGCTCGACGGTGCTCTTCACGGGTGTGCTCCTCAATGCTCGTTCGTTGCTCGTCATTGGCGCCGGTGGGTCCTGCTCAGGGCACCGGGCCGGTCGTGCTGGTCGGGGTGACAGGATTTGAACCTGCGGCCTTCCGCTCCCAAAGCGGATGCGCTACCAAGCTGCGCTACACCCCGCGCTGACCTCGATGATCCTAAGGCCCCTGAAAACCGGGTTGGCCACGGGCTTCGCAGCGACGTCGCAGACCTCACGGAGCGATCACAAAACCGAGTCGATTAGATTTGATCTTTGTCGCCAGCTACAGTCACGCTCGACTGAATGCATGCGGGCGTAGCTCAATGGTAGAGCCCTAGTCTTCCAAACTAGCTACGCGGGTTCGATTCCCGTCGCCCGCTCGGGCTAACTATCTGCTCGATAGAAAGGCGCCATGAGCGACCTGAAGACCGACGCGTCAATCCATGGCTCGTGCGCCTCGGACTTCGTCGGCGTTCGCGACGCGTTCGAGCGCAATTTCACCCACGGCGATGAAGTCGGCGCGGCCGTCGCCGTGTGGGTCGACGGGACTCTGGTCGTCGACCTGTGGGGTGGCTGGGCCGACGCGGCCCGCACCCGGCCGTGGCAGCGCAACACCCTGACCACCGTGCTGTCGGGCACCAAGGGCCTGTCGTCCACCTGCGTGCACCAACTCGCCGACCGCGGGGAGCTGGACCTGCAGGCGCCCGTCGCGCACTACTGGCCCGAGTTCGCCCGGGCGGGCAAACAAGACATCACGCTGGCGATGGTGATGAGCCACCGATCGGGGGTGATCGGTCCGCGCGTCCCGATGAGCTGGCAACAGGTATGCGACTGGGACTACGTCTGCGACCAGCTGGTCGCCGCCGAACCGTGGTGGGAGCCCGGTACCGCCCAGGGTTACCACATGACCACCTTCGGTTTCATCCTCGGCGAGGTGTTTCGCCGGGTGACCGGGCGCACCATCGGCCATTACCTGCGCGCCGAGATCGCCGAACCGATAGGAGCCGATGTTCACATCGGCCTGTCCCCCGCCGACCAGGCCCGCTGTGCCGAGCGCGTCAACAAGCCGCATATGCGCGACTTGCTGACGCACATCCCGGGCAGCCCGACCAGCCTGGCCGATCACCCGAAGGCCGGGCTGGCGGTCGCGATGGGATTCGCGCCGGACGACGAGGTCAGCTCCTACGACCTCGACCGCTGGCGAGCTCTTGAGTTCCCCGGCACCAACGGGCAGGTTTCGGCGCTGGGGTTGGCGACGTTCTACAACGCGCTCGCGCAGGAGAAGGTGCTCAGCCGCGAGCACATGGATCTGGTGCGGGTGTGCCGGGGCGGGCTGGACACCGATCTGGTGCTGGGGCCGCGGGTCGCCGATCACGGATGGGGGCTGGGTTACATGCTCAACCAGCGGCGCGTCAACGGGCCCAACCCCCGGATCTTCGGCCACGGCGGCCTGGGCGGCTCGTTCGGCTTCGTCGACCTCGAGCACCGCATCGGCTACGGGTACGTGGCCAATCACTTCGACGCGACCAAGGCCAACGCCGACCCCCGCAGTCTGGCGCTGTCCAACGAGGTCTACTCCGTGCTGGGAGTCATCTAGAGCTCCACGCAAACGCGCCCCGCCGGGTATGGCAGGGCGCGTTTGGTTGACGAGCTATCGGATCAGGGGTGCCAGCCGGGGGGCGGCGGCGGTCCGCCCGGACCCCACTGGCCGGGGCCGCCCGGACCCCACTGGCCGCGCGGGTGGTCGCGGTCCCAATCGGGATTACCCGGTCCCCATCCCTCGTGATGCCAGTCGTGGCAGTTGTTCCAGTCCCAGTTATTGCCCCAGCCCGGGTCCCACCACTCACCCGGGCACCATTGCGGGAAGGGTCCGGGGTGAGCCTGCGCCTCGGTTGCGACGCCCAAGCCCGCCAAACCCAGCCCGCCGATTGCGAGAGCCGTTGCGGCCAAACGTGGAAGTGTCTTCACGCGATCATTTCTACCCACATCGATGCTTCGGCTAAACAATTGACGCCGGTGTTTCGTGCCGGCAGTACCCGGGAGTCCGGATCGCGCCACGTACCACTGCGGGTGCGACGGCCCGCCGCGCGCTCACTTTTGGCATGTCGGGCACCAGAAGACATTCCGGCCCTCCAGCACCGTCGTCCGGATCGGATCGCCCGATACCCGGCAGGGTTCGCCGGTACGCCGATAGACGTAGGTGCGGGGCCGATCGGGCCGATACGACGGCGCGCCGTGGTCGTGTTCGGGCCGCACCACGATGATCTTGCCCCGGCGCAACCCGACCTTCATCAACGCGACCAAATCGGTCCAGGCCGCATCGAACTCGTCCTCGCCGACGTCGCGGCCGGGCCGGAACGGGTCGATCCGGTGGCGGAACAGCAACTCGCTGCGGTAGACGTTGCCCACACCGGCCATCACTGTCTGATCCATCAGCAACCCGCCAATGGGCCTGCGGGACTTGGCAATCCGCTTCCACGCCCACGATGGATCGGCGTCGGCGCGCAGCGGGTCGGGGCCCAGCCTCGCCAGGACGACGCTGACCTGACCCTCGTCGATGACCTCGCACACCGTCGGGCCACGCAGATCGGTGCCGTGATCGGTGCCGATCATGCGCATTCGCACCTGCCCGACCGCCTCGGGCAACATCCCGTCGGCGGGCCGCTCCCATTCGGTGAAGGCGCCATACAGCCCGAGATGCACGTGCACGATCGGTCCGCCGGTGTAGTGGTGGAACAGGTGTTTGCCCCACGCGCTGGTGCGCTGCAGCACGCGGCCGTCGACCACGCCGGCCGAGTCAGCGAAGCGGCCCTGTGGGCTGGACACCGCGACGGGAGCGCCGGCGTAACGGCGTTGGTGCAGCCGGGCCAACCGGTGCAGGGTATGCCCTTCGGGCACGCGCAGACCTTTCCGGCGTCAACCCGCCGCGCCGGGCACCGGCGGGGCTTGGTGGGTGCGTTCGTATTCGGCGAGGATGTCGATACGCCGTTGGTGGCGTTCGGCTTTCGACCACGGCGTGGTCAAGAAGGCATCGACGATGGCCAGCGCCTCAGCCACGGTGTGCATGCGACCGCCGATGCCGATCAGCTGGGCGTCGTTGTGTTCACGGGCCAGCGCCGCCGTTTCGACGCTCCAGGCCAGCGCGCAACGGGCGCCGGGGACCTTGTTGGCGGCAATCTGCTCGCCGTTGCCCGACCCGCCCAGCACGATCCCGAGGCTGTCCGGATCGGCGACGGTGCGCGTCGCGGCGGCGATACAGAAGGCCGGGTAGTCGTCTTCCGCGTCGTAGCTGAAGGCACCGCAATCGATCGGCTCGTGCCCGGATTTTTTGAGGTGATCGATGATCTGCTGCTTGAGCTCGAATCCGGCGTGGTCAGAGCCGAGGTAGACGCGCATGCCCGCAATCCTTACACAGCCACCCGGCCGGGCCGGTGGCGGCGATCCCGCGGGATCGCCGCCCGACCGATCTAGTCGAATTCAGGCTTCTCGGTGCGCGTGCGCTTGAGCTCGAAGAAGTGCGGGTAGGACGCGAAGGTGACCGAGGCGTCCCACAGCTTGCCCGCTTCTTCACCGCGCGGGATCTTGGAGAGCACCGGCCCGAAGAACGCCACATCGTTGACGTGAATGGTCGGTGTGCCGACGTCGTCGCCCACCGCGTCCATGCCGGCGTGGTGGCTCTTGCGCAGCGCCTCGTCATACTCGTCGCTGTTCGCGGCCTCTGCCAACTCCGCCGGCAGACCCGCGTCGGCAAGCGCCAGCTTGATCACGTCCTCGAGCTCTTTGTTGCCCTCGTTGTGGATCCGCGTTCCCATCGCGGTGTACAGCGGCCGCAGCACCTCGGCCCCGTGGGCCTGCTCGGCGGCGATCGCCACCCGCACCGGCCCGAACGCCTTCGCCATCCGTTCGCGGTATTCCTCGGGCAGATCTTCACGATTTTCGTTGAGCACCGCCAGGCTCATCACGTGGAAGTTGACGTCGATGTCGCGGACCTTCTCCACCTCGAGGATCCAGCGCGAGGTGATCCACGCCCACGGACACAGCGGGTCGAACCAGAAATCGGCTTTGTTCTTCGCGGCGGCGGTCTCAGGCATGGCGGATCCTTTCCTCGGTTGAAAGTCTGATCTGCACAACCGTAGGCGTCTACATCCTGTTCCCGATTTGCCCGACCCGTAAGTTGGACACGTGGCTCTCCCCAACCTCACCCGCGAACAAGCCGTCGAGCGCGCCGCCCTGATCACGGTCGCCAGCTATCAGATCGACCTCGATCTCACCGACGGCTCCGGCGCCCCCGGCGAACGGACCTTCCGCTCGGTCACCACGGTGGTGTTCGACGCGCTCGCCGGCGCCGACTCGGTCATCGACATCGCCGCGGACACCATCCGCAGCGCCACGCTCAACGGCCGCAATCTGGACGTCTCCGGCTATGACGAGGCGACGGGTGTCCCGCTGCCGGGCCTGGCCGACCGCAACGTCGTCGTGGTCGATGCGGACTGCCGCTACTCCAACACCGGTGAGGGTCTGCATCGATTCGTCGACCCGGTCGACAACGAGACCTATCTCTACTCGCAATTCGAAACCGCCGATGCCAAGCGAATGTTCGCGTGCTTCGACCAGCCCGACCTGAAGGCGACATTCGACGTGCGGGTGACAGCGCCCACGCACTGGAAGGTGATCTCCAACGGCGCGACGGTGTCGGTGAACGACGGCCTGCACACCTTCGCCACCACGCCGCGGATGAGCACCTACCTGGTCGCCTTGATCGCCGGCCCATACGCCGAGTGGAACAACACCTATACCGACGAGCACGGCGAAATACCGCTGGGCATCTTCTGCCGGTCCTCGCTGGCCCAGCACATGGACGCCGAGCGGTTGTTCACCCAGACCAAGCAGGGATTCGGCTTCTACCACAAGAGCTTCGGCATGCCCTACGCATTCGGGAAATACGATCAGCTGTTCGTCCCCGAATTCAACGCCGGCGCAATGGAGAACGCGGGCGCGGTCACATTCCTCGAGGACTACGTCTTTCGCAGCAAGGTCACCCGGGCCTCCTACGAGCGGCGCGCCGAGACCGTGCTGCACGAGATGGCGCATATGTGGTTCGGGGATCTCGTCACCATGGCGTGGTGGGACGATCTGTGGCTGAACGAGTCGTTCGCGACCTTCGCATCGGTGCTGTGCCAAAGCGAGGCAACCGAATTCACTGAGGCCTGGACGACGTTCGCGACCGTCGAGAAGTCGTGGGCCTACCGGCAGGATCAGTTGCCTTCGACGCACCCGATCGCCGCGGACATCCCCGACCTGGCCGCGGTCGAGGTGAACTTCGACGGGATCACCTATGCCAAGGGCGCTTCGGTGCTCAAGCAGCTCGTCGCCTACGTGGGGTTGGAGCACTTCCTGGCCGGGCTGCGTGATTACTTCCGCGCCCACGCCTTCGGCAACGCCACGTTCGACGATCTGGTCGCCGCCCTGGAGCAGGCTTCCGGGCGTGATCTGTCCGACTGGGGCCAGCAGTGGCTGAAAACGACCGGACTGAACACCTTGCGGGCAGAGTTCGACGTCGACGGCCCGGGCGCTGAGGGCAAGTTCACCCGGTTCGCGGTGACTCAGAGTGGCGCGACGCCGGGTGCGGGCGAGACCCGGGTGCACCGGCTGGCGGTCGGGATCTACGACGACGACGGAACCGGGAAGCTGGTGCGGACGCACCGCGAGGAACTCGACGTCGAGGGCACAGTCACGGAAGTTCCTGCGCTGGTTGGTGTTTCGCGGGGCCGGCTGGTGCTGGTGAACGACGACGACCTGACCTATTGCTCGTTGCGGCTGGACGCCGAGTCGCTGCGGACCGCGCTGGAGCGCATCTCCGACATCGCCGAGCCGCTGCCGCGGTCGCTGGTCTGGTCGGCCGCCTGGGAGATGACGCGCGAGGCAGAATTGCGCGCACGCGATTTCGTGGCCCTGGTGATGGGCGGCGTGCACGCCGAGTCCGAGGTGGGCGTCGCACAGCGGCTGTTGCTGCAGGCGCAGACCGCCCTGACGTCGTACGCCGAACAGGGTTGGGCGCACGAGCACGGGTGGCCGATGTTCGCCGACCGGTTGCTCGAGCTGGCGCGTGGCGCGCAGCCCGGCTCGGATCACCAACTCGCCTTCGTCAACACACTGTGCTCGTCGGTGCTGTCGGCCGGTCACGTTGCGACGCTGGCGGGCTTGCTCGACCGTGACCCCGCCGAGTCGGGGCTCGCCGGCCTCGAAGTCGACACGGACCTGCGGTGGCGGATCGTGACGGCGCTGGCCACCGCGGGCGAGGTCGACGCCGACGGGCCCGCGACGCCGTTCATCGATGCCGAGATTGATCGCGACCCGACCGCCGCCGGCAAGCGCCACGGCGCCCAGGCCGCAACTGCTCGACCTCAGTTGCCGGTCAAGGACGCGGCCTGGACGACGGTGGTCGAAGACGACACCCTGGCGAACATCACCGCTCGATCGATCATCGCGGGCATCGCCCCGCCCGGGCAGGCCGGGTTGCTCAAGCCGTTCACCGCGCGCTATTTCGAGGCGATCTCCGGAGTCTGGGCGCGCCGGTCCAGCGAGGTGGCCCAGACCGTCGTAATCGGCCTGTACCCGCACTGGGACATCAGCGATGACGGCATCGCCGCCGCGGACAAGTTCCTGTCCGACCCACAAGTGCCCGCCGCGTTGCGGCGCCTCGTGCTCGAGGGCCAGGCCGGAGTGAAGCGTTCGTTGCGGGCGCGCCGATACGACGCCGGCGAGGGCTGAGCCCCCACAGCAGAGGTACCGGCTAGGCCGGCGAAATCCCGGCGCTCAGCACGCGAATCGCGCTGACCAGGCCGTCGACCAGGTCACCGCGCTCGAATGCCGAAGATGCTGCGGCGACGCCCAGCGGCGCGGCCGTCTCGGCGCCGCGGCCGCGAACCTGCGTGCCGTACACCACCTCGATGACCTTCTGGTCGGGCGAGACGGCCAGCAGCACCGCGTTGTCCGGCGTCGGCACGTCGGCCAGGATCTCGCGGGCCCGCGCGGCGGTGTCGCTGCCCAGGTCGCCCAGATAGATCGCGAAGCGCGTCTTGGACGCCCGTGAGCCGAACTTCAACGCATCGTCCACGGCGACCAGGTCCTTGGTCGAAAACGGGAATTGCACCGACAGTTCACCCGGCTCGGTGACGCCGGAGATCCGTCCGCTCGTGGTGATCACCGAGCCGTGGGGCAGCTCGGCGGGCTCCTTCGTCGCTACCTCACCACGTGCCACTGGCGCCACCTCCGACTGCGAATTCCGACCTACCCTGCCCACCATGCCCGCCGTGGGCGTGGCCGACGTCTTCGCCGGTGGCGGCCCACAAGATCGGCGGATGCGTCCACTTCTCGCCCAACTTGTAGGCGGCTGGGTGGGGTCCCTTGTGGGACCAGATCAGCACCGACAGCGTAATCACCAGCAACAGCGGTATTCCGACGATGAACAGATGGACATGCATAGGGCTCACGACGCAAACCGTATCCCACGAAGCGATCTGGCGGCGCGACCGGACACCAGATTGCCGATCAGGCCGCGCCCTCGCCGAGATAGCGGGCCCACGCCGGATCCAGTTCCTTGACCGTCGACAGCAGCCGCCAGTGCTGACCGGTAGGCGGCAGCGGCGGGCGGCGCAGCGCCCAGCCGAGCTCGCTGAGCAGCTTGTCGCCCTTGCGGTGGTTGCAGGTGGAGCAGCATGCGACACAGTTCTCCCACGAATGGTCGCCGCCGCGGCTGCGAGGCAGCACATGGTCGACGGTGTCCGCCTTCGCGCCGCAGTAGGCGCAGCAGAACCGGTCGCGGTGCATTAGCGCGGCGCGGGTCATCGGGACGCGCGCCCGGTAGGGAACCCGGACGTAGGACCGCAGTTGGATCACCGAGGGCACCACGATCGAGCGGGTCGCCGAGTGGATGACGGGGCCGGCCGGGTCGTGGTGGACCACGTCGGCCTTTCCGCAGATCACCATGACGATCGCACGCCGCAGCGGCAGCGCGGTCAGCGGCTCATAGGTGGAGTTCAGCAGCAGGACCCGCCGGCGACTCCAAATGGAAGCACCCTCGGCACGGGCGGGGGGATGGATCTCAACACTATGCAGCGACGACGCGGTTGTGGGTCCGGTTGACCCTGCCGCGGCTACCTGACTGCGGTGGCTGCGGCGTCTCTTGCCCTGCGCCATAGATCCTCCGCGAACAGTCCACCATGATTCGCTGCCAAACGCACCCTATCGCAGGTGAACGCCGTGTCGATCCGGTGAACACCAGGCATGGGGCGAAGCCGCCTCCGCATGCCGCCGCGAGGATGCACCACAATGGACGGCGATGGATCAGGTGACAGAGTCCTTCTACGACGCGGTCGGCGGCGCCGAGACCTTCCACGCGATCGTGTCCCGCTTTTACGCTCAGGTTCCCGAAGACGAGATCCTGCGGGACTTGTACCCGCTGGACGACCTCGAGGGCGCCGAGGAACGCTTGCGAATGTTCCTCGAGCAGTACTGGGGCGGCCCGCGCACCTACTCCGACCGGCGCGGACATCCCCGGCTGCGGATGCGTCACGTGCCGTTCCGGATCACTCCCCTGGCGCGCGATGCGTGGCTGCGGTGCATGCACACCGCCGTTGCGTCGATCGATTCGCAGACGCTCGACGATGAGCACCGTCGCGAGTTGCTCAATTACCTGGAAATGGCTGCCGACTCATTGGTCAACTCGCCCTTCTAGATACCTCGCAACCGAACGGAGCAGCATGAGCCCCGCAGCATGGTGGTCGAACGCGGTCTTTTACCAGGTCTATCCGCGATCGTTTGCCGACAGCAACGGTGACGGGGTCGGTGACATCGACGGAGTCGTCGCCCGTCTGGATCACCTGGAGCGACTCGGAGCCGATGCGATCTGGCTCAGCCCGGTCACCGTCTCACCCATGGCCGACCACGGTTATGACGTCGCCGATCCGCGCGACATCGACCCATTGTTCGGCGGGTTGCCCGCGATCGATCGGCTGATCGCCGCGGCGCACCAGCGGGGCATCAAGATCACCATGGACGTGGTGCCGAACCACACCAGCTCTGCGCACCCGTGGTTTCAGGCGGCGCTGGCCGCCGGCCCGGGTACGGACGCCCGGGAGCGCTACCACTTCCGCGACGGCAAGGGGCCCGATGGGGCGCTGCCGCCGAACAACTGGACGTCGGTCTTCGGCGGATCCGCCTGGACGCGGGTGGTCGAGCCGGACGGCAACCCCGGCCAGTACTACCTGCACCTCTTCGACGCCGAGCAGCCGGACTTGAACTGGGAGAACCCCGACGTTTTCGAGGACTTCGCGACATCGCTGCGGTTCTGGCTGGACCGCGGGGTGAACGGCTTCCGCATCGACGTGGCGCACGGGATGGCCAAGCCACCCGGCCTGCCCGACGCCGAGGCAGACGTCAAGGTGTTGAGCCACACCGACGACGACCCGCGTTTCAACAACGCGGGCGTACACGACATCCACCGCAAGATCCGCAAGGTCGTCGACGAGTACCCCGAAGCGGTGACCATCGGCGAGGTGTGGGTGATGGACAACCAGCTGTGGGCCGAGTATCTGCGGCCCGATGAACTGCACCTGGGCTTCAATTTCCGGTTGACCAAGATCGATTTCGACGCCGGCCAAATCCGTGACGCGATCGAGAACTCGCTCGCGGCGACCGCGGTTTATGACGCCGTCCCGACCTGGACCTTGTCGAACCACGACGTGGAACGCGAGGTGACTCGCTACGGCGGCGGCGACGTCGGGCTGCGCAGGGCCCGGGCCATGGCGATGGCCATGCTGGCCCTGCCGGGCACGGTGTTCCTCTACAACGGCGAAGAACTGGGCCTGCCCGACGTGCTGGATCTGCCCGAGGAAGTGCTGCAGGACCCGACCTGGGAACGGTCCGGACATACCGAGCGGGGCCGCGACAAGTGCCGGGTGCCGATGCCGTGGTCGGGCGAGGAGCCCCCGTTCGGATTCTCGTCGTCGTCCGAGACGTGGTTGCCGATGCCCGCGCAATGGGCGGCGCTGACCGTCGAGAAGCAGAGCGGCGACCCTGACTCCACCTTGTCGTTCTTTAAGCGGGCACTCGAATTGCGAAAGCGCCGCGCGGAATTCGACGGTGCGGGCGTCGAGTGGGTGGATGCGTCCGGCGATGCGGTGATCTTCCGGCGTCCCGGCGGGCTGGTCTGCGCGCTCAACGGCGGCGAATCGCCGGTGCCCCTGCCGGCGGGCGAGCTGATGCTGTCGAGCGCACCGCTGCTGGACGGGAAGTTGCCACCCGATTCCGCGGCCTGGCTGGCGTAGCCGGCTCGGGTCACGCCGCCGAAGTCACGGTGAGCATTTCGCGGCGGACTGCTCTATATGTTGTGCATGGCTTCCTACGAGTGGGCAGTGATCGGTGCCGGGCCGGCGGGCATCGGCGCGGTGGGAAGGCTGTTGGATCACGGAGTCGCGGGCGAACGGATCGCCTGGATTGATCCGGCCTTCGCGGGCGGCGACATCGGCCAGAAGTGGCGGTCGGTTTCCAGCAACACCCATGCCGCGCTCTTCCTCGAGTACTTCAACGGCTCCAAGGCATTTCGGTTTTCCGAGGCACCGCCCATGCCGCTCAAGGAGATCGATCCCCAAGAAACCTGCGCGCTCGGCCTGGTCGCCGAACCCCTGGTGTGGGTCACCCAGCGGCTGCGTGAGCAGGTCGACGCCGTGCGGACGACCGCCACCGCGCTGTTCTTGGAAAACAGGCAATGGCGGATCGCGACGGAACAGCGCGGCGTCTTCGCCAAGAATGTGATCCTCGCCGTTGGCGCAGATCCCAAGAAACTTTGCTACCCCGACCTCCGCGAAATTCCCGTCCAGGTCGCCCTGGATCCCGGCAAGCTGGCCGAAGAACCACTCGAGGGCGCGACGGTCGCCGTATTCGGCTCGTCACACTCGTCGATGATCGTACTGCCGAACCTGCTGCGCCACCCCGTCAAGCGCATCGTCAATTTCTACCGGAGCCCACTGAAATACGCTGTATATCTGGATGATTGGATCCTGTTTGACGATACCGGGCTGAAGGGCCAGGCGGCGGTCTGGGCGCGCGAGAACATCGATGGGTTGCTTCCCGACCGCCTCGAGCGCTGCTGGGTGTCGAGCCCGGAATTCGCCGAGAAACTGGCGCAGTGTGACCGCGCGATCTACACCGTCGGTTTCGAGCGCAGAAAGTTGCCCGAGACACCGCAGTGGGGGCGGTTGGACTACAACCGGGTCAACGGAATACTGGCCCCCGGGCTTTTCGGGGTGGGCATCGCATTCCCTCAGTACGCCGAAGACCCGTACGGGTACGGGCAATTTCGGGTGGGCCTGAAGAAATTCATGGACCATCTCGACGCCGTACTGCCGCTGTGGCTGCGCTACGGCCCCTGATCTACGCGAGCGAATCCGCACCGCGATCGCTTTTAACTCAGCCTGATCCGTTCTCAAATCGCCTCCGGCCGGGCGCGTCAGCCCAGCAGCAGCGCGGGATCGCCGCGGCGGCGATACACCGAACCGAACCGGGCGTCCAGACGCAACCACGTCGGCATTATGCGAACCCGAATCAATTCGTCGACGGCGACCGCATCGGGTGACTGCGGCAGAAATCCCATCGCGGTCAACGCGAATACGCAGCGCATGGGTAGCCCGACCTGCACGCCGGCGGAGCTGACCTTGATGACCTCTTGATCGAGGAGCGAAACGGGCGGGCCATGAGAACTGCTGTGCTGCTTGGCAAGTTGCGCACCGCGTTGCGCCAGATCCAGCATCACCCGGGCCGGTATGTCCTCGAGATGGGTGAAGCCGGACTCCGGTGGCAACGCGCCGCGCCACGCCGAATCCATCGCGAACCCGGGATCGACGTAGCCCGAGGCGTCCATCGCGGAAAGACCGCGCGCCAGCGCGTCCGCGCCCACCGACAGATCGCCGGGCCGCACCTCGCCGACCACCACCCTGCTGGCCAGCACGTCGAAAGCCGTTGCGATC
This sequence comes from Mycobacterium sp. NGS58, assembly GCF_059812385.1. Taxonomy (NCBI): domain Bacteria; kingdom Bacillati; phylum Actinomycetota; class Actinomycetes; order Mycobacteriales; family Mycobacteriaceae; genus Mycobacterium; species Mycobacterium sp. NGS58. The sequence continues at coordinate 133,834 of NZ_JCALCO010000012.1, read as the reverse complement.
CAGGCCGTCAGCAGCCCCGGGGATCGGGCCCGGAACCGGATGATCGCGGCGTCGTCGAGTCGCAGCGCGCGGTCGACGAACGCGGCGAGATCCGTTCGGTGGGCGTCCCTGGAGTCGGCACCCAGCCATAGTCCTCGGTCGGCTACCTGATCCACCGTTGCAGATACTCCCGATGTTGTGGCGAGAGGCGCACCAGCCGCTCCTCCTTGATGTGGACGGCGGCCAGTTGCGACTCGGCGATGACGGCGGGCTTCGACTCTGGATCGGCGCCGACCGAGCGAACCTCGTAGCCCAGCGTGAAGTCGACCGCGCGCAGCCGCTTGGTCCACATGGTGACCTGCAGCGGTGAATCCACCAAGCGCAGTTGACCTTTGTAGGTCACCTTGACCTCGGCGATGAGCAACCCGACGGTCAAGATGTCGACCTCAAACGCCTCACGCAGGAACTGGACGCGCGCCTCCTCCAGGATCGTGACCATGGTGGCGTGGTTGACGTGCTGATACATGTCGATGTCCGACCAGCGCACTGGCACGGGCGCGACGAAGCCGACGCTCAACTTGAAGATCCTCTTCCACTGGTGCGGGTCATGCGACGGATTTGCCGCGCGGCGACGGACAGTGTCGCGAGATCCCTGTTGCCGCTTTCCTGGATCTCGATCAACGTTCGGCGGGCCCGCTCGACTCTAGAGGCGCTCAGGTGTTCCCACTCGGCGATCTTCTCTTCACCACTTTCGTCCGGCTCCCCTACGGCGAGCACATCGAAGCACAGCGATCGCAGCGAAGCATAGATGTCGTCTCGAATCGCCAAGCGAGCCAAAGAGTGCCAGCGGTCCCGTCGGGGCAGTTCGGATACCGCCGTCAGGAGCCCGTCGGTGCCGAGCCGATCCATGAGCGCGAAATAGGTGTCGGCGACCTCGGCGGCGTCGATGTCGCTGATGTCGCCGATGTCGATGATGTCGAGCAGGCTGAAGCGGTACAGCCCGGCGGCCACCGAATAGGCGAGGTCTTCGGGTGCGCCCTGGGAGGTGAATTCCGCGGCTTCTTTGTCGACGATGGCCTTGTCGTCACCGCGCAACCACTTTGACATGCGCGGGGTCAGCGCCTGGACTTTGGCGGCGAACCGGTTGATCTCGGCGCCGACCGCCAGCGGCTGTGGACGGTAGTTGAGCAGCCAGCGCCCGGCGCGGTCGATCAGCCGCCGGGTGTCCAGCGTGAGCCGATCCGACAGTGCGACGGGCAGATTCGCCGCTCGGATGCGCCGCCAAGTCTCTCCGACCCCGAAGATGGCGTCGGTGGCGACGTAGGTGCGCACCGCGTCGACCGACCCGACGCCTACGTCTTCGACGATCCGGAAGGCGTAGCTGATCCCGGCGGCGTCCACCAGGTCATTGATCAGCATCGTGGTGACGATCTCGCGGCGCAGCTGATGCGTGCGGATCTCCGGAGTGAACCGTTCGCGCAGGGGTTTCGGGAAGTACAGCGGCAGTCGGGAGGCGAACACGTCCTGCTCGGTCAGCTCGGTCTCGAGCATCTCCTCCTTCAGCCCCAGCTTGACGTGCGCCATCAGGGTGCACATCTCCGGTGAGGTGAGTCCGATGCCGGCTTCGGCCCGCCGCGCGATCTCCTTCTCCGAGGGCAGCGCCTCCAGGTCGCGGTGGATGCCGCGCTGGTCGACCAGGTACTGAATCATCCTGGCGTGCACCGGCAACAGGCTCGGCGCGTTCGCGCGGCTGGTGCCGATCAGGTCGTTCTGGTCGTCGTTGTCGGCGAGCACCAGTTGCGCGACCTCGTCGGTCATCGACTCCAGCAGCGCTTTGCGCTCCTCGGGCTTGACCTTGCCGGCGGTCACCAGCGAGTCGATCAGGATCTTGATATTGACCTCGTGGTCCGAACAGTCCACACCGGCCGAGTTGTCCATGGCGTCCGTGTTGATCCGGCCACCCGCCAAGTCGAACTCGACGCGCCCCAGCGCGGTCACCCCCAAGTTGCCGCCCTCGCCAACCACCTTGGCGCGCACCTGGCTCCCGTTGACCCGCACCGGATCGTTGGCGCGGTCGCCGACGTCGGCGTCGGATTCGGACTCCGCCTTGATGTAGGTGCCGATGCCGCCGTTGAAGAGCAGATCCACCGGCGCCTGCAAAATCGCCTTGATCAGGTTGGGCGGAGTCATCTCGGTGACCCCATCCCCCGACCCCTCGATGCCCAACGCGGCGCGGACCTGGGCGCTGACCGGGATCGCCTTGTGCTCACGGCTGTACACGCCGCCGCCCTCACTGATGAGCGACGCGTCATAATCTTCCCAGCTGGACCGCGGCAGGTCGAACATCCGCTGCCGTTCCTCCCACGAACGCGAGGCGTCGGGGTCGGGGTCCAGGAAGATGTGCCGGTGGTCGAATGCGGCGAGCAGCCTGATGTGCTTGCTCAGCAGCATGCCGTTGCCGAAGACGTCGCCGCTCATGTCGCCGATGCCCACCACGGTGAAGTCCTCGGTCTGGGTGTCGACGTCCATCTCCCGGAAGTGCCGTTTGACGGCCTCCCACGTGCCCCTGGCGGTGATGCCCATGGCCTTATGGTCGTAGCCGACCGAGCCGCCGGACGCGAACGCGTCACCAAGCCAGAATCCGTACGACTTCGCGACGTCGTTGGCGATGTCGGAGAAGGTGGCGGTGCCTTTGTCCGCCGCCACCACCAGGTACGCGTCGTCGCCGTCGCGGCGGATGACTTCCGTTGGCGGGCTTACCTTTCCGGTCGCGTGGTCGACGTTGTCGGTCACATCGAGCAGGCCGGAGATGAAAAGCTGGTAGCAGGCGACGCCCTCGGCGCGGCTGGCGTCGCGGTCGGCGGCGGCGTCGCCGGTAGGCAGCGGGGGCCGCTTAAGGACGAACCCGCCCTTGGCGCCCACCGGCACGATCACCGCGTTCTTGACCGCCTGCGCCTTGACCAGGCCCAGGATTTCGGTGCGGAAGTCGTCGCGACGGTCCGACCAGCGCAGGCCGCCGCGGGCCACCGGACCAAACCGCAGGTGCACGCCTTCGACCCTGGGCGAGTACACGAAGATCTCGTATTTGGGCCGCGGCAGCGGTAGCTCATCGACCAGCTGGGCGTCCAGCTTGATCGCCAGCACGTTGCGGGCCCGGGCCGAACCCTCGCTCGTGACAAAGTAATTGGTGCGCAACGTGGCCTGCACCAGCGACGCGAAGGCGCGCAGAATGCGGTCGGTGTCCAGGCCCACCAGCGCGTCGATGTCGGCGGCGACCGCCGCCGCGGCGGCCTGCGCATCGCGGTTCGCCGATGAGTCGGGGCTGGGGTCGAACAGCGCCTCGAAGAGCGCGACCAGTGATCGTGCGGTCGAGGGGTGTTCGTTGAGCACCGACTCTATGTGGGACTGACTGTAGGGAAAGTTCGCCTGCCGCAGATACTTTGCGTAGGCCCGCAACAACACGACCTGCTGCCATCGAAGGCCCGCGCGCATCACCAACTCGTTGAACCGGTCAATCTCCAGGCGGCCTTGCCAGATCGCGGTGACCGCATCCGCGAACCGCTCCGCCATCGCGTCGCGCTCGGATTGCGTCGAGGCCAGCCGGATGGTGGGGTGCGGTGAGATCTTGAACTGATAGATCCACACCGGCAGCCCGTCGGACCGGTTGACCGTGAACGGGCGCTCCTCGAGCACCACCACACCCATGCTCTGCAGCATCGGCAACAGCTGGCTCAGCGAGGCGGTGCGTCCGCCCATGAACCAGGTCAGCTGCGCGGTCCCGTCATCACGTTCGACGAACACCAGCTTGACCGAGTTGTCTTGCAGCTCATTGATGATGGCGATCTGGTCGATGGCATCGGCCGGCGTGACGGCTTGCTTGTAGACCTCGGGGAAGGCGGCCGCGTAGTACTCGGCGTCGCCGTGGCCCACCGAGCCCTCGGCGGCCGCGGCGACCAGCCGGTCGGTCCAGGTTCGCGCGGCCTCACTCAGCAACGCCTGAATGCGGATCCGGTTGTCTTCGGAGACGTCGACCGGCGCCGCGGCAGGTCCGTCGGAAGGCAGGCGAACCATGAAATGCATTAGCGCCCAGGGTGATTCGCTGACTCGCGCGGTGAATTCCAATCGGGTGCCGCCGAATTCGTGCACCAGGATGTCTTCGATCTGCAGCCGCACCGCCGTGGTGTAGCGGTCGCGGGGCAGGTACACCAGGCAGGAAACAAAATACTGCAGGCGATCGGCGCGCAGAAACAGCAACGCGTTTCGTTGCGGCCCCAGATCCACCACCGCCTTGGCCATCGCCAGCAGTCGTTCGGCGCTGAGGGTGAACAGCTCCGAGCGGGGGACGGTTTGGATGACGTCGAGCAGCAGCTGGCCCGGATGGATCGGGTCGCTGTCGGCCATTGCCAGCGCATCGCGGACCCGGCGCGAGATCATCGGTATTTCCAGGACGTCGGCGTTCATCGCGGCTACCGTGAACAGCCCGACGAAACGGTGCTCGATCACGGCGCCGTCTACGTATTCGCGGACCGCGATGGCATACGGGTAAGCGCCGTAGCGCAGATAGCTGCCCACCACGGACTGCGCCAACACCAGCAGTCTGTCGTCGTCGGTGAGCCGCGGGCGCGAGCCGGTGCGGGTGCGCAGGACACCGAGGCCCGGTGTCCCGTCGCCCGAGACCTGCCCGTCGTGCACGTGGCAGCGCTGATAGCCGAGCAGCAGGAAGTTTCCGTTGACCAGCCAGCGCAGCAGCGCCGCGACGTCGGCGCGGTCCGGCGCCGAGAAGTGGTCGTCTGCGTTGGCCTCGACTTGTGCGGCCAAGTCATTCAGCGCCGCGATCAAACTCGACGCGTCGCTGGCGACCTGCTGAACGTCGGCCAGCACCTTGGGCAGCAGCCGTTCGACCTCGGCGAGCCCCTTGCTGTCGACCGAAGGCAGCAGCTGCACGTGTATCCACGCCTCGCCGGCGTACTGCGACGCGCCTTCCGCTTTCGCCTCGACGCCCAACAGGTCGCCCTCGGGGCTGCGCTTCACTTCGAAAACCGGCGTCATGATGGCCGTGTACGGGACGCCGAGCCGGTGCAGCAGCACGGTGACGGAGTCCATCAGCATGCCGCCGTGATCGGTGACGACCTGCAGGGCGGGCCCGAAACCGGCGGGGTCTTCCGCTGGGTACACCGCGACGCGGCTCTCGCCGTCGGGGCGGTGCAGGCCGAGGCGATAGTGCGCGCTCAGCATGGCCGGGGTCACGATCGCCGCCGGCACGGTCAGGTCGATGGGTCTGGTTTCCGCGCCCCCCGACTCGTCGCTATGCGGGCCGCGATAGCTCTCTACGTAGGCTTTCGAGATCCACGCGGGGATGTCCTGCTGTTGGGTGAAGGTGGTCCACGGCTCGAGACTTTGTCTGGCTCGGGGATCGATCGTCATGCCGATAGCTCCCAACTCGAGACGGTTGTCAATGCGCTCGGTCGCCCCGTTCCGTGGCAGTGCGGGGCAGAGCTGACACTAGTCGCGCGTCAGCTTGCGGTGGGTCACTCTGTGCGGCCGTGCCGCTTCGGCTCCGAGCCGCTCGACTTTGTTCTCCTCGTAGGCGCCGAAGTTGCCCTCGAACCAGAACCACTTGGCCTCGTTGTCGTCGTCACCCTCCCAGGCAAGGATGTGCGTGCAGGTGCGGTCCAGGAACCATCGGTCGTGCGAAATCACCACCGCGCAGCCGGGGAATTGCTCGAGTGCGTTCTCCAGTGAGCTCAGCGTTTCCACGTCGAGGTCGTTGGTGGGCTCGTCGAGCAGGATGAGGTTGCCGCCCTGCTTGAGGGTCAGGGCGAGGTTGAGCCTGTTGCGCTCGCCGCCGGATAGCACGCCGGCCGGCTTCTGCTGGTCTGGGCCCTTGAACCCGAACGCCGACACGTAGGCCCGCGACGGCACCTCGGTCTGGCCGACGACGATGTGATCCAGCCCGTCGGAGACGACTTCCCACACATTCTTGGTGGGATCGATCCCGGCGCGGGTCTGGTCGACGTAGCTGAGCTTGACGGTCTCGCCGACCTTGACCGTGCCGCTGTCCGGCTGCTCCAGGCCGACGATGGTTTTGAACAGCGTCGTCTTTCCGACACCGTTGGGTCCGATGACGCCGACGATGCCGTTGCGCGGCAACGTGAAGGACAGGTCCTTGATCAGGGTGCGGCCGTCGTAGCCCTTGTCGAGATGGTCGACCTCGACCACCACGTTGCCCAGCCGCGGACCGACCGGGATCTGGATCTCCTCGAAGTCGAGCTTGCGCGTCTTCTCGGCCTCGGCGGCCATCTCCTCATAGCGCTGCAGCCGCGCCTTGCTCTTGGCCTGACGCGCCTTGGCCCCGGAACGCACCCACGCCAGTTCCTCGGTCAACCGCTTCTGCAGCTTGGCGTCCTTGCGTCCCTGCACCGCCAGCCGCTCGGCCTTCTTCTCCAGGTACGTGGAGTAGTTGCCCTCGTACGGATAGGCGCGGCCGCGGTCCAGCTCCAGGATCCATTCGGCGACATTGTCCAGGAAGTACCGGTCGTGGGTGACCGCCAGGATCGCGCCCGCATAGGAGGCGAGGTGCTGCTCGAGCCACTGCACGCTCTCGGCGTCCAAGTGGTTGGTGGGCTCGTCGAGGAGGAGCAGGTCGGGCTTGGACAGCAGCAGTTTGCACAGCGCGACGCGGCGACGCTCACCACCGGACAGGTTGGTCACCGGCTCGTCGGGCGGGGGGCAGCGCAGCGCGTCCATCGCCTGTTCCAGCTGCGAATCGAGGTCCCACGCGTCGGCGTGGTCGAGCTCCTCCTGCAGCCGGCCCATCTCCTCCATCAACTCATCGGAGTAGTCGGTCGCCATCAGCTCGGCGACCTCGTTGAAGCGGTCGAGCTTGACCTTGATCTCGCCGAGGCCTTCCTCGACGTTGCCGCGAACGGTCTTCTCCTCGTTCAGCGGGGGCTCCTGCAGCAGGATGCCGACGGTCGCGTCGTTGGCCAGGAAGGCGTCACCGTTGTTCGGCTTGTCCAGGCCCGCCATGATCCGCAAGACGCTCGACTTGCCGGCGCCGTTGGGCCCGACGACACCGATCTTGGCGCCTGGATAGAAGCTCAACGTGACGTCGTCCAGGATCACCTTGTCGCCGTGCGCCTTGCGGACCTTTTTCATCGTGTAGATGAACTCAGCCATGCCGCGGTTATGCCTTTCTGATTTGCGAAGCGATCTCGCGGACCATCCTAGGCATCGCCCGGCACCGGCAGCCCCGCCGCTAAGCGGTCAGCGGCAGCGAGCCGGTGTCAGCTGAGTCGACGTCATCGGCATCAGCGTCCTCACCAGCGGCGTCGGACGCATCCGCTGGCGGTGTGATGGCCTCGGCGGCCGTCGGGCCGGTGTAGCCCGGCCGCTCGATGCGCACAAACGCACGGGACACATCCGGCCCGACAGAGGTGGCGCGCATCTCCAGCGACGACCGGCGGTTGCCGTCGCGGTCCTCGTATTCGCTGGTGTACACGTGGCCCACCACGATCACCGGCGCGCCCTTGCCCAGCGCGGCACCCACGCCGGTGACCAGCTTGCCCCAGCAATTGACGTTGATGAAGAGCGAATTACCAGGCTCCCAGCCGCCGTCGGCGGTGCGGCGCCGCGAATTGCTGGCGACGCGGAATTTGATGACCTCCTGGCTGCCGACCTGACGGCGTTCCGGGTTGTTGACGATGTGGCCGACGACGGTAAGCGGGGTTTCGAACATTGGGTGATCCCTTCTCGATTGCATTGGCTATGGCTGCCAGTAGGCGCGGCGCCACCGACGAACGCGGTGAGAAACAGCGACTGAAGCGGACGGGCCGGGCGTCGCTGGGGAAGAAACGGGGACTGTGGATCAGTCCGGGTCGGCGCCGGTCTGGCCGGATCGGCTGGGCTTGTCGCCTTGCGCCAGCTGCGCCAGCATCGCGTTATAGGCCACCAGCTCGGCGTCATCGTCGCGCTCGGCGGCCCGGTCCAATCGCGTGGCGGTGCGGCGATCGCTGCGCGCCCACTGGATGAGCAGCGCGAGCATGACGATCACCAGGGGGAATTCCCCCGCCGCCCAGGCGATGCCCCCGCCCAGCCGCTGATCGCCCAGCAGATCCGTGTGCCAACTCAGGCCCAGCGAGCGGTAATAGTCGGCGGCGAGCACCTTCTTGGTGCCCATCAGCACCACCCCGAAGAAGGCGTGCAGCGGCAGCGATGCGAACACCACCGCCACCTTCGCCAGCGGCGGGATCGGCCGCGGCGTGGGATCCACCCCGATCACCACCCAGTAGAACAGGTAGCCGCTCAGCAAAAAGTGCAGGTTCATGGCCAAATGGCCGGCATGGCTGCTCGCGGTGATGTCGAAGAGGTTCGACAGGTACAGCCCGTAGAACCCGGCGACGAACAACACGGTGGCCACCACGGGGTTGGTGAGAAACCGGGACAGGCGGCTGTGCAGCGCGGCCAACAGCCACTCCCGCATGCCCGGCGGGTCGTCACGGCCCGCCGCGGGCAGCGCCCGCAAGGCCAGGGTGACCGGGGCGCCCAACACCAGCAGGACCGGGATCAGCATCGACAGGCACATGTGGACCACCATGTGCATGCTGAACATCGCCGGCATATAGCGCCCAACGCCCGATGACGTGGCGAACAGCAACACCAGGCAGCCGAGCAGCCAGGAAAAGGTCCGCCCCGGCGGCCACTTGTCGCCGCGGCGGCCCAGCCGCACCAGCGCCGCCACATACAGGGCGGCGAAGACGAGGGCAGCGGAGCCGAAGATCAGGTCGAATCGCCAGTCGAACAGGATGCGGGCCACGGTGGGTGGTCCGTCGAAGTCGTAACCGATCTCGGCTTCGGGAATCGACGGCAGCCGGGACGGCGGTGGCGGCGGTGGGGTGCGGCCCAGCCCGACGGCGATGCCGAACGTGAGGCCGAAGATGGCGGCCTCGATCAGACTCAGCCGCAGCAACGCGGCCCGCGCTCGCGCCGGGGTCGGATCCGCTTGCAGCGCGGCCACACTCACGCGCCGCTGGCGCCAGCCGAGCCCGCCCAGCAGGCACAGCGCGACGAACTTGGCGGTCACCAGCCGGCCATAGTCGGTGCTGAAGGGGTCGGAAAGCTGGACCCGGACCAGGGCGTTGACCAGCCCGCTCACCGCCATCGCGACCCAACACCACAGCGCGATCATCGAAAATCGCCGAGCGGCCAACGCGAGATGACCACCGCCGCGCAGCGCGTGGGCAAGCAGGGCGAGCAGGCCGCCGGCCCACAGGCTGGCGGCGACCAGGTGGATCAGCAGGCCGTTGGTGGCCAGATCGTGCGAACCGCCGGCCGACGAGTGACCGGTCAGCCCCAGCGGAATCAACGTCGTCACCGACGCGGCGACCAGCACCGGCGTCCACGACCAGCGCAGCACCGACAGACTCGCCAGCGTGATCACCGCGGCGAGGATCGCGGTCCAGCGCCAGGCCGACGCATTGGTGATCAGACCCGCCAACGACCACATCCGCAACGGGGAAATGTCGGCGACGGAATGGCCGGACACATCGGAGATGGTCAACGGGACCAGCAGGGCGGCGCACACCGCCCATACCCCCGACGCGACCGTCCCGATCCGAAGGGCCCGATAACCGCCGGCGTCGAGGACGCCGTTGGGCTGCGGCGGCACCAGAAAGGCGGCGAACAGAAACGACCCGACCGCGAGCACCGCGGCGATCTCACCCGCCGCGCGGACGAAGGGCAGCCCCAACGTGGTCACCTGGCCCGGATCGGGCAGACCGGTCAGGGTCAGGGCGCTGGCCAACGAGAGCGCCCCGATGCCGGCGGCCGTGCAGCTCGCCAGCACGGCCACCCCGACCAGGACCGGCCACACCAGCGTGCGGCGCTGGGCAGAGGCCTCGGTCGGGGCCTTGCCGGCCGGCGGGGCGACAGTCATACGTCCCAGGGTATGAGCGTCGCCCGCGGCTACAGGGTCTGGCTCTCCAGAAGGTCGCGACGCGCCCTATCCTCCCGGGCCACGAACTGATCGCGCGCGATCTGCCCGACGTAGTTGAAATCCTGCAGGATGTCGCGCAGCTCCTGCAGGAAGGCGCCTCGCCGCTCCGCCAGATCTGGGGCGGGCGCGATCAAGTTCTGGTCGTCGACGACCTGGCGGGCGGTGGCGAACAACAGCGTCGACACCGATTCGCTGCTGCGGACCCGGGTCTGCGCCACGTACTGCCGGCCGACCCCCAGCGCCAAGGCGGTCAGCTCCTTGTGTCCGATGTCCGGCGGTGCGTCACGCAGCACGTCGGCGACGATCTCATAGGCCTCAAAGAACACCCGCAGCATCGCTTCCGCCATCAGCGGACGCTTCGCGAACAACAGCGAGCGGATCTCGTCACCACCGGCGGCGACGTGTGCTTCCCAATTGTTGTGCCAGGCCATCTCTTCGGCGATGTTGTCGCGGAATGTCGCCGAGTCCGCGAAATAGAAGTCGAATTTCAGCAGATCGCGCAGCCGCATCGCCTGGGCCCAGAAGGCCTCCATCCGGTCGCCGTCGGCGTGGCGGGCGTGTGCCAGCGCGAGCTCGACGATCGACGTCTCCAGGAAGGCGTGGATCACCGAGTTGCGGTAGAAGGCCGCGGCGTGCTGTTCGTCGGGCGCGATGCGCCACACCGGTTCCCGGCCGCCATCGACGCGGGTGATGGGGTGCCCATGGGACAGCGCATCGACCGCCGCGCGCACCCCGTCGTGCGTGCGCAGCCGCAAAGCGCTGGTGGACATCGGGTCTTGTTTGCGTTCCAGGTAATCCAGCGAGTCCTGCAAGGTGTGGTGCAGCTGACCGAGCGTCAAGGCTGCACCGCGGGTGGTCAGCAGCAGTGCACAAACCAGGCCCGTAGCGGTCACCGGCGTCGCCTGCAGGATCCGCCAGGCGACCTCGAACGACATCTTCTGCAGCGCAAGGCGTTTGGCGTCCGGGTCTTGGGACAGCGGGCCGTGCGGTGCGCCCAGGTACTGGCGCATCGACACGGCTTCCGGAAATCGGACGTAGATCTTGCCGTAGTTGCGTTCACCCTGCGCGCGGATGAAGTTGTATAACCAGCCGACGCCTTCGGGTGTCTTCTCACCGCCGCGGGCGTAGGCGGCGTATTCGGCCGTCTCGTGCAGCTGGTCGAAACTGATCGAAACCGGTTGCAGCAGAATATCTTCGCTGCGACCGTCAAGGTAGGCGTCGGCCACATAGGCCAGCAGGCCGAGCTTGGGTGGCAGCATCTTTCCGGTTCGCGACCGGGTGCCCTCGATGGACCAGCTCAGATTGAACCGCTTCTCGACGATATAACCGACGTACTCGCGCAGCACGTACTTGTAGAGCTGGTCGTTGCCGATGTTGCGGCGGATGAAGATGACGCCGGAGCGTCGCAGCAACGGCCCCATCGCGCCGAACGACAAGTTGATGCCGGCGAACACGTGCACCGGCGGTAACCGGTTCTCCTGCATGGCGACCGGCACCACGGCGCCGTCGATGTAAGAGCGGTGCGAGAACAACAGCACCGCCGGGTGAGCCTCCAGGCCGGCCCGCATCGCCGCAACCTGATAGCCGTCGTAGTCGATCTCGGGATCGAACCCGCGGCTGAGCATCCTGCCGAGAACCCCGACGAGGTCGACCGATGCCCGGCTCCACCCGGTGGCGAGCTCGTCCAGCATTTTTCCGGCCTCATCGACGGTCGCGCCGGGAATCTTGGCCAGTCCGGCGCGAAACCGGTTGGAGGCCAGGATCTCGGGCTTCAACAACCGCGGCGACTTGTACTGCGGCCCAAGGATCCGGTACTCGACGCGTTCCATCGCCAAGATGGCGCGGCGGATCACGAATTGGGCGAAGTCGTACTTGTCTTCTCCCACCGTGGTGTCGCGCCATTGCCGGCGCAGTTCGGAGACGGTGGCGGCCTCACCGGCCACCACCCGCGCGCGCTGCGGAGCGGTCCGTACGATCTGTTCTTGCTGACGGTGGTTGGGGTGGTAGGGATCCCGGCCGGGGAGGAGCCCGGCCAGCTTGGCGAATCGGCCGCGATTCGGCTCCGGCAGCCAGAACACTCGCACCGGCACGATCGAACGGTCCTCCCCGGATTCGAGCTGTTCGGCCAGGGCTGTCATCGCTTCCGGGGGCGCGTCGAGCGCCGGCAGTTTCACCAAGCCGAAATTCGCTCCGGGATGGTCGGTGCGCTGGTGTTCCAGCCACGCCGTCACCAGTTCGATCTCGACCGGCGAGGCCATCGACGCCAATACCAGCGAGTCTCTTCCGGTAAGAACCGCGCTGCTATCCGCAGCCGGTTCGGTCACGGATGCCCTCGGGGCGGCGAGTCCGGTGGCTCGGCGCCGGCGGCCGCAGCCTCCGCGGCGGGTCGTTGCGCCTCGCCGTCTTTGAGGGCGGCCTGGGATTCATGCGGATTTGCCTGGGACGGGGCGGCTTTCGGCGCGGCCTTTTTCGCCGGCGCCTTCTTCGCCGCCTCCTTCTTCGCCGCCGCCTTCTTCGCCGGCGCCTTCTTCGCCGCTGCCTTCTTTGCCGCTGCCTTCTTCGCGGGTGCCTTCTTGGCGGGTGCCTTCTTGGCGGGTGCTCTGGCGGCCCGGCTCTGCGCCCTGTCTGCGGCCTTCTTCTCGACGTACAGATCCACCTCGGGAAGTTCGTCGACGGGCCAGTTGGCGAGCGTGTCCAGGTACAGCTGGCGGACCTCGGCGATGCGCTCCGGCAGTGTGTCAAGAGTCCAGTCCTGCACCGAGATCGGCGGAAAGACCGCGACGTCGACGGTGCCCGGGTTGATGACGGTCGAGTTCCGGGCGGCGACGAGTTCGGCATTGCGGATCACGATCGGGACGATCGGGACGCCGGCGGCCATCGCAATCCGAAACGGCCCCTTCTTGAACGGGCCGACCTCGGTGGTGTCGACCCGGGTGCCCTCCGGGGCGATCACGATCGAAAGACCCCTGCGCGCACGGTCTTCGACCTCGTGCAGCATCTCCACCGCGGCGGCCTGATCATCGCGGTCGATGAACACACCGTCCAGCAGCCTGCCGAGCGTGCCCATGACGGGGTCTTTCTGCAGCTCCTTCTTGCCCACACCGACCCAGTTGTCGCGCACCAGCGCGCCGGTGATCACCGGGTCAACCTGGTTGCGGTGGTTGAAGATAAAGACCGCCGGACGTTGCGCGGTGAGATTCTCCTCGCCGATGACGTTGAGATGCACGCCGGCAATCGCCAGCGACAGCTGGGAGAAGTTGGACGTGAAGAAGTTGACGCCGCGACGCCGGTTGCGGGTCAGCACACCGACGCCGACCGCGCCCGCGGCGACCGGGAACATCGAGCCGAAGCCGGCGAGAGTCCGCAGCTGCCGCCGCAGGCCCACAGGGCCGCGGCTGTTGAATCGCAGGATCGGCCATCCACGGCGCTTGGCCACCGCGGCCATCTTGCCTTCCGGGTTCGTCGGGCGCGGATTGCCGACCAGGTACATCAGGGCCACGTCCTCGTCACCGTCGGCGTAGAAGTAGCTGTCTTTGAGATCGATGTCGTTCTCGGCCGCAAAGCGTTGCACCGCAGCGGCTTTGCCCGGACCCCACAGGATCGGCTTCTCGACGCCACCGGTGAGCATGCCGTCTTCGGTGGTCTCGAATTTGTTGGTGAGCATGTTGGGAATTCCGAGGAACCGCGCGACCGGGTTCACCTGGATGGTCAGCGCCGACGAGCTGAGCACGACGGTGTGGCCACGAGCCATGTGAGCGCGCACCAACTCGCGCATCTCCGGATAGATCCGCGACTCGATCCGCTGGATGAACATCCGCTCGCCGATCTCTTCCAAGTCGTCGAGCAGTCGCCCGGTCAGCGCGGTGGCGGCCTTGCCGATAAGGTCTTCGAATTCGATACGACCGAGGGTGTGGCTCAGGCCGGCCTGGACCATGCCGAGCAGCTCCCCCACACCCATGTCACGGCGCAGCAGCCGCTCCTGGGTCAGGATGAGCGCGGTGAACCCGGCGACCAACGTACCGTCCAGGTCGAAGAAGGCGCCGATCTTGGCGCCGGCGGGGCTGGCCATGATCTCGGCCACCGAGCCGGGCAACCGCATGTCCTGCCCGGCGCTGCGAGTCCCGCGGTCGTCGGGCTGCTCCGTCGAGGCGCTCATGAGCCCGCCGCCGATCGCGAGGATACGGCCGGCTCGGTGAACGAGGCGGGCACCGCCCGCGGTTGCGGGTCGCCGGCCAGCGCCAGGACCTCGTCGAAACCTTCGAGCAGGCATTGTGCGAACAACGCCTCGTTTTTCACCGAGGCCCTGTCGTAGCGCACCGTGATGGTGCACCACCCACCGCGTGAAATCAGCACCACCATCATCGCCACTCCGGGCAGCGGGCCGAGACCGTACTGCCGCAAAACTTTTGCGCCGGCGATGTACGTGTCGCCCGGGAAGACCGGGACGTTGCTCGCCTGCACGTCGGATCCGACCACCGAGCCGGTGATCCCTTCGAGCACCGCGGTGGGCAGGACGCTGAGCACCGGAGCGATCGAACCGATGATGTTCATGGCGGGCTCGTCGCGGCGCTGCGTCATCTGAGCGCGGATCTTCTTCATTCTGGACACGGGATCGGCGGTGCCGATCGGCGCCGCCAAGTTGACGCCGGTGAATCGGTTGCCGCCGGCCGTATCCGCTTCGGCCCGCAGGTTGACCGGCACAGCCATCGGCAACGTGCTGATCGGCACGCCGAAAGCCTGGTGGTAGCGGTGCAGGGCACCGCACAGTCCGGCGAGGTAAGCGTCGTTGATTGAACCGCCGCCGGCCTTTGCGGCCTTGTGCAGGTCGGCGAGCGGGATATCGATCGCCTCGCTGCGGGTGGCTAGGCTGCGCCGCCGCAGCAGCGGCGAGGGCTCTGCGGCCCGGTTGAGGACACGTATGCCCGACATGGCGTAGCCGACGATTCCCGAAACGGTGGCCGTCGGCTCCAGGACCACCCGCCCGGCCGCCGATACCGCGCCCGACAGCGCGCTCATGACGCCGCCAACGACGGCGAATGGCAGGTGGTTAATGCCTTGGCGCATCAGATCATTGGATGTCAGATCCTGCGGGACAGGCAGCGGCAGAGTCGGCTTGGCCGGCGGATCGCGCTCGAGGTCATAGATCTCGGCGAACATCTGGACCCCGCCCACACCGTCCGTGACGGCGTGGCTGACATGCAGGAGCGCGGCGGCCTTGCCGTCGGCCAGGCCGTCGACCAGCGTGGCCGTCCACAGCGGCCGCGAGATGTCCATCGGCGACTGCAGGATGAGCTCGGCTAGGTCGAATACTTCACGCAGCGTGCCGGGCTCGGACACCCGCACCCGGCGCACGTGGAAATCCAGGTTGAAATCGGGATCGACCACCCAGCGCGGAGCCGCCGTCGGCAGGGATGGCACGACCACCTTCTGCCGCAGCCGCAGCACCCGTCGCGATGCGTTTTCGAATCGGCTTCGGAACTGTTCCCAGTCCGGCGTGGTGTCCAGTAGCTCCAGCGCCATGATCCCCGACCGGGTGCGGGGGTTCGCCTCTCCCCTGTGCAGCAGGTAGTCGACCGGCCCGAGCTCGTCGGACATCTTCATCGCCTCGACGGGCTCAGTCATGGTCATCAGTTCGACGCGCCAACCTTGTCACCGTCGATCAAGCCTCCTGCCTTGGACCCGAAAGTCCCAATGGTCTACCCAACGCTAGTCGGGTTACCGCGCTGGTGAAAGGATCGGCGAGTACCGGGACGCTCAGCTGGCCGACGTGGCCGCCAGGGGCAGCGAATCCAGAAACGCGCTGACGCGCCGCCCGTAGACGACACCGAGGAAATCGGCGACGGCGTCAGCGGCCAGCCGCGATCGAACCGTCGGTGTGATGTCGAAAGCGTGGTGGGCATTGCCGAGTTCGGCGTGGGCCACCGTGGCCGCGCCCGCCACGCGCAGCGCCGCGCAGAACGCGCGAGCCTGTCCGCTGGGCACCAATTCGTCCTTTGCGCCGTGCAACACGAAGAACGGCGGTGCGTCGCGGTGCACGTAGGAAATCGGCGACGCCGCCGTGAAGCGCTCCGGCTCGTCGGCGAAGCGGGCCTTCATCACGAATTGCTCGAGGAACGGCAACATCAGTTCGTGCATGTTCTCGAAGTCGGTGAAGTCGTAGACGCCGTAATAGGGCGCCACCGCTTGCACGGCGGTGTCCGCGTCTTCGAAGCCGGGCTGGAAGGCGGGGTCGTTCGGGGTGAGCGCCGCCAGGGAGGCCAGGTGCCCGCCCGCCGAGCCGCCGGTGATCGCGATGAAGTCGGGGTCGCCGCCGTAGTCCGCGATGTTCTCCCGCACCCACGCGATCGCCCTTTTCACGTCGATGAGGTGCGCGGGGAACGTGGCGCGCGGGCTCTTGCTGTAGTCGATCGAGACGCAGATCCAGCCGAGTTGCACCATTCGACTCATCAACGTGTAGGCCTGCGGACGCCGGCCATTCAGCGCCCACGCTCCGCCCGGCACCTGAATCAGCACCGGCGCCCGGCAGCCCGGCGCCAAATCATCGCGCCGCCACACGTCGAGCAGGTTGTCGCGTGGACTCGGACCGTAGGAGATGTCGGAAGTCTGCGCCGCATAACGGCGGTGGGGCCCAGGCCTGCTCAACAGTCGACCGCGCGGCGCGCACAGGGCCCCGACGGCGGACGGGTGGCATATCTGCTCGCGAAATTCGGGTCCGAACGAGTCCTCGAGGGCAGCGGTGAGGGTTCGATCCGCCCGCTGCGCGGCCAGCGTCGTACCAACGCGGCCGACGGACGGATGCGAAACCCGTGACAGCGCGTGCCCGGTCACCACGTGCGGAGGGAACTCCGTGAAAAGCCAGCCGGCGAAGCAGCCCAGCGCGAACGGCCCGCCGCGCAACACCAGATTGCCCACCTGATAGACGTCGCGAGCTTCGGCCGCCAGGCGTGCCGCCCACGAGCAGTGTGAAGTCAAAGTGCTGGCCACGCTCATTGCAACGCCACCCCTCGACGTTATGCACACGCCTCGTTGCGGTTAACGGCCGATTGCCGGCCGATGTTGAACGTGTGTCGAGGGTCCCAACGATAACCGATAATTGCGGCGCGGGAAGGCTTTTCGCGCGCGTGGCGGCGGGGAATCGGGTCGGCGAGCGCGGTTGGATAGACTGACCTGCACATTGCCTCCGTAGCTCAGGTGGATAGAGCAAGGGCCTTCTAATCCCTAGGTCGCACGTTCGAGTCGTGCCGGGGGCACCGACCGCCTGCGTGCCCGGGGGCGCTGCCTAATCGACGAAATGTCAATTAGCATCTAGAAGATGAAGGCGCGCCGATTTGCGCGTTTGCTGGGTATCGCCGTGATGGCAACCTGGGCGGCGCTCCTGTGTCCACCCATTTCCGCGCCCGCCGCGTCCTGCCCCGACGTCGAGGTTACGTTCGCCCGCGGCACCGCCGAGCCGGCCGGCGTTGGCGGGGTCGGACAACCGTTCATTGACTCGTTGCGCTCCCAGGTGGGGAGTCGGTCCCTCGGGGTGTATGCGGTCAGCTACCCCGCCGACGAGGATTTCGCGTCATCAGCGTCCGCGGGCGCCGGCGACGCGCACGCTCACGTTCAATCCATGGTGACCAACTGCCCCAATACCAAGCTGGTGCTCGGCGGATTCGGCCAGGGCGCAATGGTGATCGACCTGATCACCATCGCCCAGGCACAGATCGCGGGCCTGGTCCCTCAGATACTGACCGCGGACGAGGCGGACCATGTTGCCGCGCTCGCCCTGTTCGGGAATCCGTCGGATCGGTATCTGGGTGCACCGGTGAGCGTGGTCAGCCCGTGGTACGGGGCGAAGGCCATTGACCTATGTGCGCCCGGCGATTCGGTGTGCACCCCGGGCGGGCCTCTCGCGGTTCCGACGCACGACGAGTCGTTCTCGCCCGCGCATCTGTCCTACCAGCGGTCCGGAATGCCCGCTCAGGCCGCCACTTTCGTAGCCGGCCACCTCTGAAGTCGGCTAACCGAGTTCTTTCATGAATTCGCGGGCCAGCGGCCCGGCGGAGGCCGGATTCTGGCCGGTGAACAGGTTGCGGTCCTTGACGGTATAGGGCTTCCACATCTCCCCGCGAGAGAAGTCCACGCCCATCTTCACCAGCTCGTCCTCGGCGGTCCACGGGGCTTTCTCCCGCAGCCCAACCGCGTCCTCTTCATCGTTGGTGTAGGCCGTGACCTTATAGCCGGCAAAGGGCGAAACGCCGTTTCGCCGTGTCGCCATCATGGCCACCGGCGCGTGACAGACGATCGCCAGCGGCTTGCCGGACGCCAGAGCCGCGATGAGCAGTCGGCCGGAGTCGGCGTCGCGCCACAGGTCCTCCATCGGGCCGTGCCCGCCCGGGTAGTAGACGGCGTCGTAGTCATCGAGGCGGGCGTCGGCCAATTCGATCGGCCTGCGCAGCTCCTCGGCGGACTTCAGGATCTCCTCCAGCTCCAAGGCGATCTGCTCGCTGCCCGCCATCGACGGACGCAGGCTCATCACATCCACATGCGGCACAACACCATTCGGTGTGGCCACCACGACCTCATGACCGGCGCCGGTGAGCTCGCGGTACGGCGCCGCGAACTCCTCCGCCCAGTAACCGGTCGGATGCCTGGTGCCGTCCTTCAGGGTCCAATAGCTTGCGCCCGTGACCACGAACAGCACCTTCGCCATCGCATATCTCCTGGTTCGCTTCGCAGAGATGGATCCGCTCAAGCGTCGCCCATCCGATGACCGTGGTCAAACGCCGGCACCCACCTGCGCTTCGCGCATGAGTGGTGGGATGGTGGCGCCCGTTCGTTGTTGCCCAACCACATATTCCAGCGGCACTCCGCACGGCCGAAACACGTTCTAGCAACGTATTTATCGAGGCTACGACGCCGGGGCATACTGCCACACCGCGTCATCGCTACCCGCCGGGCTACACGACAACGTGAGACCGGTCGCGTCATGGACGGTCGTGTTCGGTACCGAACAATGCCGGCCGGCCAGCGGTCGATCGAGGCTGGCAAAGCCAACGCCGAGGCCGATCAGCCCGGCCGTGGTGACACAGAGCAACACCAGGCGCAGGTATCCAATTCTTTGATCGCGTGACCTTGTGCCGATTCGGTTCGCCGGTGTCCCATACCGCATTGTCCGATAGCCCGTTGTCCGCATGAGGTGCTCCTAGCGTCGATGCCGATTGCGATGCTCGTTTGAACCTGAGCTTGCGGAACGCACCTTGGCGGATACTCAACGGATCCTTGGTTGCGCGGTCGATCCGCCGAAGGCGCTCACGCGGCGCAGCCTGACGCTCTGGAACTCGCTATCGGATTCGCAGGTCGCCTCATGATGTGCGCAAGGCGCCCGCGTGACCCATAGGGCAACGCACGATCACAATTTTTCGGTGGGGACGGCTGCGGCAAGGTCGGCGGGGCTCCGGCGCGGGCGGCGGAGCGTCGGCGAAGTGACGCAGGTCACGCGCAATTTTTGCGGTCGCCATCGGTGCAATGCGCTACGCGGGACCGCCGGTATTGGCATTTGATCGGTTTCCATACCTCCCGGTAACTGGGCAAAAAGCCGAAGCCAATGCCCAAAGAATGCGGTTTAATAATCTCCGACACCGTTGTCAAACGAGCAGATGGCGCTTACGGCCAGAACTTGGCCAGAGCGCCTTCTCTTCGAAAGGGTTGGCGATCTATGGCGGCGAATGAATGGCAGCCGGTGGTGCGCGTCGGGGAGCCGAGGTTCATAGCTGGCGTTGGCAACCGAATCAAAGTTGAAGTCAAGACGAGAGGCTGGTTGAGCCGCGACTGGCGCTGTTACTTCGGGACACAGGTCTCCCAACAGCAGCTTGACGCCCGGTACTCGTCCTACCCCTGCTGGGACGAAGTCCAGCGTATCGAGGGTTCCTGCGCAGAGCACGACGCGGAGCAATACATCGAAATGATCGACGCCGCAATCCATTATGCGAACAACCAGTTGCGTAGTAACGCGCTGCCGAGGGCGATTCCGCATGGAACGCGCATCGAGCGGCGGGGCTGTGCGGTGCGTGAGCGCCAAGCCGAACTCGATGAGCTAGCCAAGAAGCTAGCGAAACCCGAGCTGTAGGCGATCCCGCAAATTTCGGCGGCTCAACCGAGCCCGCAGCCGGCGCCGGCACCCGGCCGGCGGGCCGGTGTCCCTCTCGACGTTTTGCCAGGTCGACCGGGGGATTCGACCGAAAGACTCAAATGCGGCAGATAACGTTTTGATAAATCCTTTATTACTGAAAAGTTCCGATTTCTGCCACGCGCCCCGCAAAGACTTTTGCCTTCAGGCCGCGGCATCGAAGATGCTTCATGCCCAGGCTAATGCCGTTCGGCCAATGGGAGGAGCCAATATAATCGATAGTCGGCTTTAATTTTCGTTATCCTGCCGATTCTCGCTGATGACGCTGACACCGGTCCGCGCCGCGCCGGCCGGCCCGAAGTAGTCTTACCTCGCCCGTGGCGCCGCCGCGATGAGCGGTGTGGCCGGGTGGATCCACAGCCACAAAGCGAAGCCGGAGGTGCCCGATGGCCCAGTCCGAAGCGATCCTTTTCCAGGTCACCAACCGCGTCGCGCTGATCACCGTCAACGATCCCGATCGGCGCAACGCGATCACCGCCGAGTCGTCGGGATTGCTGCGCGAGGCCGTCGAGCGGGCCGAAGCCGACCCCGATGTGCATGCCGTGGTGGTCACCGGATCGGGCAAGGCATTCTGCGCGGGCGCCGACCTCAGCGCCCTCGGGGCCGCCGGCGATCATGCGGCCGAGACCGGCCTTCAGCAACTTTATGACGGCTTCATGGCCGTCGGTAGCTGCCGACTGCCCACCATTGCCGCGGTCAACGGCGCGGCAGTGGGCGCGGGCCTGAATCTGGCCCTGGCGGCCGATGTGCGCATCGCCGGACCCGGCGCCGTCTTCGACGCGCGATTCCAGAAGCTGGGGCTGCACCCCGGCGGGGGCGCGACGTGGATGCTGCAGCGGGCGGTCGGCCCGCAGGTCGCCCGGGCGGCCCTGCTGTTCGGTATGCGCTTCGATGCCGACGCCGCCGTGCGGCACGGCCTGGCGCTGAGGGTCGCGGAGGATCCGGTCGCCGCGGCGCTGGAGCTCGCCGCCGGTCCCGCGGCGGCGGCGCGGGACGTGGTGCTGGCGACCAAGGCCACCATGCGCGCCACCGCCAGTCCGGGATCGCTGGACAACGAGCAACATCAGCTCGCCATGCGAGCGGAACTCGGGCCGCAATCCGACTCGATCCAATCACCGGAATTCGCCCAGCGTCTGGCCGCGGCGCAACGCAGGTAGGCAGTCGGCGCGCAGCAAGTTGGGATCGGTAGCCCGGCGCACAAACTGCACTTGCTGTGACGCCGACCTCCGGCCTGGCGCATGAGCAAAGGAACGCAGCGTGCCCATCCACCACCCCCTCGTCCGATTTGTCGCGCAGGCCCTGCTATCCAGCGGACTCGCCACGGCGGGATTCGCGCTGGCCGCCGGCACGGCCCACGCCCAGCCGGCTCCGGCCCCGCGAGTGTATTGGTGCCCGAATCAGCCGTGGAATCCAGCGTGGGGTGAGAACAAGTACTGGAACCAGTGCTGGGACACCGACCACCCGCCGACGAACCCACCGCCGCCACCATTTCATCAGCCCAATTTCAACTGCGGCCTGTTCTGGTGCCCGGTTCCGCCGCACTCCTGACCCACGACTTACAAATCGAGCAGCGCGGTTTCGGGCGATTCGATCAAATCCCTTAATGTACAGACGAATTGGGCCGCTTGCGCACCGTCGGCGATGCGATGGTCGAACACACACGCCAACGACATCGTCGGACGCGCCACGATCCGCGTGCCCACGACCACGGGTCGCGGCCTGATCGCGCCCATGCCGAGGATGGCCGCCTCGGGATGGTTGATCACCGGCACGCCGTCGTCCACGCCCAGCGCCCCGAAATTCGTCACGGTGAACGTCGAGCCCCGCAACTCCCCCGGCCCCAGGCTGCCGGCGCGGGCGCCGGCGATCAAATCGGCTGCCCGGGCTGCCAGTTCGCGGGTCGTCTTGCTGTGGGCGTCGGTGATGACCGGGACCAACAGCCCACGCTCGGTGGCCACGGCGATGCCCAGGTGCACACGATGCTCCACGCGCACCTGCGGCCCCTGCGGGGATTCGACCCAGGTGGAATTCAACATCTCGTTGTGGCGCAACGCGATGACCAGCAACCGCAAGACGAGCACGAAGGGCGAAATCGTCTCCTCCGCCGAACTGAACCGGTCCGACAGCCGGACCAGCTCGGCGCAGTCGACCTGGACAGCGACCTTCGCCGCCGGAATCTCTTTGTGCGATACCGCCATTTTCTCCGCCATTCGGGCCCGCACGCCCTGGACCGGCCGGACATCGCCGCCATTGCCTTTCCCGCGAGCCGCCGACACCACGTCCTCCCGGGTGATGATGGCGCCGGGCGCGCGCTGCACCGAATTGAGGTCCACCATCAACTCTTTGGCCAGCTTTCGCACCGGAGGGGCGGCGAGCGGGCGGGCGGGCCGCCGGCTGGTGTCGATGCCGGAGTCGGCACCATAACCGACCAGGGTGGGCACCGCGGTTTCGACGGCAGGCAGGTCACCGCTGAGCGGCGCCGTGTCGATCCGCAGCAGCACCGCTCCCACGTTGACCACATCGCCTTCGGCGCCATTGATTTCGACGATCCGCCCGGCGTACGGGCTCGGGATCTCGACCTCGGCCTTGGCGGTCTCCACCGTGCACAGCGGTTGGTTGAGCTCGACTTCGTCACCGAGCGCCACGTGCCACTGCGTCACCGTGACATCTTCCAGTCCCTCGCCGAGGTCGGGAACCCGAAACGCCTTGACCGGCCGGTCGTTCATGGCTGCGCCAACACGCGTTCGACACAATCCAGCAGCCGGTCGGGACCGGGCAGCCACCACTTCTCCAGCCGCGCCGGTGGGTACGGGGTGTCGAACCCGCACGCACGCAGTACCGGCGCCTCCAACTCGTAGAACAACTCCTCTTGGACGCGGGCGGCCAAACCCGCTCCGTACCCCAGGCTTCGCGGTCCCTCATGCATCACCACGCAGCGCCCGGTGCGATGGATCGATGCGGCGACGGTATCGAAGTCGAGTGGCACCAGGGACCGCAGATCGATGACCTCCAGGCTCCAACCACGTTGCCGCTGCGCCTCTTCGGCGGTGTCGACCGCGGTGCTGACCAAACTGCCATACGTCACGACGGTCACGTCGCTGCCGGGCCGGCGCACCATCGCCTGCCCGATCGGTGGTTCGGGCCGGGTGATGTCGACCGGTCCGCGCCTCTGATACCGGCGCTTG
The DNA here is from genome assembly GCF_059812385.1 of Mycobacterium sp. NGS58. Classification (NCBI taxonomy): domain Bacteria; kingdom Bacillati; phylum Actinomycetota; class Actinomycetes; order Mycobacteriales; family Mycobacteriaceae; genus Mycobacterium; species Mycobacterium sp. NGS58. The sequence goes on along the minus strand of NZ_JCALCO010000012.1, from coordinate 110,505 downwards.
GGCTCCAGGTACATGACCGGGTCCGGACAGGTGATCGCGTGACGCAGCAGCCAATACGCGTCAGCCGGGCTGGACGGCACCACCACCTTCAACCCGGCGGTGTGTGCCCAGTACGACTCCGTGGAATCCGAATGATGCTCGGCGGCACCAATTCCCCCGAAGGACGGAATGCGCACTGTCACCGGCATATTTATTTCGCCGCGCGTGCGGGTGCGATACTTCGCCAGGTGGCTGACCACCTGATCGAAAGCGGGGTAAGAAAACCCGTCGAACTGGATCTCGGGTACGGGCACGAAGCCTCGCAGCGCCAGACCCACCGCGACCCCGACGATGGCGGACTCCGCGAGTGGCGTGTCAAAGCAGCGGTTCTCGCCGAAAGCCGCGGCCAGTCCCTCGGTTACCCGAAACACGCCTCCCTCGACCGAGACATCCTCGCCGAATACCAGTACCCGATCGTCGGCGGCCATCGCGTCGTGTAACGCGCGGTTGAGCGCCTGCACCATCGTCAACGACTCAGTGCCGAGCGCGACGTTCTGCACTGCCGGGGTGAATGTTTCGTCTTGGCCGGCCGGGCGATCGGCGAGCTGGGTCATGAACGCCTCTCAATCACTTCGGTCGAGTTCGGCCCGCAGCTGCAACCGCTGCGCCTGTAGCCCCGGAGGGGTTTCGGCATACACCGACGTGAACACCTCGTCGATGTCGAAATCGGGTGCGTCAACCACCGCGTCGCGCAATTCGGCCCGCATCCGCTTTGCGCGGCCCACGACCCTTTCCTCCAACCGTTCCGACCACAGGCCCTGGCCCCGCAGGTAGCTGCCGTACCGCGCGATCGGTTCCAGCGCCGCCCAGTGATCGACTTCGTCTTGCGTCCGGTATCGACTCGGGTCATCGGATGTGGTGTGCGGGGCTAAGCGATAGGTGACCGCCTCGATCAACGTCGGGCCACCCCCGGCCCTGGCCCGCCCAGCGGCTTCGGCCGTCACCGCATAGCAGGCCAGGACGTCATTGCCATCTACCCGGATTCCGGGCATTCCGTAACCAATCGCCTTGTGCGCCAGCGACGGTGCGGCGGTCTGTTTCGATATCGGCACCGAGATCGCCCACTGGTTGTTCTGCACGAAGAACACGCAGGGCGTTTCGAAGACGGCTGCGAAGTTCAGCGCCTCGTGAACGTCTCCCACGCTGGTGGCGCCGTCGCCGAGGAAGGCCACCGTCACCGAATCCTCGCCCAGGCGTTGGGCGGCCATGGCCGCGCCCACGGCGTGCAGGGTCTGGGTGCCGATCGGAATCGACAGCGGCGCGCAGCATTTCTTGGTGAAGTCCAGCCCGCCATGCCAGGTTCCGCGCCAGGCGGCCCCCACGTGTCCGGGCGGGATGCCGCGCACCAAAAATGCTCCGAGCTCCCGGTATTGGGGGAACAACCAGTCCGTCTTACGCAGGCACGCGGCGGCACCGACTTGTGCCGCTTCCTGACCGTGGCAGGAGGCGTACAGACCCAGCTCCCCTTGCCGCTTGAGGTTGACGAATTCGCCGTCCAGTTCGCGGGTGATCACCATCATCTCGTAGAGCCAGCTCAGCGTCTCCGCGGGAAGCTCACGGCCGTAGCGGTTTTCGAACGTCGGCGAACCATCGGGCGCGACGAGTTGTATCGGCTCGAGATCGACAGTCATGGGCGTCGAAGACATCTGCGCCACACCGCCTCCCTCGTCGGGTGCCGCTGTGGTCCCCTAGACCACAGCGGGTCCCGGCACGGTCAGCCGGGATCTACCGCGAGCGGAGATCGATCGCCAGTTACACGAAAGGCTTCGCTCGCCGCGACACTGACGTACTCACCATTATGCGCTCAAAGCCGAAGAGACCGGTTGATTGCGAAGGCGACACAGCGTGTCGCGCTTCGGCGCCCGGGCGCCGTCCGATCGTCGTGCAGCCGTCACTCGGGGACGGTCTCACCCGCCCTGCGTAGCGTCATTTGTGCGTGCTTGAGCACCGGGGAGTCGACCATTTGTCCCTCGAAGGCGAAGACTCCGCGCTCGGAGCGCGCCGCCGTCAGCACCCGCCGTGCCCAGTCCAGTCGCTCCTCGGTGGGGCGATACGCCTCGCGCACTACCGGGATCTGGCTCGGGTGGATGCACACGGTCCCGCCGAAACCCAGCGCGACGGCGTCCTCCGCCTCGTCCCGCAAGCCGTCGAGATCGCGGATGTCCAGATGCACCGCGTCGAGCGCAACCCGGCCGAAGGTGGACGCCGTGAGCAGAGTGGTCGACCGCACGTGATGGGCGACGTCGCGGTACGTGCCGTCGGCCTTGCGGCTGGAGCTCCCGCCGAGGGCGGCGACCAGGTCCTCGGCGCCCCACATCAGGGCCACGGTGTTCTGCGCGGCCGCGATTTCGGCGGCGAATACCGCACCGCGCGGCGTCTCGAGCAGGGCGATCACCTGGCGTGGCGCGAGCGCCAACACCTGCGCGGCCGATTCGGTCTTGGACAGCATCACCGTCGTATACGCGGTGCCGGCCAGGACCTCGAGGTCGAGCGGGTACTCGGCGGTGCCGGCCGCATTGACCCGCACCACGGTGCGCTCGGGGTCCAGCGGTGTCTCCTGCAACGCCTTGCGCGCCGCGGGCTTGTCCGCCTCGGCCACGCCGTCCTCCAGATCGAGGATCACCACATCGGCGGCGGCGGCCGCCTTCGCGAAACGTTCGGGGCGGTCGGCCGGGCAGAACAGCCAGCCGGGACCGGCGGCCTGCAGGTTCACTCGGATTCCTCGTTGCTCGGGCGCTTTTGCACCAGCGTGGTGCGCACGGCACGCGCTACGACCTCGCCGTGCTGATTGCGTCCCGTGTGTTCGAGCGTGACGATGCCCTCGCCCGGACGGCTCTTCGATTCGCGCTTGCCCGTGCATACCGTCTCCGCGTAGAGGGTGTCGCCGTGGAAGACGGGCTTGGGGAAGGACACCTCGGAGAATCCGAGGTTGGCCACGATCGTGCCCAGCGTCAACTGCGACACCGACAGCCCGACCAGCGTGGAGAGGGTGAACATCGAGTTCACCAGCCGCTCACCCCGAAACCCGGGCTGCTCGGCGGCCCAGGCCGCGTCGAGGTGCAGCGACTGGGTGTTCATCGTGAGCGTGGTGAACAAGACGTTGTCGGCCTCGGTGATCGTGCGGCCCGGCCGGTGCAGATACGTGGTGCCGATCTCGAATTCCTCAAACCACAAGCCGCGCTGGACAACCGACTTGGCATCCGTCATGACAGTCCCAGCGACCGCGCAATGAGCATCAGCTGCACTTCGGTAGTCCCTTCGCCGATCTCGAGGATCTTGCTGTCGCGGTAGTGCCGCGCCACCGGGTATTCGTTCATGAAACCGTAGCCGCCGTGGATCTGGGTTGCGTCGCGGGCGTTGTCCATCGCCGCTTCCGAGGCAATCATCTTCGCGATCGCGGCCTCCTTCTTGAATGGCCTGCCCGCCAACATATTCGCGGCCGCGTCGTAGTAGGCGGTCCGCGCTACGTGGGCGCGCGCCTCCATCCGCGCGATCTTGAAGCTGATCGCTTGATAGGCGCCGATCGGCTGGCCGAACGCCTGGCGCTCCTTGGCGTACTTGACGCTTTCGTCGACGCAGCCCTGCGCCGCCCCGGTCGCGAGGGCGGCGATGGCGATGCGGCCCTCGTCCAGGATGGACAGGAAGTTCGAGTAGCCGGTGCCCCGGCCACCCAACAGATTCTCCTCGGGGACGCGGACATCGTCGAAGCTCAACGGGTGCGTATCCGACGCGTTCCAGCCGACTTTGCTGTAGACCGGTTCGACGGTGAATCCGGGTGTGCCGTTGGGCACGATGATCGACGAGATCTCTTTTTTGCCGTTCGCGGCGGTTCCGGTGACGGCGGTGACGGTGACCAGTGAGGTGATGTCGGTGCCGGAGTTGGTGATGAATTGCTTGCTCCCGTTGATCACCCAGTCGCCGTTGTCGAGCCGGGCCGTGGTGCGGGTTCCTCCGGCGTCCGAGCCCGCCCCGGCTTCGGTGAGTCCGAAGCCGGCCAGGGCGCGGCCGGCGGTCAGGTCCGGCAGCCAGTTCTGCTTCTGCTCTTCGGTGCCGAACCGGTAGATGGGCATCGCGCCGAGGCTGGCACCGGCCTCCAAGGTGATCGCCACCGACTGGTCGACTTTGCCCAGTTCCTCGAGCGCCAGCGAGAGGGCGAAGTAGTCACCGCCCATGCCGCCGTATTCCTCGGGGAACGGCAAGCCGAACAGACCCATCTCCCCCATCTTGGCGACGACCTCGTACGGGAAGCTGTGCTCTTCGTCGTGTTTGGTCGACACCGGCGCGACCACGGTGCGCGCGAACTCGGCGACCGTGTCGCGAAGATCCTCGTATTCTTTGGGCAGTGTGCCCGCGGTAATGGATGTGGTCATGATGCGTCCTTACTCGAATCGGCTGCCGCGCTGGACCCTTCGGGCTCCAGTCGGGCCAGCACCTGGTCCACCGTCACCTGATCACCGACGGAGACCAGTACTTCCACCTGTCCGGAGACCGGTGCGGCAAGCGAATGTTCCATTTTCATCGCCTCGACGACGACCACCACGTCGCCTTCGGAAACGTCGGCGCCCGAGGACGCCTGAACCGCGATCACGTTGCCGGGCATCGGGCTGACGATCTCGGCCCGTTGCGCGGCCGCAGCGCGGTGGATCTTGTTTTCCTCGGCTTCACGCAGGTGCCAGGTTCCCCGCTCGTCGGCGATCCACAGGTGCCGGTCGGCTTCGGCCCAGCGGTACTCCCGCCGTACACCGTCCAGCGTCACGCTCATCCGGGTCGGCTCGACTTGCACGGCGGCGGAGTGGGTTTCACCCTCGCCGACCTGCACCGTGGCCGCCTCGGGAAGCCCCCGCACCGACACCGTCTCGCTGCGCAGCGGGGTGCGCATGTCGGTGCGGACCGGCGCCGGGCTACCGCCGACGCGCCATCCGGTCGGCGCCGCCCAGGGATTGTCGCCGAAGCGGCGAGCGCGGAAAGCCAGGGCCGATTGCCGATAGAGGCCCGCCGCCGCGAGCACGTCATCGGGAGCCGGCAGCGGAGCGAAGTCCGCCAAGCGCTCATCCAGCAGCGCGGTGTCCAGATCGCCGGCCCGCACCCGCTCGTCGGCGAGCAGGAAGCGAAGGAATTCGATGTTGGTCTGGACGCCCAGGATCACGGTTCGGCTCAACGCCCGGTCGAGTTTCGCCAATGCCTCGCCGCGGTCGGTTCCGTGGGCGATCACCTTGCTCAGCATCGGGTCGTAGTCGCTGCCGACGAGCGTCCCCTTCAGCAGCGAGGAGTCGACCCGCACACCGTCACCGGACGGCTCGGAAACGTCCAGCACCCGCCCGCCGGTGGGCAGGAAGCCCCGCGCCGGATCCTCGGCGTACACCCGCGCCTCGACGGCGTGGCCGCGCAATTCGATGTCGTCCTGGGCGAATGCCAGCTTCTCGCCGGCGGCCACTCGCAGCTGCCACTCGACCAGGTCGAGCCCGGTGACCGCTTCGGTGACCGGATGCTCAACCTGCAGGCGGGTATTCATCTCCATGAAGAAGAACTCGTCGGGCCGGGCCGCGGAGACGATGAACTCGACCGTGCCCGCGCCGACGTAATCGACGCTGCGTGCGGTATCGCAGGCGGCCGCTCCGATGCGCGCCCGCGTCGCCTCGTCAAGCAACGGCGAGGGCGCCTCCTCGATGACTTTCTGATGGCGGCGCTGCAGGCTGCACTCACGTTCGCCGAGGTGCACGATGTTGCCGTGCGTGTCGGCGAGCACCTGCACCTCGATGTGCCTGGGCCGCAACACGAATCGTTCCAGAAACAGGGTGTCGTCACCGAACGACGAAGCGGCCTCGCGTCGCGCCCCCACCAGCGCCTCGCGCAGCCGGCCCGGTTCTTCCACCAACCGCATGCCCTTGCCGCCGCCGCCCGCCGAGGGTTTGATCAGCACCGGGTACCCGACCTCGTCCGCGGCCGCGACCAGTTGGTCGTCGCTCAGCCCGGGCTTGGCGATACCGGGCACCACCGGGACGTCGAAAGCGGCGACCGCGTTCTTGGCGGTGATCTTGTCGCCCATCACCTGGATCGCCCGGGCCGGCGGGCCGAGGAACACCACCCCGGCTCGCTCGCAGGCGGCGGCGAAATCGGCGTTCTCGGAGAGGAATCCGTATCCCGGATGGATCGCTTGAGATCCGGTGCGCACGGCCGCCTCGACGACCTTGTCGATGTTCAGATAACTTTCGCGGGCAGCGGCGGGTCCCAGCCGCACCGCTTCGTCGGCTTCGAGCACGTGCCGCGCGGCGGCGTCGGGATCGCTGTAGACGGCGACCGATCGGATCCGCAGCCGGCGTAGTGTCCGGATCACCCGCACCGCGATCTCGCCGCGGTTGGCCACTAGAACGGTCTCGAACACTGCACTCACATCCGAAAGACGCCGTAGGAGACGGGTTCCAGCGGTGCTTGGGCGCACACCGAAAGAGCCAGTCCGACAAATGTTCTGGTGTCAGCCGGGTCGATGATCCCGTCGTCCCACAGCCGAGCCGTGGAGTAGTAGGGGTTGCCCTGGCTTTCGTACTGTTCGCGAATGGGCGCCTTGAACGCCTCTTCCTCGTCGTCCGACCACGGTTTGCCCGCGCCGGCGAGTTGCTCACCGCGCACGGTGGCCAGCACCGATGCAGCCTGTTCGCCGCCCATCACCGAGATGCGCGCGTTCGGCCACATCCACAGGAAGCGTGGCGAATACGCTCGGCCGCACATCGAATAGTTGCCCGCCCCATAGGATCCACCGATCACGACGGTCAGCTTGGGCACCCGCGCGCACGCGACGGCGGTGACCATCTTGGCGCCATGCTTGGCGATGCCGCCGGCCTCGTAGTCGCGCCCCACCATGAAGCCGGCGATGTTCTGCAAGAACAGCAGCGGTATCTTGCGCTTGTCGCACAACTCGATGAAATGCGCACCCTTCAAAGCTGATTCGCTGAAGAGCACGCCGTTGTTGGCCACGATGCCCACGGGGTGGCCGTGGATATGCGCGAACGCGGTCACCAGAGTCTTGCCGTAATTGGCCTTGAATTCGCTGAATTCGCCGCCGTCGACCAGGCGCACGATGACCTCGTGCACGTCGTAGGGGACCCGCGGGTCCGGCGGCACCACGTCGTAGAGCTCCGTCTGCGCGCACGTCGGCGGCAGCGGGGACCGCACGTCCCACGGGCTGGGCTCGCGCGGGCCGAAGGTGGCCGCGATCGTGCGAACGATCCGCAGGGCATGCTCGTCGTCTTCGGCGAGGTGGTCGGTGACACCGGAAACCCGGGAATGCAGGTCGCCGCCGCCGAGTTCTTCGGCCGACACGATCTCCCCGGTCGCCGCCTTCACCAGGGGCGGCCCTCCCAGGAAGATCGTCCCCTGCTCGCGGACGATGACGGCCTCGTCGCTCATCGCCGGCACGTACGCGCCGCCGGCCGTGCACGATCCGAGCACCGCCGCAACTTGCGGAATTTCCTTGGCGCTCATGGTCGCCTGGTTGTAGAAGATACGGCCGAAATGCTCGCGGTCGGGGAAGACCTCGTCCTGCCGTGGCAGGAACGCGCCGCCGGAGTCCACCAGGTAGATGCAGGGCAGCCGATTCTGCAGCGCCACCTCTTGGGCTCGCAGATGCTTTTTGACTGTCATCGGGTAGTAGGTACCGCCCTTGACCGTCGCGTCGTTGGCGACGATCACGCACTCGCGGTCCGACACGCGCCCGATGCCCGTGATGATCCCGGCCCCGGGAGACTCGTCGCCGTACATTCCGTTCGCGGCCAGCGGTGAGAGCTCCAGAAAGGGGCTGCCAGGGTCGAGTAAACGGTCCACCCGCTCGCGGGGCAACAACTTTCCGCGGCTGATGTGACGTTCCCGTGCGCGCTCGTTTCCGCCCAACGCCGCCGCGGCCAGCTTGTCGTTCAGCTCACCCACCAGCCGGCGGTGCTCTTCGGAGAAGGACGCCTCGGCCTTGGCGGGCGAGGTCACCACGTTGTCCATCGCCGCAGCAGCCTCCTTGCCGTCGTGCGATCGGGCTTTTGAGTTAATGCCGATTAACTCAAGACGAGAGAATACCATTGCCGTCGTTGCCGGTCCAGGCAGGACCATACCCGGCGAAAAGCGCGAGTTAATCACGAATAACTCGTGCTACGTTAGGGCCAATTGACCAAACGGAGGTCCGTCATGACAGCGTCCGCCTCCGAGGGCCAGGCCGGGCCCGCCGAAGCTCCAAATCGCCGGAGCCGGTTGAAGTCCGACCGTCGCTTGCAACTGCTGTCCGCCGCCGAGCGACTCTTCGCTGAGCGCGGTTTCCTCGCGGTGCGGCTGGAAGACATCGGTGCGGCCGCCGGGGTGAGCGGCCCGGCCATCTATCGGCATTTTCCGAACAAGGAGTCGCTTCTCGTCGAGTTGCTGGTGGGCATCAGCACCCGGTTGCTCGCCGGTGCCCGCCGGGTGCAGACCGACAGCCCCGATGCGGCCGTCGCGCTGGACGCACTGATCGACTTCCATCTGGACTTCGTGTTCAACGAACCCGACCTCATTCGCATCCAAGATCGCGACCTCGCGTACTTGCCCGAGGCCGCCGAAAAGCAGGTGCGCAAATCCCAGCGTCAATACGTCGAGGTGTGGGTGGGTGTGCTGCGGGAGCTGAACCCCGAGCTGGCCGAAGCCGATGCCCGGCTCACCGCGCACGCCGTGTTCGGCCTGCTGAATTCGACACCGCACAGCATCAAGGCCGCCGATACTTTGCGCAGCAAATCCGGCCGCGCCTCGAGGTCGCGCACCGTCATGCGGGCGATGACGGTGGCCGCTCTCGCGGCCGGAAATCAGAGCCCCTGAGCGTTCCGTCGTAAGCTGGCTCAGGCCTTCGACCCCGGGTCCAGGTACCCTGCAAGCCATGAGGTGGACATGAGCGATTCACGTCCTACCGAGCGGTTTCCTACATCGCAGCCGGGGCCACAGCAGCCGAGGTATTCGCCCTCCGCTGATCCCGCGTACGCCGACCAGACTCCCTACGCGCAGAGCTATGGCGGGACGACCCCGCCCTGGGCCCCCACCCCGAACGAGACGAACACGACCAGGCCACTGCCGGCGTACTGGCAGCAAGGCGTTCCTCCTTCGGGCGATATACCGGCGGGCATGGCTCCGCCGCCGCCCGGCGGGCCGAAATCGTCGAGATGGTTGTGGCTCGGCGCCGGCGCGGCGGTGCTGCTGGTCGTCGCCCTGGTCATTGCGCTGGTGCTGGCGAACGACGCGATCAAGACGCAGACCGCCGTCCCGCCGTTGCCGGCGATGCCCGAACCGAGCCCGCAGACCCCGACGACGTCGACGCACCGGTCGCCGTCCTTCATTCCGGCCCCGATACCGCCGACCAGTGGCCCCGAACTGCCGCCCGAGACGACCGGACCGGGCGCAATGCAGGACGTCGTTTACACCGTCTCGGGTGAGGGCCGCGCGATCAGCATCATGTACATCGATACCGGCGGACTCATCCAGACCGAATTCAACGTCGCGCTGCCATGGAGCAAGGAGGTCAGCCTGTCGAAGTCGGCTACCCACCCGGCCAACGTCACGATCGTCAACATCGGTCACAGCGTCACCTGCACGCTCACTATCGACGGGGTTCAGGTCAGCAAGCGCGTCGGCGGCGGTCTGACGGTCTGCGACGCCCGCGGCTAGACTCCGCCCGCTACGAGCGATCGGCCGCCGGTTCGGCCACGGCGGCGCCGCGCAGCGGGACCCGGACGGCCAGCATCGCCAGCAGTCCGGCAATGAGCACCAGCAGAATTCCGCCGAGGCCGGCGCGCACGGCACCGAAGATGTCGACGAACAGCGAGAAGAGCCACGGCGCCACGAACGCCACCGCCCGCCCGGTCATGGTGTACAGCCCGAACGCCACGCCTTCCCTGCCGTGCTTGGCCATGTGCAGAAGCAACGCGCGCGACGACGACTGCGACGGCCCGATGAACATGCACAAAACCAGCCCGCATACCCAGAAGGCCACCGGCCCGGACAGCGCCATCAACGTCAGTCCCAGGACGACGATTGCGAACAGTGACGCAACGATGACGGGCTTCGATCCGACCCGGTGGTCGACGAATCCACCCAGCACCGCGCCCACCGCGGCGATCACGCTGGCCGCCACCCCGAAAATCAGCACATTGGCCTGCGAGATGCCGTACACGTTGACGCCGAGCACCGCACCGAACGCGAAGATCGCCGCCAGCCCGTCCCGGAAGAGGGCGCTGGCGAACAGGAAGTAGACCAGGTTGCGATCGCGCCGCCATTCCGCGGCGACCTCGGTCCACAACTTGCGATAGCCACCCAGCATGCTCGTCGACGGCTGAGCCTCCGCCGACTCGGGGAGCCGGTGCGCGACGAACAGCAAGGGCAGCGCCAGTACGCCGAACCAGATCGCGGCCACCACCATCGCCTCGCGGACATATAGCCCGTCCCGCAAGGGAACTCGCAGCAGACCGCGCGTCGCAGTGGGCCCGCTGCCGGACCCGGAGATGAAGCCGGTGTAGATCACCAGCAGGAGCAGCACGCTCCCGACATAACCGGCCGCCCAGCCGAATCCGGATATCCGCCCCGCGGTCTGCGGCGTCGAGAGCTGACGCAGCATGGCGTTGTAGGGGACGCTGGCAAGATCGCCGCAGGCCGCTGTGGCTCCCAGGAGAACCAGACCGGCCCACAGGTAGCCGGGGCGCTCGCGGATGAAGAACATCAGGCAGGTCAGCGTCACCGCAGCGGCCGTCAGCACACTCAGCGCCAACCGCCTGCGATGCGCGGACTCCACCCACACGCCGACGGCCGGTGCGAGCACCGCGACGGTCAGCCCCGCGATGGCCGCCGCCCGGCCCAGCCAGCTCGCCGGCGTGGTGGCGCCGGATATGCCCACCCCAACGCTGCTGGTCAGGTAGACGGAGAAGACGAACGTCGCCACGATCGCGTTCAGACCGGTCGAGCCGCAGTCCCAGAGCGCCCACGCCACCACCCGCGATCGCGCGGGGGTGGCGGAACGCGGCGCCGGCTGGCTCATGCCCGGCACTCTATAGGCGCCCGCGATCGGCTGCGGGCCGCGTTTGGACCGCTGTCTACGATTGGCGGCATGCCGCTACCCGCTCCAAGCCCCGAGGCGCGCGCCGTTGTCACCGGAGCTTCGCAGAACATCGGTGAAGCGCTCGCCACCGAACTCGCCGCACGCGGACACAACCTGATCGTCACCGCGCGCCGCGAAGACCTGCTCAAGGACCTCGCCGCGCGCCTCACCGACAAGTACGGCGTCACCGTCGACGTGCGCCCCGCCGACCTGGCCGACCCGGGCGAACGCGCGAAGCTGTGCGACGAGTTGGCCGCCCGCCCCATCTCGATCCTGTGCGCCAATGCGGGCACCGCGACTTTCGGCCCCGTCGCCACGCTCGATCCGGCCGGCGAAAAGGCCCAGTTGCAGCTGAATGTCCTTGGGGTGCACGATCTTACGTTGGCGGTGCTGCCGGGAATGGTCGAGCGTGGGTCCGGCGGTATCCTGATTTCCGGTTCGGCGGCAGGCAATTCGCCGATCCCCTACAACGCCACCTATGCGGCTACCAAGGCCTTCGCGAACACCTTCAGCGAATCGCTGCGTGGCGAACTGCGCGGATCCGGCGTCAACGTGACGCTGCTGGCGCCGGGCCCCGTGCGTACCGACCTGCCCGATGACGCCGAGGCCTCGATCGTCGAGCGGCTGGTGCCGGATTTCCTATGGATCTCGACCGAGCACACCGCACAGGTGTCGCTGGATGCGTTGGCACGCAACAAGATGCGCGTCGTTCCCGGCCTGACGTCGAAGGCCATGTCCGTTGCCAGCGGGTACGGTCCGCGGGCCATCGTGGCGCCGATCGTAGGCACGTTCTACAAGAAACTCGGCGGCGGATAGGCGCTATTTCCGGCGGCGTCCGGAACCGAAGATGCCTTTCACCGCTTCGCGTATTGCGGTGTTGATGCCGCTTTTCACCGTCGGGTTCTGCAAGACTTCCTCCCACATCGAGGGCCCCTTTGCGCCCTTCGGCTCGGCCGGCTCCGGCATTGGCGGAACCGGTTCGTTCGGCGGGACCGGCGGGTATTCGGACCGGGATTGCGGCGGCTGCGGCGCGGACGGGGCTTGCGGATCCGGCGGGCCGGATTGGGGCTGCGCGGGTTGGGAGAGCGTCTGACCGTACTTTGCCTGCAGCGGACTGTTTTTCGCCGCCGCCACGATCGAATCGTTGCCGATCGACGCCATCAGCGAGCGCGGCACCCGCATGCGGGTCCACGCGACCGGCGTCGGCGCGCCCTTCTCAGACAACACCGTCACCACCGCTTCGCCGATTCCCAGCGACGTCAGCGCCGACTCCAGGTCGTAGACATCGGTTTTCGGGTAGGTGCGGACGGTCTTGCTCAGCGCCTTCTGGTCGTCGGGTGTGAATGCCCGCAGCGCGTGCTGAACCCGCGCGCCCAGCTGCGAAAGGATGTCGTTAGGGATGTCCGTTGGCAGCTGGGTGCAGAAGAACACCCCGACGCCCTTGGACCGGATCAACTTGACGGTCTGCTCGACCTGCTCGAGGAACGCCTTCGACGCGTCAGCGAACAACAGGTGCGCCTCGTCGAAGAAGAAGACCAGCTTCGGCTTATCCACGTCGCCGATCTCGGGCAGCTGGGTGTAGAGGTCGGCGAGCAGCCACATCAGGAAGGTAGAGAAGATCACGGGGCGCACCGACTGACCGGTGAACTCGAGCAGCGAAATGACGCCCTGGCCCTGGTCGTTGGTGCGCAAAAGATCGTTCGGATCGAGCTTGGGCTCGCCGAAGAAGGTGTCGCCGCCCTCGGCATCGAGGTTCACCAGCGCCCGCAGGATGACGCCCGCCGTCGTCGCCGACACGCCGCCCAAGGATTTCAGGTCTTCCTTGCCCGCATCGCTGGTCAGGTAGCCGATGGCACTGCGTAGATCGTCCGTGGTGATCAGCCGACGGTTTTGATCCTTTGCCCAGTGGAAGATCAGCCCGAGTGTCGACTCTTGAGTAGCGTTGAGCCCCAGCACTTTTGATAGCAGGACGGGACCGAAGCTGTCGACGGTGGCGCGGATCGGAACGCCGATTCCCTTGGTGCCCAGCGACAGGAATTCGGCCGGAAACCCCGTCGGCTCCCAATTGTCACCGGTGTCTTTGGCCCGTGCGGCGGTCTTGTCGTTACCTTCGCCGGGCCGTGCCAGACCGGACAGGTCGCCCTTCACGTCGGCCATCAGCACGGGGACGCCGGCGGCACTGAGCTGCTCGGCGATCAATTGCAGCGTCTTGGTCTTGCCGGTTCCGGTGGCCCCGGCCACCAGGCCGTGCCTGTTGATGGTGGCCAGCGGAATGCGGATCTGGGCCGCCGGATCGGCCGCGCCGTCGATGACGACCGTGCCCAATTCCAGTGCCTGGCCGTCGACGGCGTAGCCGTCGGCGATCCGCGTCGCGGCCGTGGCCGCTGAATCGGTGCTCATCGTGCTGCGCCTCGCTTCCCCGATGAATCGGCGTGCGGTTCGACAACGCTCACCCTACTTCTCGATCTCAGCCGGGGGCGAGGTCCGGCGCGCGCGGCACCTGGGCGTGGTCCGATGGTGGCAAACCGTCGCGCCCGGCTCCGCCGCACTTGCGATCGCCACTAGTCTGAGCGCTGTGCGAGACGAATTGGTGTGGATCGACTGCGAGATGACCGGGCTTGATCTGGGTTCGGACAAGCTGATTGAGATCGCGGCGCTGGTGACCGACGCCGATTTGAACGTTCTCGGCGAGGGAGTCGACGTGGTGATTCATGCCGACGACGACGCACTCGCCGCGATGGGCGACGTGGTCACCGAAATGCACTCGCGCTCCGGGCTCACCGACGAGGTGCGGGCGTCCTCGGTCGACCTGGCGACCGCCGAGGGGATGGTTCTGGATTACATCGGCGAACACGTCAAACAACCCAAGACCGCGCCGCTGGCCGGCAACTCGATCGCCACCGACCGCGCCTTCATCGTGCGCGACATGCCGGCCCTGGATTCGTTCCTGCACTACCGCATGATCGATGTGAGCTCGATCAAGGAATTGTGCCGGCGCTGGTATCCGCGGATCTACTTCGGTCAGCCGGTCAAGGGGCTGGCCCACCGCGCACTGGCCGACATCCATGAGTCCATCCGCGAGCTGCAGTTCTACCGGCAGACCGCATTCGTCTCGCCGCCGGGGCCGTCTACCAGCGAAATCGAGGCGGTGGTCGCCGCCCTTGACGGCCCAGAAGGCGCACCGGGGCCAAGCGATTCGGCCAGCGCGCCGCCGACCGGCTAGTATCGACGTCGCCGCTCGTTGATCGTCATCGTGCGAAGGTCGGCTGGCGGCCGTGGTGGGTGTAGTTCAGTTGGTAGAGCGTCAGGTTGTGATCCTGAATGTCGCGGGTTCGAGTCCCGTCACTCACCCCACTAGGTCAGGGAGCGTCACCGCTCCCTGACCTTTTTTGACGCGCGAAGGCGGCCCCGATGTTCGGCTGCCCGATTCCGTCAGGTGTTGGCGTTGCCTGCTTTCCACTGCGGCCAGGGGATGTTCCAGTCGCCCAGACCCTCGATCCCCGGCAGCGTCGACCCGACCGTGTGCACCACCTCGACGATGTCGCCGCTCTTGCTGTGGTCGTAAAACCACTCCGCGTTGCTCGGGCTCACGTTGAGGCATCCGTGGCTGGTATTGGTGTGGCCTTGGGCGCCGACCGACCACGGGGCGGAGTGCACGAAGACGCCGCTGTAGGACATCTGCGTGGCCCAGTCGACTTCGGTGCGATACCCGTTGGGCGAGTTGACCGGAACGCCATAGGTCGAGGAATCCATGATGATGTGCTTGAACCGCCCACCAATGATGTAGATGCCGTTGGCCGTTGGGGTGCTGTCCTTACCCATCGACGTCGGCATGGTCTTGACGACATCACCGTTGACCCGCACCGTCACCGTCTTCGTGGTGTCGTCGGCCGTCGAGATCACCTCATCACCGATGGTGAAGTGCGACTTGACGTTGTCCTGGCCGAACATCCCGTCGCCCAGGTCCACCCCGTAGGTGTTGACCGCCACATCGATGGTCGTCCCCGACTTCCAGAACCGCTCCGGGCGCCAACGAACTTCGCGATTGTTCAGCCAGTAGAACGCGCCCTCCACGGGAGGGTTGGTGGTGATGTTGATGGCTTTCTGGGCCGCCGCGCGGTTCGCGATGTTCTCGTCGAAGCGGATCGCCACCGGCTCACCGATGCCCACCACGTCGCCGTCGGCCGGACTGACGTAGGGCATGGTCAGGTGCGCGGGCGAGCTGGTCTCGAAGGTCATCTGCTTGCTGGCCGCGCCGCCGAGGCTGGTCGCCTTCGCGTTCAGCGTGTAACGCCTGTTGTAGCCGAGCTGCTCGGTGGTCGACCAACGCAGGCCGTCGGGGCTCAACTGCCCACTGATCGACCTACCGTTCTCGTTGACCATGGTGACCGACGCGAGCACGCCGTCGGCGACGGTGACCGTCACAGGCGCATCCACCGTCACACCGACGGCACCGTCGGTCACCGAGGCGGTGAGCTTCGGCACCAGCAGGTCAGCCAGTGGCGTGCCCTTGTCGAAGATGACCTTCGCCGGTGCCGCCGCGTGGTCGCCGTTACAGGCCTCGCTGAGCACAGCAAGCGGTACGATCACGGCCACCAGCCAGAATCGTCGTTTCCGCAAACGCGCCATCCCAGTGACCTTCCATCTGATTCGCTAGTTGGTCACCGCTGACCAGCGAGGTAGCTGCAGGCATTCTAATGGCTTTTGCCGACACCCCCGCGCGTATGCGTGCCGGGGCGGCCTATCGGTGTCGCCACCGCAATGAATTCGTCATCCGGCGAGGTCCAGAGCCCGCCAGGGACCCATTACGCCGGCGAGCCGACCTCGTGGTGTCGCTGCGCGTCGACGCTGTCGCGGGTGCTGACCGCCTCGACCCGCGCGAGTTTGACGATGGCCGCCGTCATCACCAGCGCCGCCGCCACCAGGGCGATCGCCCCGGTGCGACCAGTGTTCAGCGTCTCGCCGAGGACGACGACGCCGAGCACCGCCGCCACCACCGGCTGCGACATCTGCAGAGTCGGCATCGACGCGGTCAACGGGCCCGCCCGAAACGCCGACTGACTCCACGCCACGCCGCCAAGAGCGACCAGAATGCAGGCGTACAGCTCCGGGGCCCGGACCACCGCGCCCGCCCCGTCGCCGAGCCGGGCGACGACCTCTTTGGCGAGCACCGCGAAGACGCCCCACAACGACCCCGACGCGAAGGCGTAAAGCGCCGCCGCAGCGGCGCCGCCCCATTTCCGGCCGGCGACGACGCAGCCGATCAACAGCGGCCCGAGACCGGCGACCACCGCCGCCCAGGTCCGCAGCGACGCGCCCGTATGCCCGGCCTGCGGATTGCCGACAACTACGACCACGATCACCGCCGTGGTCAGCAGTGCGGCCCATAGCCACTCGCCACCGGCCACGGTGCGGTGCAAGAACCAAGCATTGATCGGCAGCGCGAACAGCACCGAAGTCATCAGCAGCGCCTGCACCAACAGCACCGAGCCCTCACCGAGCGCGGCAGCTTGTAATGCGATGCTGGCCACGAGAAGTAGTGCGCCCCACCACCACCGTTGGTTGCGGAGCAGGCCGGCGAACAACTCGACGGGGCCGACCGCCTGATCGGCGATGCAGTGCGCCGCGCGCTGCTGCAGGACGTCGCCGATCGCCACGCATAGCGCGGAACTCAAAGCCAAGAGTGCGGCGATCTGCAATTGGGTCATAAAGGTATCTCCGTCGATATCCACCAGCTAGGGCGCTATGTGTGCGAAAGCGCTTGCCCCACATGGTGCTTCGCCTTATCAACTGCGGCCGGGCGCGGCTCTGGTGGGCCACCTCCTGGTCGTGGGCACTCTGGGCGCATCGGCCGCCCAGCGACGTCGGCCCACCGCAACGGCCTCGCCCTCTCCCGTCGCGGACCGGTCCCGCAACAAGGCCGACCACCGGGGAGCCCACCACGTCCATCGGCCTAGCAGGTGAATGAAGGCCGGCACCAGGACCATTCGCACCAGGGTGGCGTCGACGAGCACACCGAGTGTCAGACCCAGGCCCAACATGCGCATGAACGACACGTGCGCGGGGATCAACGCGGCGAACGAAATCGACATCACCACCGCGGCGGTGGTGACCACTCGGCCGATGCCGGCGATGCCCAGCGCGGTGCTCTCGTCGGTGGCGGCGCGTGCCTCGGCAGGGGTCGGTGGCGTCTCCCGGGCGGCTTGCGACGCCAGCCAGTACTCGTGGATGCGCGAGACCAGGAACACCTCGTAGTCCATGGCCAGCCCGAAAGCGATGCAGAACAACAAGACTGGGATGTTGGCGTTCAAAGTGCCGTTGGGCGTGGTCCCCAGAGCGCCCAGGTGGCCGTCCTGGAATATCCACACCATCGCGCCGAATGCCGCCGTCAGTGACAGCACGTTGCACACCAATGCCTGCAGCGGCAGCACCACGCTGCCGGTGAGTAAGAACAGCAGCGCGAAGGTGATGAGCGCGATCAGCCCGAACACCAGCGGCAGTCGCTTGGTGATGGCATCGACGCTGTCGCGGTTGATCTGCGCCAGCCCGGTCATCTCCACGGTCCGCCCCGCCGGCCCGGCGACCTGATGCAGTCGGTCGAGCTGGGTGTTCGAGGCGTGCGAGTAGAGCGGCGCGGCGCTGTCCACGGTGATCAATGCGCTGCCGTTGGCCATGCCGGTGGCGGCGGCGGGCGGCCCCGCGCGGCTTCCCGCCACGAACGTCCCCGTCGGTGCGGTTACCGCGGTCACGTCGGGCAACCGGGACAGCTCGGCGGCGTAGCGCTGCAGCTCGCCGGGGGTCACCCCGTTGGCGTCGGGAACGACGACGGACACCGAGGTCCCCAGCCCATTGGCGAAATCGTGGTCCAGCATGTCGGCGACCTGCCGCGCCGAGGCCGATCGAGGAAGCACGCGTTCGTCGGGAAAGCCCCACTTCACGCCGAGAAACGGCACCCCAAGCAACAGCAGCAGCGCGACGACGCTCAGGCCGACGGGCATGGCACGACGCAGGACGAACTTGGTCGAGCGGTACCAGAACTGCGCCACGAGCGGCTTGTGCGCGTGGTCACGAAATGGCCGCTGCCCGTGCAGGATGCGGTGCATCACCCGGCGGGCGTCCATCGTGTCCAACCGGGGCCCCAGTAGCACGATGGCAGCCGGGGTGACCACCACGGTCGCGACCGCGACGATTGCCGCGGTGGCCACGATGGTGTAGGCGGAGGACTTCAAGAAATACATCGGGAACAGTGCCATCACCGCCATCGACAGCCCGACCGTGGTGGCGGAGAACAGCACCGTCCTTCCCGCGGTGGCCATCGTCCGCATCAGGGCGTCGTGCCGGGCCATCGTCCGCATCAGCTCCTGGTTCCGTTCCCCGGTGCGCGCCAGTTCCTCCCGGTAGCGCGTGATGATCAGCAGGTTGTAATCGATGGCCAGGGCCAGGCCCATCGCGATGCTGAGGTCCAGGGCGTACGTCGACACGTCGGTGGCGAAGCTGATCAGCCGCAACACCGACATGGTGCACACGATGGCCAATGCGCCCAAGACGATCGGCATTGCCGCCGCCACCACTCCGCCGAGCACCCACACCAGCACCGCGAAACTCAGCGGAATCGCGATCGACTCCATCAACAGGAGGTCGCGCTGGTTCTGGTCGTTGATCTGCGCATAGGCCACGGCCATGCCGCCGGCGCGCACGGTGACGCCATCGCGGTCGTGTACCAGGTCCTTCGTCAGCGCGCTGGCGTATTTCTGCGCGTCGTTCTCGCCTCCCTTGAGGCCGGCCACGATCATCCCGGACTTGTCGTCCTTGCTGATCAGTTGCGCGGCGGCCGCGGGTGGTGACGTCCACGCCGACGACACGTTCAGTACCCACGGCGAACGTTTGAGCTGGTCGGCGATCTCACTGCCGACCTGTCGCGCCTGAGCACCTCGGGCACCGGTGGGCGCGGTTACCACGATCAGCATCTGCTGATCGGTCTGATTGAACCTGTCCCGCAGGGTGTCGCTCGCCCGCGAAGACTCCGAGGTGGGGTCCTGAAAACCACCGCCGGAAAGGCTGTTGACCACCGGTAGCCCGAAGATCGCGGCCCCAAGCAACACCAGAACCGCGATCGCGATGATGCGGCGCGGCGCGGCGATCGCAAGTCGGGTGATTGCTTGCAGCATGGCGTATCGCCTACCCGAAACCGCGCCGGTTGACCCGCCCGCTGAGGAATTGCTCACATCGGCCCGTCGTGACGGGGGTGCTATCGGCGATCTTCGAGTGCAGGTTTGACCTTCTGGCACTCGGGTATCGAATCTAAAAGCACTCGGTACCTGGATTCGCTGTGCGCTGTGCCGGTTTGCCTGGGTCACAAGCAGATTGGATGTGCGATGGACGAGAAGGACGACGGCACCAATATTCGGCATCCCACCGAAGCCGACTGGCAGGCGGTTTTCGAGAATCAGGCACGGACTTTCGGCGATCCGGTGGGCCCTGAAGACCTCGAGGCGTGGAGACGTCGGGTCAGTCTCGACAATATCTTGATCGCCGAGGATGTCTCCGATCCGGCGCATCCGAATCTGGTCGGAACATCCATCATCTACCCCTCGCGGCTGACGGTGCCGGGTGGAACCCAATTACGGGTCGCGTGGCTGACGATGATCGCCGTCGCGTCAACGCATCAGGGCAAAGGGCTGTGGGCGCAGCTCAGCGCGCAGGGACTCGGAATCCTTTTGGACCGCGGCTATCCCATCGTTTGCGGCGTGCCGACGCAGACCGCGATGTACGACGGCTTTGGCGCCGGTGTGTCGAGCTACAGCCATACCTACTCCATTGACCGCCGCTTCGCGAAGTTGCGCGCCGCGCCGGGCCGGATTCGGGCGCGTGAGGTCAACGCCGCCGAGGCGCGGGGGCATCTGCCAGAGATCTACGAACGATGGTGCGCCGCAACGACCGGCGCGATCTCCCGCGACGACGCGTGGTGGGCCGACTACATGGACGACCGACCGACCCAGCGCGGCAACGGATCTGCGCTGCATTACACCATCCACCCCGACGGCTTCCTGACTTACCGGGTGGTCGGCTCGCACCAGCATGCGTTCCGGCCGCCGCTTGGCACCGTGGTCGTCGAAGACTTCTGCCCCATCACCGACGAAGCACACACTGAGCTACTGCAAACGCTCCTGGTGTTGGAGATGTTCTATCGCATCGAGATCGACGTGCCCCCCGATGATCCGCTACCGCTCAAACTCGTTGACCAACGCGCCGCGGAAACCAAGGGCACGAGCGACTTTCTGTGGGTGCGCATCAACGACATCCCCGAAACGCTCGGCACGCGCAGCTATGCCGCCGACGCCGACATCGTGCTGGAAGTCACCGACCCGCTCGACCTTGCCGGAGGCACCTTTGCGCTACAGGCCCGCGATGGTGTCGGCAAATGCACCCCGCACGACGGCTCCCCGGACATCAAGATCGGTCTGGCCGACCTGGCCACCGTCTACATGGGGGCGCATCGGGCATCCCAGCTGGCCCGCGCCGACCGCATCACCGAGGTGCGCCAAGGAGCGTTGGCCGAGCTGGACGCCGCCTTCAGCACCGGCCGGACACCGTACACCGGCACGGTGTTGTGAGGGAAAACGCTGATCTTGTTGCGCGACAATTCGTTTCGTTCGCGCGGTGAAGCGTCGTGACTCAGACGATGCCGCGGCCGGCGGTGGCCACCAGCGGCCGAAGGGCGGTTCCGCCGCACGGCCGGCTATCCTAGGAAAGGTCGGGATTTCACTCCGTGGCGCAACGCCTGTTATTGTCGCCTACGCGGTCTCGGCCGACCACAAGCGCCGTTAGCTCAGTTGGTAGAGCAGCTGACTCTTAATCAGCGGGTCCGGGGTTCGAAACCCTGACGGCGCACCAGCCCACCGAATATGTCAATATTTGGCGGCTTCTCCACTTCAGGGGGTGTACCCGATGGGTCACGATCTCCGAGCAATCCGCTTCACCCCCGCGAGCCCGACGATCTTCATGACGCAGATTTCCGGCGGGGACCTGTGAAAACGGAGCTGAAGTGGGTCGAACCCCACGAGGGCCACTTCCACGCCAACATCGACGACCGCAGCGAGTACCGCGTCCATGCGGTCTCGACGGGCGGCTTCCGCGCCGAGCGTGTCGATGACGGCTTCGTGCACCACGACCTAGGCCGGGCCACCACCGCCGCCGACGCGAAAGCGATCTGCCAGGACCTGCACACCCGCGCGATGCGCCGCGCCGCGTGGGAGGCCTACATGGCCGAGAACGACCCGCCGGGCTGGGAGTAGCGGTCGCGGCCCAGCAAAGGTGTCCCCAGCGGCCATGCCGAGCGCAGACCGCAGGAAGCCGGCGGTGCGGCTAACCGGACTGTTTGCCGTCGTATCCCCCCACCGAGGGCCCTCCTGCAGGTAATTTCTTGCTGACACCGATTAGCGCCGCAAGCGCCGATCGGCTCCCCAGTGAGACACGCTGCGTCGAAGGAGCCGCAATGGGGTTCATCCGGCCCAACCTGCCCGTCGTCGACATGCCCGAGTGGAGCACCCGCTCACGCGCCGAACGGATCGTCCCGATGGCGCGCCACATCGCCGAGCACGGATTCGGCACCCCGCTGGTGATGCACGTGATGTACGGCGTGAAGATCGGGCTGTACATCCTGGGCGGCTGGCTTTTCGCGTGGTCGACTCGCGGCATTGGCGGCTTCACACAGGTCAGCGCGTGGTGGTCGGAGCCGATCGTGTTCCAGAAGGCCGTGCTCTACACGATGTTGTTCGAAGTCGTCGGCCTCGGCTGCTGCTTCGGGCCGTTGGCCGGGCGCTACTTCCCCCCGATGGGTTCCATCCTGTACTGGCTGCGGCCCGGCACCATCCGCTTGCCACCATGGCCCGCCCGGGTGCCGTTGACCAAGGGCAGCGACCGCACTCCGTTCGACGCGCTGCTCTACGGCATCCTGCTGGTGTTGCTCGTGTCAGCGCTGCTGTCGGAAGGCAACGGGCCAATTCCGGCCCTGGACACCATGATCGGTGTGCTGCCGTGGTGGCGGACGGTCGCGATTCTGGCGGTGCTGGCAGTGCTCAGCCTGCGCGACAAGGTGATCTTCTTGGCCGCGCGCGGCGAGGTGTATGCGCCGCTGGCGCTGACGTTTGTGTTCGCCGGTCCGGACATCGTCGTCGGGGCCAAGGTCGTGTTCATGGTGATCTGGCTCGGCGCGGCGACCTCCAAGCTCAACAAGCACTTCCCCTTCGTGATCTCCACCATGCTCGCGAACAACCCGTTCATCCCGTCGGGCCCGCTCAAGCGGTCGATGTTCAAGCACCATCCGGACGACCTGCGGCCCAGCGCGTTGGCGGGCTTCATCGCGCACTTCTCGACCGCGGTGGAGGGTCTGGTGCCGCTGGTGCTGCTCTTCTCCCATGGCGGCTGGCCGACGGCCCTCGCGGCCTTCGTGATGATCGTGTTCCACCTCAACATCCTGCTGGCCTTCCCGATGGGGGTGCCGCTGGAGTGGAACGTATTCATGATCTTCGGGGTCTTATGGCTGTTCGTCGCGCATGCTCACCTAGCGCTGTCGGACATCGCCCACCCGCTGCCGATCGCCGTCCTGTTCGCGGTCATCGCCGGCACTGTCGCCCTCGGCAATCTCTACCCACGCAAGGTCTCGTTCCTGCCGGGCATGCGGTACTACGCCGGCAACTGGGACACCACCCTGTGGTGCGTGCGGCCTTCGGCCGACGAGAAGTTCCGCGTGGGTTCCCGCGCCCTGGGCCCGATGCAGCATTTGCAGCTCGAGCGGTTGTACGGCAGCAAAGAGGAAACCCTGATCCCGCTGCACCTGGCGCTGGCGTTCCGGGGCATGAACACCCACGGACGCGCACTGCTGACCCTCGCTCATCGGGCAATGGCCGGCTATGACGAGGACGATTACAACCTGTGTGAGGGCGAAGTCCTGTGCGCGATGGTTCTGGGCTGGAACTTCGGCGACGGGCACATGCACAACGAATGCCTGATCGAGGCGCTGCAGCAACGGTGCGGGTTCGAGCCGGGTGAGGTGCGGGTCGTCATCCTGGACGCCCAGCCCATCCACCAACAGCGGCAGGAATACCGGCTGGTCGATGCGGCGACCGGCGAATTAGAACGGGGCTACTGCAACGTCGACGACATGGCCACCAACCAACCCTGGGCCGACGACATTCCGGTGTACGTCCAGGCCGGTCGCGTCACCGATTCCTGACGCGGCGCACCGCCACCACGACGACGAGGGCCCCTACCCCGGCCAGCGACGCCAGCACGACCGGCTTCTGCACGAATCCGATCACCCGAATCTTCAGGTCGTCGGCGAGGCGCCGGGGGTTGGCCCGCTCGGCAAGCGAGTCGACGGTGGCCGCCAGCTGGTCACGGGCGACGTCGATGTCCTGCTTGATGGCTTCGGGGTCCCGGTCCGCCACTGTGTCCTCCAAGTCGCCCACTATCGAAGCTCCTACACCTGCCCGAACTACCCTAGATCAGCTGGCGGTAACCCCGACGCTCCGGTGAACAGAAAGGTAGTTACCTTGACCGAGACCACGCGACTTGCACCGGGCGACAAAGCGCCCTCGTTCACCCTGCCCGACGCCGACGGCAACAAGGTGTCGCTGGCCGATTACAAAGGACGTCGCGTCGTGGTGTACTTCTACCCGGCCGCATCGACGCCGGGATGCACGAAGCAGGCGTGCGACTTTCGGGACAGCCTGGCCGAGCTCAACGGCGCCGGCCTGGACGTCCTCGGGATCTCCCCCGACAAGCCCGAGAAACTCGCCAAGTTCCGTGACGCCGAGAAGCTGACGTTTCCGCTGCTGTCCGACCCCGACCGCAAGGTCCTGACGGCCTATGGCGCCTACGGCGAAAAACAGATGTACGGCAGGACCGTCACCGGCGTCATCCGCTCCACCTTCGTCGTCGACGAGAAGGGCAAGATCGCGGTCGCGCAGTACAACGTGAAGGCGACGGGCCATGTGGCCAAGCTTCGCCGCGACCTGTCGGTCTAGTGGCGATCGCAAGCGCGGCGGAGCCGGGCGCAGCGGGTCGCCACCATCCGGTCTAGCCGATGACGGCGGCCTCGGTGTACTCGGTGATGGGCCGCGCGATTCCTTGCTCGTCACATACCCGCTGCAGATTCTCCAGCGTCTCGTCGATCCCCGGGCCAAGCCGCTCGCCGGGGGTGAAGGTCGCCGGAAGGTGCTGCATGCCCTGGATCACGGCGATCGTCGCATAGTGCACCGTGCCCTCGGGGTCGCACCGATAGTCGGGCATCCGATCGAGCACCGCCGTGAGCATCGACTTGAACACCACACGCGCGACATTGGAGCCGATGCAGCGGTGGATGCCGAGCCCGAAGCTGAAGTGCCGGTTGTTCTTACGGCTCAGGTCCAATCGATTCGGATCGGGGAACACCGCGGGATCGCGGTTGGCCATCGCCCAGGACAACCACAGGCGATCGCCCTCCTTGAATTGCGTGCCCGCTATTTCGAGGTCGGCGGCAATGGTGCGACCATCGCCGGGAGCGGGCGTGAAGTAACGCAGGAATTCCTCGGTCGCCGAGTCGAGCAGCGTGTCTAACTCCCGCTTCAGCAGTTCGCGCTTTTCCGGATTTTCGCCCAGCCATTCGAGTGCGTGGGCGGTCAGCGCCGTCGTTGTGTCGAAGCCTCCGCCGATGATCAGGCCGAGCATTCCGAGCAGTTCGGCGTCGGGCGCGGGTTCACCGTCGATCCTCAGTCTTGCCAGCGCGTCCACGATGCCGGGGCGCGGGTTCTCGCGGATCTCGAGGAGGTGGTTGAACAGGTCGGCTCCCATTGCCAGCGTCTGCTCCAAAACCCTTGGGGCATCTGGGGAGTCGGCCGGGGTATAAACGCCGGCGTGGGCCGGCTCGCAATAGAGCTGCCACTTCTTCAGCGGAACGCCCATCATCGCCAGAGTCAGGACGGCGGGCACGACGTTCGCGAGATCGTCGACAAAGTCGATCCGCCCGACTTCGATCTTCTCGTCGATGCTGGCCCGCACGATCTCGTCGACAAATGGCTTCCAGCGCTTTACGGCTGCCGGCGACAGATAGGGGTTGAGGATGCTGCGGTAGGCGGAGTGCTCGGGTTCGTCCATCTCGAGCATGCCGCCACGGACGCCGGTGCCCTGCGGCAGCGTGGGGATCGTGATGCCTTTGTACCCGGTGCCTTCACCGGTGACGTCGTGGTCGTTGGACACGTGCGGGCAGCGAGCGAGCTCGAAGACTGCCCGGTTGCCCGCGGCCACCCAATGCCCGTCGTAGGTGTCAGTCCACGCCACCGGGCACCTGGCGTGCATCTCTTCGGTGATTGCGGTGAACCGCTCGCGGTACTCCGGGGTGTGGCGATCGAAGTGGTAACGGTTGGTCTTACCGGCGTCGCCGGTCAGGGTGTTCTCCGTACTCACGGTGGCGTCTCCCGCTGACGAGTGGCTGCATCTCAAAGCAGTATGCGACGAGACGACCGGTCTACAAAGGC
Source organism: Mycobacterium sp. NGS58 (assembly GCF_059812385.1). Lineage (NCBI taxonomy): Bacteria > Bacillati > Actinomycetota > Actinomycetes > Mycobacteriales > Mycobacteriaceae > Mycobacterium > Mycobacterium sp. NGS58. The sequence goes on along the minus strand of NZ_JCALCO010000012.1, from coordinate 84,861 downwards.
AATCGGGGGTCGAGTTCCGGCGCAATCCATCCGGCACAAGCGCTTATTGCAGGCCCCCAACGACGTCGCGGCGAGGTTCTTCGCCCGCGGGCCCGAACACGGATCCCGATTTTTTCAGGCGGCGTTCGAACACACGCTGCAGTGGGGTGGCGACGAATGTCGTGATGATCGTCATGACCGCCAGGATGGTGTAGGTCTTGCCGGTGATCAGTCCCGCGTCCAACCCGATGTTGATCAGGATCAGTTCCATCAGGCCGCGGGCGTTGGCGAGTGCCCCCATCGCGCCGGCTTCGTTCCAACTCATGCCCTGCCAACGCGCTGTCAGGCCGATGGCAACGAACTTCGCGGCGAACGACACGACCAGCACGATGATCGCCATCAGGAGGGTAGATCCGTCGAAGATCAGACTGAGCTGAGTGTTCAGGCCCGAGTAGATGAAGAACGCCGGAATCAGCAGGTATGCGACCAGCGGTTCGAATCGATCACGGAGTGAATCGAGCAAGGCGCCGCGGGGCATAACCGTCCCGGCCACGAAAGCACCGAAGACGGAATAGATTCCAACCAGATCAGTGAACCAGCTCGCAGTCAGCACGACCAGAAGGACGATGGACAGATGCGCGATCGGCAATCCACCCGTGCGTTCAACGCTGCTGCGGCGCGGGGCCCAGGTTACCAATCTGGCAAGTAGCGGCCGGCCGACGAACACCATGAACAGCAGGTAGGCGAGCCCGCCCCCGACCGCCACGACCGCACCGCAGAGGCTTCCTTTCGAAGTCGCCACCAGCGTGGCCAGAAGTATCCACGAGCAAGCGTCGTCGATCGCGGCGCATGACAACGACATCGTTCCCAGTCGAGTGTTGAGCAATCCGGAATCGTAGACAATCCACGCCAGCATCGGAAACGCCGTGATGGCGACCGCGGATGCAACAAACAAGCCGCCTTGCCAATGCGCCACCTTGCCCGTGAAATAGCCGCCGAGGCTGACCATCGACCATCCGGTGACACCACCGAGTACCAAGGGAATACCGATACCGGCGGCCGAAGTTGCACCGGCCTGCTTCACATGTGCGCCCAGAATTTCGAGCTTGAAAGATGCGCCCACCAGGAACATGTAAAGCACAAGCCCGAGCTGGCCGACGACGTAGATCGCCGTGAGGTTCGGATGCGTGAAAGTTTCCGCCCCGATCGTCAGCTTCGTCGGAAACAGCCACCGCTGCCCGGCCGGCCAAATCCAGCCCAAAACCGAAGGACCGAGCACGAATCCAGCCACCATGATCGCGACCACCTGCACCTGTCCTAACCGGCGGAACAGCGGCCAGAGCAGGCGGTAGGTGAGCAGGATGAAGGCAATCTGGAGGAAGAAATGCGACGTGATACCGAGCAGGGAAGGCATCGTGGCTACCTCGTGTCAGACCAGCGAAAAACTGCGAGGCAGGCGATCAATCCGCCGATACTCCACGCCGCCAGTATCAGGAATGTCGTCCAGTGTTCCCAGCTGCCGGCCGGTTCGAATGCGGCCATGTTCGGTGGGAGGAGCACCGACCGGAAACCTTGGGCCATCCACTTCACCGGAAATACGGAGCCGAGGATCAACATCCACGTCGGCAGGGCCATCAACGGAACGTATGTGCCCGACACGAACTGCAGGGCCACCGCCGGGCCGTTGGTTATCACGGCGGCGGAAACGGCGTTACTTGCCAGGTTGCTGACGAAGATGCCCAGCAATGAGCAGCTGACGATACCCAGGATGAATACCCAGGACAGGGTGAACCATCCAAAACCATTGGTAGGCAGGCGGAGTTTGAAGACGAGCACGCCTACCGTCAGGAGGACAACGGCTTCGGCGAGGCTTGCGACGGCGACCAGGGCGATCTTCCCAATGAAATACGAGGATGCGGTCGTCGGCGTCCCGCGGAGGCGTCTCAGCGCACCACTTTCTCGGTCGGCGGCAATGCTGATACCCAGGTTGATGAATGACGTCGAGAGAATGCCGTAAGCGAGGATGCTGGCCGCGATCACAGCGCCGGTGCTGGTGTCGCTATGCGGCAGTTTGGACGAGAAGATCGAACCCAACAGAATGCCGATTACGGCCGGCATCGAGAACGTCAGAACCAACTGCTCCGGTCGGCGGTAAAACATCTTCAGCTCGGGCACGATCCGCGATACGCCGATGCGCAGCGGCGACGGAAGTGGTGACTCCACTACGGTCGTTCCGCGAGGCGGCGGCGACGCACGTTTCATTTGGTCGATGTCCATCACGCCAGTCCGATCAACTGAAGATAGGCGTCTTCGAGCGTCGGGCGGGAAACCGTGAGCTGAGCCAACTCTGCCCCGTCCCTGGAACGGCGTCTGATCAAATCGGTGGGGTACTTTGTCTCCTCCACGTGGAGCCGGTCTCCCTCCATCCACCGCACCGTCGCGGCGGAGTTCACGTATTCGGTCAGCTTCGCCGGCGAGTCGACCGCTACCACGCTGCCGCCGGCCAGGACTGCAACTCGGTCTGCCAGCGCGGCGGCTTCATCGAGGTAGTGGGTGGTTAACAGGATGGTCGTGCCATCGATCGCCAACAGCCTGATGAGGTCCCAGAATCGGCGTCTGGCGTCTGGGTCGAACCCCGTCGTCGGCTCGTCCAGGAAGAGCAATTCGGGCATGCCGATGATGCCGAGGGCGACGTCGAGCCTGCGGCGTTGTCCTCCTGAAAGAGTCTTTACTCTGCGATCGGAAACTGCTGCGAGACCGACGAGTTCGAGCGTCTCGTCCGGACGACGTGCTCTTCCATAGCATTTCGTGAAGATTCGCACGGTCTCCGACACTGTCAACATGCCAGAGTCGCTGGCTTCTTGAAGCACGATGCCGATCTTGGCCCGCCAGCTCCGCCCTGCCGTTCCGGGGTCTTCGCCCAACACACGCACGTGTCCAGAATCGCGGTGCCGGTGGCCTTCGAGGATTTCGATGGTCGTCGACTTGCCCGCACCGTTCGGCCCGAGGATTGCGAAGATCTCGCCATAGCCGACGTCAAGGTCCACATCCCGCACCGCGTGCAACTGCCCGTAGGTCTTCGACAAACCCCGGACGTGCACCGCGGACGAATGGTCGGCCGTCGTCATCGCCGAACCCGCATCGTTTGGCCCGTGCCGGCTACGGTGCCCGCCGTTACCGGTGTCGGCGCGCGTAGGCAGCGCGGGCGTGCTTGGGGGTTATTCACGACGGTGAGCCCCCGTCCCCTGCCCGGTGGTGCGTGTGTGAAGATCGGCCAGCACTTCTCGGAGGTCCGCCTCGGACAACTGCTCGATGAGTCGGTCGACGTCATCGAAGCTTGTGGCTTCTGGTCGCTGTTCGTTGACCTCGAGGTCGTTGGCGTCGCCTGGTTGGAGCTCACCGAGTATGCGAGCGGCCAGCGAGTTGACGCTTACACCCCTGAGCAGTTCCAGCACGGGCAGATCGATCGCGAAGTTCGCACTGATCCTTGTCCTGAAATCCATTGCCATCATTGAGTCCAAGCCAAGATCCTCGAGGGCGTCGTCGGGCCCGATTTCGGTCACCGCAACTTCGAAGACCGCCGCAGCGATTTGCCGGACGAGACGTGTCACCATGTCCAGTTTCTCGGCTGCTGGGCAACTCGAGAGGGCGTTGATGATGGACGGTTCGGAATCGGTGTCATCGGGCGCAGCGTCACCCGCTCCCAGTTCGCGGAACATCGGCGGTAGTTGTCCGACAAGCCCGGCGCGGCGGGCCCGCGTCCAGTCGGCGCTGATGGCGATGACGTTGGGCGCTTTCTGGTTGATGAGCCGATCGAGGATTTGAGTACCCGCCGCGGGCGTGATCAGCTCGATCCCTCGCTGTGCGTAGATCTTTTCGAGCTTGAGCTCCTCGACCATGCCCACCGACCAGGGGCCCCACCCGATGGTGAGCGCCGGCAGTCCGTTGGCCTGTCGGTAGTGCGCAAAGGCGTCGAGGTAAGCGTTCGCCGCGGCATAGTTGCCTTGACCGGGCGACGCGATGACCGATCCGGCGGACCCGAACATGACGAAGAATTCCAAATCGTGGTCCCTGAAAGCGTTATGCAGCACCCGCGTTCCGGCGACCTTGGGGGCCATCACTTTGCGGAACGTCGCTTCGGTCATGCTCACGAGAAGTTGATCGTCGACGGAACCGGCGGCGTGGACGATGCCACGAACCGGTGGCCCGCCCTCCCGGATGTGCTTCGCCAACCACGCCTCGACCTGGTCGACGTCGGTGATGTCAACACTGGCGGTGACTACTCGAGCACCGAGGTGTTCGATTTCCCGGATGGCGTTGACGGTCGCATGGTGTTTGTGTTCCGGAGGTAGCGATGGCCAGTGGTCCCTCGGCGGGATTTCGCTTCGGCACAGCAAGGCGATGTGTCGCGCGCCTCGTTCGGCAAGGTACGTCGCGACGGTGCGACCAAGGGCACCTGCTCCACCGGTGACCACGTAGGTGGCGTCGACTGTGAGCTTGGTCGGGAAGGCTTTCGTGAGGCTGCTGCTCGAGCGCAGACGCGGGACAAACGTTGCGCGGCCGCGGATTGCGATCTGATCTTCGGGGTCGTCTGCGAGAATATGCTTGCAAATACACGCTGCGGCCTCGAGGCGGTCGCCGTCGTCGATATCGATGAGGCCGCCCCAATATTTGACGAGTTCCTGATGGCCTACGACGCGCCCAAGTCCCCAGATGGCGGCTTGTTCGACAACCGGTGCCTCGGTTGGAAGTACCGGTTGCGCGTTAGCGGTGACAAAGTAGAGGCGCGGCTGAACCATGTCGTTGTCCGCAAGCGCCTTGACGAGATGAAGGATCGTGAAAACGCCAATCTGGTCATCGGCTGCAGCGGCATCCTGGTCCTCCGACCGGCTCTGCCGGCCGACGTGCCCGCTCGGGTCCGGGCGAGGTGTTTGACCTTCCAGATGTCGGTGAATATCCAACGGCCAGCAGTCGATGATGCCGGCGAGGTCGCCGTGTTTACCGAAATCCGTTTGGAGCAGCTGACGTAGCTGCTCGGGACGTCGCGGGTTCAGCACGTACCCGTCGTCGAATTCTGTCAAGGCGGTCACGGATTGATGTTCGACCGTTCGGACGCGCTGGCCGCGCCGGCGCATCCGCTCCGCGAGCGCTGCTCCCACGCCGGCGCCATCGATCAAAATGAGCCACGACGCGTCGGCGGTCGCGGCCGGTCCCTCGGGTCGTTCTTGTCCGATGTCGCCGCGCGCGACCCACTGGATTTCGTAGAGACCCTTGTCGACTCGCTCGGGTGACATGCGAGATGACGCGCTGAGGGATTGCACCACGAAACCGCCGAAGGCTGCGAGTGGCCGCCCGTCTTCGCCTGAGATCACGATGTCGCTTTCGATCTCGTCTTGGTCGGCCGACACCACACGCACGTGAACCGTCATGTTTTTCTGCGGCGAACGGTATACGGCGCACTGCCGGATCCGAACGGGGAGGTAGGGACTTTCGTTCGTGTCTTTCGCGAAAAGCGGTGTGCCAAGCAGTGTTTGGAAGGCGCCGTCGATAAGTGCGGGATGGAAGCGATACCTGTCGACTTCGTCAGCGAGCTGCGCGGGGATCGCGATGCGGGCCGTTGCCCACCCATTCCCCGCGGTCACCCCGGTGATGGTCTGGAACGCGTCACCGTAAGCCAACCCGACGGCTCGGGTACGCGCATAGAATTCGTCGCCATCGATGGTGGTGACCTGCCCCGCCCCGGGAACCTCGTCGTGGTCAGGCGATTTGGGCAGTGTGTTGAGTTCGGCGGTTGCCGTTATCGTCCACTTCAGGTCCCCGCCGGTTGTTGCCGTGAATGCGGCGAACTCGAGGGCGCCGGTGTCCTGATTGAGGGTCGTCCTGAGAATGGGGTCGCAGGTGTCATCGAGGATGAGGGCGCGCAGCAGCGCCAGATTGTCCACTCTGAGGTCTGCCGACCCGTAGGCTTCCCGCCCAGCGGCTAAGGCCATTTCGATGTATACCGCCCCGGGAACAAGAGTGCTTCCCTGCACCTGATGATCCGTGAGGAAAGGCACGGCCGCCGTGCTCAGCTCCACTTCCCAGGTGGGGTGCACCGCGCTCACCGCTTGCCCGAGCAGTGGATGCACCGGATTGTAATGCAGGTCCTCCGCGGCTTCCTGGGTCTCGTTCCAATACCGCTTGGATTGCCATGGATACAAGGGAAGCCTGACCAGCCGTGCAGCCTCTTGAGGATAGAGAGCGTCCCACCCCACCGGGTAGCCGTGACAATGCAGTGCGGCAATGCAATTCATGAGCGTCCGGCTATCGTCATCCCCGCGACGCTGGCTCGCCAAGACAACAACGTCGGTCTTCTGGGCTGCCGCGATCTCGACAATCGATGTTGCCAGCACAGGATGCGGTCCCAGCTCGACGAAGTGAGTGTATCCCTCATCGAGCATGCCGCTGATCGCCGGCTCGAAAAGGACTGTGGCGCGGGTGTTCTGCCACCAATAGGCGGCGCCGGCCGTGTATCCGTCCAGTCGTTCGCCGGTCACGGTGGAGTACAGCGGGATCATCGCGTCGCCGGAGGACAGCCCCTCCAATGCGGCGTGCAGGTCATCCCGCACCATTTCCATGTAGTGGGTGTGATACGGGACTTTGACGGTGAGGAAGCGGTTGAAGATCTTGAGTTCGTCCAGTCGGCGACCGATCTTGTCCAGCACGTCGCTATCGCCCGCGACGGTGACGGCTGACGGGCTGTTGACCGCGGCGATGGATATCCGTCCCCCGTCATCGAAGCTTTCGTCGTCGATCGTCTCGATAAGCGCCTGGGCACTGAGCCCGACGGCGAGCATGCGGCCCAGTCCGGTTGTGCGCTGCTGGAGGCGACTCCGGTGATAAATGACCTGGATTGCTTGCTCAAAGGTCAGGAGACCGGCCAGGAAATGGGCGGCCACCTCGCCGGCGCTGTGCCCGATGACGGCGTCAGGGCTGACACCGAACTCCTTGAGTTGCGCGGCCAGCGCTATCTGTACGGCGAAGTTAGCGGGCTGCGCGACGCTCGTTTCCGCCATACGAGAATCGATTTCGTCCGCTCGGAGCTCATCGATCAAAGACCATCCGGTGTACTGCGACAACTCGCGGTCACTTCGCACGATGCTGTCGGTGAAAGCGGGATAGGCGTCGAGCAATCCTCGGCACATCTTCCACCACTGCGGTCCCATCCCAGTACAGACGAACGCCAACTTCGGCACAGTTGGTGGCGTGCGGCCCGCCGAGCCCCGTCCGATTTCGGCGAAGGCGCGGAGTTGATCCAGTGCCTCGGCGATGCCCCCCGCAACGATTGCACGGCGATGATTCAGGTGCGAGCGCCGTTGGCTGAGGGTGTATCCAAGGTCCAGCAGCGCGATGTCGGGGTTAACGCTCACGTGCCCGGCCAAACGGTCGGCCGTGTCTGCCAACGCCTCTGCAGTTCGCGCTGAGATCGGCAACACGGCCAGCGGTAGTGGCTTAAAACGATCCGGGGTGTCGTCGCGAACCGCGGCCGGCGGTTCGGTGAGCACGACGTGGGCGTTGGTGCCGCCGAAGCCAAACGAGTTGACTCCCGCAATGCGCCGTTTGCGTTCAGGAAACGGCCGGCCGGCGCGCGCAATCTCAATTCCCGGGGTGTCTGTCGTAATTGGGCTGCTCACATGCAGACTGGCCGGGATGTACGCGTGCTTGAGCACCAGTGCTGCTTTGATCAGTCCTGCTATCCCCGCCCCCGCCTCGAGATGCCCGATGTTGGTTTTGACCGATCCGATAAACAGCGGGTCGGAAGTCGGACGGTCCGCGGCGAGCACATTGGCAAGGGCCCGGACCTCGATTGGATCTCCGATGGGCGTTCCGGTGCCGTGTGCCTCCACGTAACCGACTTCATCGGGCCGAACCTCCGCAATTCGCAAAGCTGTGGATATCGCGGCTTCTTGAGCCTGCGCACTGGGCACGGTGATGCCGTCGGTGCGACCATCCTGTGACACCGCGGTGCCGAGGATCTGGGCGTAAATCTCGTCGCCATCAGCTAGCGCCTGATCCAGCGGTTTGATGACGACGACCGCACCACCTTCACCTCGTCCGTAACCGTCCGCGGAAGCGTCAAAAGCCTTGCAGCGCCCGTCCGGGCTGAGAAATCCGCTCTTCGATTCGGCGACAGCCGTGTTGGGACCGATCATGATATTGACGCCGCCGGCCAATGCCAGATCACATTCGCCGTTCCAGATGCTCAGCGATGCGAGGTGTACCGCGACGAGCGAGCTCGAGCAGGCCGTGTCGACCGTCAAGCTTGGTCCGCGGAAGTCGAATGCGAACGAGATCCGGTTGGCCAGCATTGTCATCATCATTCCGGTGGAGGAATGGCTCTTGAATCGATACCGGCTGGCGCGCCCCTGATTCTGCAGAAGCTGGTAGTCGAGGGTAAAGCCCCCGACGAATACACCGACTTCAGTCCCGGCGAGGCGGTCCGGAGGTATCCCGCCGTCTTCCAACGCCTCCCAGGTGGTCCGCAGCAAAAGGCGTTGCTGCGGATCGATCAAGTTCGCCTCCCGTGGCGAGATACCAAAAAACTGGGGGTCGAATTGGTCGATGTCGCTCAGGAACCCGCCTCGCCTGGTGGCCATCTTGCCGACTTTGGCGGGGTTCGGATCGTGGTATTTCGCGGCGTTCCATCGCGTCTCAGGGACATCGCACGTGGCGTCGGTTTCACCGCATAGCAGACTCCAGTAGCTTTGCGGCGTGTAGGCACCGCCCGGGAAGTGACACCCGATTCCGACGATCGCCAACGGCTGGCGAGTGCCTTGTGTGCCGCGCATGTTCATCCTTTCGCCCCAACGCCTTTCCCAGGTTCACGCCGGATGATCGCCGCTGATACCGTCGCGTGCGAATCTCGGTTCGCTGTGCACCGCAAGGGCTTCGGCGCCACAGGTGCCTGACTGTGGCAAGTACGTATGCCGGTGCGCCGGTAAGTTCGTAAATTGCGAGAGTCACAAACCGGGCGCAAGAAATTGTTCTTCGGGGTCAACTTGCTTCTAGTGCTGGGGCGGCGCCAAGAATCCAATCGTGGCGAATCGGGTTGGTCGTTTGTTCGCGGCGGTAGATCGATCGAAGGTCTCGCAGAAGAGCGTCTCGTTGCCAGGCCTGCACCTGCCGCATGACGCCATCTTGACCAAAATCACCACATTTCGCCGACACCACGGTGTCAACCAGCTGGCCCGCGAGCTGATGTAACAGCCGGGTATTCGCATCGAATTGCGCCGCGAATTCCGCGGTTTCGTGCATCATGGCCGTGTGCAGCGTCACCATGAACTCGAAAGGTGAGTACAAGTCTATGAAACCCGTAGAGGCAGGCGACGTTTCAACGGCCGCCCATTCTCGGAAGAACCTCTGTGTGCGGTTACTGAGACTGATAAGCCCCTTCAGGTGGGGAACGACCTGAGGATCATCAGCGACACTGACGAAGCGGCCATTTCTATAAAGCAAACCTATGAATCCCCAATAGAATGCGATATCCCAGATCACTTTGGCCGACATCACGGTCGGCGACCCCATCAGCGTGTACTGGTTGCAATACACCGCAAGCCACATGTCGGTGAGGGACCGGAACAGCGAGTCGCTGATGCCGGCTCGTGCGACGACGTCTTCACCGTCGAGATCGCGGACGATCATGTCGGTGATCAGGCCGTTGCCGATCGCGATGAGGTCGAGTCCCGATGAATACAGGGGATCCAGGAAGATGCCCGAGTCCCCGGTGAGACACCAACGGTCGCGACCGTCATACACCTTGGTGGCGCCGTGGCTGTAGTTTTTCATCACCCTGAAGTCTTTGATCAGGTGTTCTTGCTCCGAGAGAACCGCTGCGCACTGCGGTTCGTATTCGCGAAGCCACGTTCGAGCTTTGGCGAGCGTGTTGAACCGATCGAACTCATGGAACGCGGGGTCGGCGACGATCCCAACGCTGGTCGATCCCGATGCGAGCCGGATCAGCCATACCCAATACCCCTCCCCCATCAGATGATTCGTAGACAGCGCGCGATCACCCTCGATGAGGCGCGCCTGCCAGCCGGGGTCGTCGCTCCACTGGCCTATGTCTAGTTCGGCCGCGACTCGGAGCCACACCGCATTGCAGTTGTGCTCATTCACCCGCGTTAGTCCCAGCCGCCGCGGCAGCAGGCGGTTTCGCCCGGACGCGTCAACTACCCAGCGTGTCGTCTTGCGAGTCACCGTGTGATGGCTCTGCACGGAAACGATGTGTGAGCGGCCTCCGGGTCCGCCGTCGACCGAGACCACCCGCCCGCATTCCATGTCGACACCATCAGACAGGCACCGTCGGTTGAGCTCGTTCTCCAGCCGGCCCCGGTCGATTTGATACGTTACCTGCGGTATGAACGAGGAGCTGCCGAGCTCCAGGCGCCGGGCAATGTCGGTGTTTCCGTCGTTCGAGAAAAACATTCGCAATCCCATTTTGCGAAGTTGCGCGCCATGCAGATGGTCGGCCAATCCGAGGCGATCTCGAAGGTAATGCGCCGAAACCTCGACCGTCGACTCGCCGACCGTGTGCGTGACCTCCGGCACCGGGTGAGAATTTGACGAGATGACGAGAATCCGAGCTCGCGGACGCGCCTTGCCGATTTCGAGCGCCAACGTGAGCCCTGCGACGCCGCCTCCGAGAATGGTGACGTCGTGATCGACGCCCGCGTCATCGGCGACCAGCCGGGTCTCAATCCTGGCAGCCAGGGCTTCGCGTGCCTCCGAGCTCAACTGCGATAGTTGCGCTCGCACGTCCACGCGTCCACCTCTTGCATACCGGTCGATTCACTTACTTAATAGTTAAGTACCTTACACTAATTGTCGTACGTGGCAAGCGGACCAACCTGCCGGGGTGGTTGAGGAACCGATCCGCCAGATACGTTGTGGGGAAGGCTTTCTCGATGACGCGGCGGGGGATGTCGCCGAAGGCATAGCTGTTGCCTGGCTAGCCTGGCCTGAATGACCAAAAAAGATCTTTAAGTGACCAAGTTGTCCAGCAGCAGCGCTTCGGCGATGGCCGCGCGTTCGAGCACCCCCAGGTGCAGGCTCTCGTTGACGCTGTGGGCCTGGGTCGCGGGATCTTCCACACCGGTGACGAGGATCTTCGCCTCCGGAAACGCGTCGGCGATCTCGGCGATGAACGGGATCGACCCGCCCATGCCCATGTCGATCGGATCGGTCCCCCACCCCTGCCGGAACGCGGCCCGCGCCGCGTCGTACACGCTGCCGGTGGCGTCGATGGCGTAGGGCTCGCCGACGTCCCCGCGGGTGATTGTGAGGTGTGCGCCCCACGGGACATGCCGCTGCAGGTGGGCGGTCAACGCGTCCAGGTGGGCCTCGGCGTCCCCGCCCGGCGCGACCCGCATGCTGATCTTGGCCCGGGCCCGTGGGATGAGCGTGTTCGACGCCTTCTCGATGGGCGTGGTATCGATCCCGATCACGGTGATCGCGGGTTTGGCCCACAACCGCTGCGGGGCCGAATCCGACCCGAACTCGGACACCCCGTCCAGCAGACCGGAGTCGGCACGCACCCGCTCCGGTGGGTAATCGACAGCGGCGGCGGCGCTTTCGTGCAGGCCGGCGACGGCCACGTTGCCGTCGTCATCGTGCAGGCTGGCCAACAACCGCACCAGCACGCTCAGCGCGTCGGGCACCACGCCGCCCCAGATGCCGGAGTGCAGGCCATGGTCGAGCGTGGCCACTTCGACGACACAGTCGACCAGGCCACGTAGCGTCACCGTCAGCGCCGGGACCTCGGTGCTCCAGTTGTCCGAGTCGGCAATGACGATCACGTCAGCCGCGAGCGCGTCGCGGTGGGCGGCCAGCAGCCGGCCCAGGGACGGGGATCCGGATTCCTCTTCCCCCTCGACGAACACCGTGACGCCCACCGGTGGCTGACCGCCGTGGGCGCGAAATGCCGCCAAATGCGTTGCGATACCCGCCTTGTCGTCGGCGGTTCCGCGGCCGTAGAGCCGGCCGCCACGTTCGGTGGGCTCGAAAGGCGGCGACACCCATTGGCCGCGGTCGCCCTCGGGCTGCACGTCGTGGTGGGCGTACAGCAGTACGGTCGGCGCACCGGGCGGCGCGGGATGGCACGCGATGACCGCCGGTGCGCCTCCTTCGCTGACGATCCGTACGTCGCCGAAACCCGCCTGCGACAACAGATCCGCTACGGCCTGCGCGCTGCGGTGCACCTCGTCGCGGCGGCCGGGGTCGGCCCACACCGATTCGATGCGCACCAGGTCTTCCAGGTCGCGCCGCACCGACGGCAGCACCTCGCGGACGCGCTCAACCAGATCGCTCATGCCCACGAGGCTAGTCGGCAGTCGTCTCCAGGATCGCCACCGCGGCGGCGGTATCGCCCTCATGCGTCAGCGAGACGTGAATGATCACGTCGGCGAGGTGTTTGGCGATTTCGCCGCTCAGCCGAACCCGCGGGCGGCCCCACATGTCGGTGACCACCTCGATGTCGCGGTGGATGTCCTCCCGCAGCACCGGACGCTGGGCGAACCGCGACCCCGACCAGGCCTTGATCACGGCCTCTTTCGCGGCCCAGCGGGCCGCCAGGTGGCGCGCCGCCGACGAACTCTTGTCCGAGGCGTCGCGGCGCTCCCCCGGGGTGAACGTCTCGGAGAAGACGGTTCCCGGCTGGTCGACCTGCTCGGCGAAATCAGGAATGGAGACGAGATCGATCCCCACACCGACAATTCCCATGGGTCGCCAGGCTAACGGATCGCCGAGCCCGGCGACGATGCGGTCGGCGCGGCGGAGCGGGAAGGAGACGGGCAATACACCGATGTCATCCGGCAGAGACCTGGTAAGCCTCGCCGTCACCCAGGCGCGAATCCGGGTTCAGCAGCATCGCCGCCTCCTGACGCTTCTCCGGCACGTCGCTGTCGAAGCGACGGTTCGGCGGCCGCTCGTACATCGGCGCGCCGCCGGCGATCGCCGACGCGAGCCGCCGTTGGCCGGCGAGCACGCGTGCGTCCGCGCGCCGCTGGTAGTCCGCACGCTGCTCCGGGTCGAGCGCAGCCACGAATGCCTGCGGGTGCACCAGCGCGACCAGACCCGAAACATGGCCGAATCCAAGGCTTGTCACCAACCCCGCCTTGAGCGGGAACTTGTCCCCGAGTCGCAGCGTCTCGCGAACCCATACGAAGTGGGCCGAGCCGGCCAGTTCGTCGTCGACGCAATCCAGGCTGCGGTTGGGCGGGATCACCCCGTCGCGCAGCATCTGGCACATCCCCATCATCTGGAAGACCGCCGCGCCACCCTTCGCGTGCCCGGTGAGGCTCTTCTGCGACACCACGAACAGCGGAGCGCCCTCGGAACGGCCCAGCGAGTCGGCAAGCCGCTCGTGCAGTTCGGTCTCGTTGGGATCGTTGGCCAGGGTCGACGTGTCGTGCTTGGAGACCACCGCGACGTCGTCGGCACCCACTCCGAGTTTGGTCAACGACCGCGCCAGCAGCGAATCCTTGCCACCGCGACCGGCGCCCAGCGCGCCCAGCCCCGGCGCCGGGATCGAGGTGTGCACACCGTCGGCGAACGAATGCGCGTAGGCCACCACGGCCAGTACCGGCAGGCCCATCTTGAGCGCCAGGTCGCCGCGCGCCAACAGGATGGTGCCACCGCCCTGGGCCTCCAGGAATCCAAGCCGGCGTCGATCGTTGGGCCGGGAGAACTTCGAGTCGTCGATGCCCCGGCCCCGCATCATGCCGGTGTCGGCGGTGGCCGCCATGTCACCGAAGCCGATGATGGCTTCCAGCGTCAGGTCGTCGAATCCGCCGGCGACCACCAGCTCCGCCTTACCGAGACGGATCTTGTCGACACCCTCCTCGACCGACACCGCCGCGGTCGCGCACGCGCCCACTGGGTGGATCATCGCGCCGTAGCTGCCGACATAGCTCTGAATGACGTGGGCGGCAACGACGTTCGGCAGAACTTCCTGCAGGATGTCGTTCGGCTTGCTCCGGCCCAGCAGGTTGCCGTGATACATCGTCTGCATCGAAGTCATACCGCCCATGCCGGTGCCCTGCGTGCTGGCCACCAGGCCCGGGTGCACCCACCGCATCAACTCGGCCGGGGTGAATCCCGACGACAGGAACGCGTCGACGGTCGCGACGATGTTCCACAGTGCCACCCGGTCGGTCGAGCTGGCCATGTCCTGGCTGATGCCGAACACGGTCGGGTCGAACCCGGTCGGTATCTGCGCACCAACGGTCCGCGACAGCTTCGTTTTTCGCGGAACCCGAATCTCCGTGCCGGCCTTGCGGATGACCTGCCAGTCGCTGGACTCGGGCACCGGCCGGATGACCGTGTGCTCCGGGTCGAACTCGACGAAGGCGCGCGCGTCGGCCTCCGACGACACCACGAACGCGAAATCCTTGTCCAGGAACACCGACACCAGCAGCGGCGCGGCGTGGTCGGGGTCGATCGCGCCGTCGTCGACGAATTCGCGGATGCCGCAGCGCTCGACGACGGTGTCGTGGTAGCGCTCGACCAGCTCCGACTCATCGACCAGATCGCCGGATTGGGTGTCGTACCAACCGGGCTGCGGGTCGTCCTCCCAGCGGATCAGGCCGGTCGTCCAGGCCAGCTCGAGGACGCCCGCCGCCGACAGTTCGTTGTCGACCTCCATCTCGAAGCGGGTCCGCGACGAGCCGTAGGGGCCCAGTTCCGCGCCACCGACGATGACCACCAGATCGGCCGGGTCGACGTCGAGGTCCGCCCATTCCGGCGGCGGTGCGGGGGCGAAGCCGCGCGGTGGAGACGGCAGCGCGGCAATGGTGTCCTCGCCCCCGGAGCCTTCGGCCTCGTCGTCAGATGTAGAGGTGGCTTGCTCGCGGGCCTTGGCGGCCAGCTCGGCCATGTCGAGGTTGGCCTCGCCCAACCCGCCGGTGAGGTCGGCCTTGATCGGCGCAGCGGCCGCGGCGACCTTGGACTCGATGTCGCAGAGGGACAGCAACATTGCGGCCATCTCGTCGGTCGAGTACGTAGTGACGCCGGCCTCCTCGACCGCATCGACGATGGCGTCGTTGTGGCCCATCAGCCCGGTGCCGCGGGTCCAACCGATTAGCGCGTGCGCGAGGCTGACCCGTGCCGCCCACGAGGACTCGGCGTGCCAACGGCTCACCAAGGCGTCCAGCGCCGACTTGGCTTCTCCGTAAGCGCCGTCACCGCCGAACATTCCGCGGTTCGGTGAACCGGGCAACACCACGTGCAGCCGCGACGCGATGTCACGCTCGGCGCCGATCTTCGACAGCCCGCCGATCAACCGCTGCACCGCCCAGAGCAGCACCTTCATCTCCATCTCGGAGCGAGAGCCGGCCTCGGACAGATCACCCGCGACCCGCGGCGCGGCAAACGGGAACAGCAGCGTCGGGGTCTGGGCGTCCTTGATGTGAATCGACTGCGGCCCAAGGCTTTCGGTTTGCTCGGTGCCCACCCACTCGACCAGCGCGTCGATGTCGGAGTAGGACGCCATGTTGGCCGCGACCACCCACAGCGCCGCGCCGAACCGGGCGTGGTCGCGGTAGAGCCCGCGATAGAACGCCAACCGCTCGTCGTCGAGCTTGGACGTCGTGGCAATGACGGTGGCACCACCGTCGAGCAGTCGCCCGACCACCGACGCGGCGATCGAGCCCCGGGATGCGCCCGTCACCACGGCGACTTCGCTGCTGTACGGTCCCGGGTCCGGGTTCTCGGCGCCGGCCGCGATGCGGCCGTACAACGATGCGTGGATCTGGCGGCCCGCGGACAGGGCCTTGCCCTGCCACCAGGTGGCCTGCGTGGCCACGACATGGCCTGCGCCCTCGAATCTTTCGGACAGTTCTCCCCAGCGAGCGTCGATGTCTCCCTCGTCACTGAGCCAGAGCTTGACCAGGTCTTCGCGCGCGCTGGCCCACCGGTCGTCGAACAATACGGCCTTCTTCGGCTCGAACACCGGCGCGACCAGGCGTGGCCAGTCGGCGCCGAGTTCGGCGGTGACCAGGTCGATGAGCTCGGCGTCGGTGGCCGCCGGCGAAGCGCTGACCGGGTCGTCCAGACCCAGCTGGTTGAGCACCAGGCGGGCCGCCGAGGCCAGCACGCCGTCGCGGCCGGTGATCTGGTCGGTGAACTCGCCCAGTGCGGTGGCGTCGATGGTCGCGCCGCCACCACTGCCAGAAGACGGCAGCGCGACCGCGATGCCGCGCCGCGCGGCGACCGAAGCCACCGCGGCATCGATCGCCTTATCGACGGCCCCGGCGTCGGCCAGTGCGCCTTCGTGCAGGTGGCCCATGGCGCCACCCCGGACACTGGTCCCCTCGCGGGTGCCCAGCGCGACCTCGACCGTGACGTGCTTGGCCCAACCCTCGCCCAGCTCCCAGGTCTTCTTGACCCGCTCGGCGATGGCACCGGGCCGCTTGCCCGACGGCCCCAGCACCGTGCGGAGCTGGTCGTTGATCGCGTCGGAAAGCACTGGGCCATAAGGCTTGTAGGTGCGTGCCAACTTAGTCACCTGCGCGCGCAACCCGGCCAGGTCGGCTTCGGCGGCGCCGTCGATGGCCCCGAGGTTCAGCTCCGAACCCAGGTCAACCAGCAACTGGTTGCGCCGCGACGACGCGCCGTCGGTGATGGATTCGATGGAGTCCAGCTCCTCGATCTGATCGATGCGCATCTTGGCCGAGAGCGCGATCAGCGCGAGTGTGGCATCCGCGGCGTCGAATCCGATGTCGTCGGGCCGGGCCGCGCCCGCCGGCGCGGTCGGCGCCGCGGCGGGAGCCGGGGTGGCCGCCGCCGCCTCCGGCGCCGACGCGCTTTCGGCGGGCACCTCCGGCTCGTCCTCGAGCTCAGGCTCGGGGTCGGTGTCGGTGGCGAACAGCACCGCCGCGTCGCGCTCGGCGTTGAGCACTTCCACTGTGCTGTGCGCGTATTCGGGCAACTTGAGGGTGTTGGTGGCCAGGCCGGCGACGGTCGGTGCGGACTTCACGCCGATCTCGACGAACCGCTCCACGCCACGACCGCCTGCGGCCTCTTCGGTGAACAGCAGGTCCTGGGTTTCGATCCAGCGCACCGGGCTGGCGAATTGCCATGCCAGCAATTCGATGAGGACGATGCGCGCCATCTCGATCCGGCGCTCGGCAATCCAGGTGTCGTAGTCGGCGAGGATCGGATCGAGCGGCTCGGCCGGCACCAGGTCGCGGATCTCCTGGATGAAGTCGCGGTCCAGGGTGAACGGACGCGGCACCAGGTTCGGGATGTAGCGCCCGATGATGACATCGGGATCCTTATCGCGCGGCATCACTCGGTCGAGTGACCGCCGGAACTCCGCCACACCGACTCGCAACACACGCGAGTGGAACGGCACGTCGATTCCGGGCACCAGAATGAACGAGCGCTTGCCGCCGGTGATCTTGCGGCGCCGCTCCACTTCGGCCTCGAGCTCCTCTAGGCCGCGCACGGTGCCCGCGATCGCATACTGTGACCCGCGCAGGTTGAAGTTGACGATCTCCAGGAATTCGCCGGTGCTTTCGGCGATTCCGGCGACGAATTCGGGGACCTGGTCGTCGGGCAGGTCGATCTGCGAGGGCCGAATGGCCGCCAGCCGATAGTTGGACCGGCCCAGCTCGTCGCGCGGCACGATGTCGTGCATCTTCGATCCGCGGTGAAACACCGTCTCCAGCAGGGCTTCCAGCTCGTAGATGCCGGTCACGCAGGCCAGCGCGGTGTACTCGCCGACGGAGTGACCGCAAGCGATCGCATCCTCGACGAACGCGCCTTGCTCGCGCATCTCGGCGACCTGCGCCGCGGCCACCGTGGCCATCGCGACCTGGGTGAACTGGGTCAGGTACAGCACGCCCTCGGGGTGGTTGTAGTGCACACCGCTGGCGATGATGCTGGTCGGGTTGTCGCGCACCACGTGTAGGACCGAGAAGCCCAACGTGTCGCGGGTGAACTTGTCGGCTTTGTCCCACACCTTGCGGGCGGCCTTGGACCGGGCCCGGACGTCCATGCCCATGCCCTTGTGCTGAATACCCTGTCCGGGGAACGCGTAGACCGTGTGCGGGGCCGCCAGGCGTGCCGTCGCCGACATCACCAGGTCCGATCCGATCCGGGCAGCAACCTCCAAAACCTCTGCGCCCTGGTCGATTCCGACGCGATCGACGCGGAACGCGACCTCGTCGCCGGGCCGCACCATGCCCAGGAAGCGCGCGGTCCAGCCGATCAGCCGCGCCGGCGGGCGCGCCTGACCATCGGTGGCGGTCACCGCGTGCTGCGCGGCGGCCGACAGCCACATGCCGTGCACGATGGGCGATTCCAGGCCGGCCAGCAGCGCGGCGGCCCGGTCGGTGTGGATCGGGTTGTGGTCACCGGAGACCACCGCGAACGGGCGCATGTCGACCGGGGCGGTGATGGTGACGTCGCGGCGGCGGCGGCGCGGGGTATCGGTCGCGTTCTGCGAGACCGCACCACCCGCGCGCGTCGGGTCCGTCAGTTCGGCGGCGCCGGTGCGCCCCAGGATCGCGAAACGCTCCTCCAGGGTGGCGATCTCCTGACCGTCGGTGTCGGCGATGGTCACCGAGACGGGAACGACGCGCCCCATGTCCGTGTCGCTGGCCACCGAAGCCGTTGCACTGATCGTCAATTGCGACTGGGTGTTGGGCAGCTTGCCGACCATGTGGGCGGCGTGGTCGAGATGCACCAGGCTCAGCAGGCCCTCGACCACCGGAACACCGGCGTCGGTGACGGCCGAGCCGATCGCGGAGAATACGGCGGGCCAGCACGGTCCCACGAGCGCGTCGGGCACGGTGGTGAGGCTGGGCGCCAACGGTTCTCCGAAGGTGGCCGTGACACCGGTGTGGTCGGCGACCCGCTCGGGATCCCAGTCCACCGTGACGGTGGCGGTTCCGTCGGTGACCGCGGGCAGGAACTCGGGCCCGTCGACGCCCGCGGCGATGGCCAGGACCGACCGCATGGCGGTGGCGGCATCCTCCGTGGAGACCACCGGAGTCGCGCCATCAACGGTGTTGGGCGGCAACGTGAATGGGATGTCGATCCACGTGCCCGACACGGGGACACTGAGCACCACGCGGTCGCCGTCGACCTGAAGCTGCGCCCCGGTGGACGAATGCGTGGCGCGGCGGCTCTCGGGCCCGTCATGCACCAGCCAGTCGGCGGGATCGGCGATTCGATGGACGGGGTTGGTCGCGGTGCGGCCGGCCCACTGCACATCGGGGGCGTCCAGCACGACGGCCAGCGGCCCGGTGACGTCGGCGCGGCCGGTCCGCCGTGAGGTGACGGCCGTGGGTTCCGCACCTGCGGCGAGCGCCTCGTCGATGGCCGCCTGCTCGAAGCGGTCCAGCAGTTCGCCGACGGGCTCGTCCATCCGGGTGATGCCGGCGACTGCGGCGGTACCCGGAATGATGCACACCTGATCGGCGTCGTAGCGCGCGTCGTGCGCCTGCCACAGCGAATCGCTGCGCCACCACCGCCGCACATCCTTGTCGATCACCGGCACGAAGTTGACCGGCTTGCCCAACAGCTTGCACAACGAGACGAAGAAGGGGACGTCGGCCGGATGCAGCTGCACGCGCTCGGCATCGGGGTAGTGCGTGAGCAGGGTGGCGATGGCCTCGGAAGGATTCTCCAGCAGGCGCGCACCGTCGTCGGTGGCACCGTCGAACAGCGTCTCAATCGGACCGAAATCCTGTGCATGCAAACGCGCCTCGGCCCGCTGCAGCATCTGCTCGAAACGGTCGCGCCAGGTGTCGGCCAGCCAGGGGCTCCCCGGCGACGCGGTGTCCGCGGTGGAATCACCGTCCCCGATGGACAATTCGACGTAGCGCTGCAACCACTGCAGGTAGGTCATCTCACCGGCGTCGCCGAAGTACGGCTTGGCGGTGTTGGCCATCGCCGCGATGATCTCGTCGCGACGCTCCGCGACGGCATCCGCGTCACCGGCGACCTCGTCGAGAAGACGGCCGCACCGCGACGCGCTGTTGTCGATCTCATGAATATCCGCGCCGAGCTGGCTACGGCTGGAAGCCATTCCGCCCGAGGCTTTTCCGGCGCCGATCCACCGATCGGTCCCCTGCGTGTCCACCAGCATCCGCTTGACCGACGGCGACGTGGTGGCCTCCTTGGCCGCCATCGCCGCGGTGCCGACAAGGATGCCGTCGATCGGCATCAGTGGGAAGCCGTATGCCTGCGCCCAGCGTCCGGACAGATATTCGGCCGCCCGCTCCGGCGTGCCGATGCCACCGCCGACACAGACGGTGATGTTGGAGCGCGACCGCAACTCGGAGTAGGTCGCCAACAACAAATCATCGAGGTCTTCCCAGGAGTGGTGGCCACCGGCGCGTCCACCCTCGATGTGTGCGATCACCGGCTTGGTGGACACCTCGGTCGCGATGCGGATGACGGAGCGGATCTGCTCCACGGTGCCCGGCTTGAAGACGACGTGACTGATGCCGACCTCGCCCAACTCCTCGATCAGGTCGACGGCGTCCTCGAGGTCGGGAATGCCGGCGCTGATCACCAGCCCGTCGATGGCCGCGCCCGACTGGCGCGCCTTCTGCACCAACCGCTTGCCGCCGACCTGCAGCTTCCAGAGGTACGGGTCCAGAAACAGCGCGTTGAACTGGTAGGTACGACCGTCTTCCAGCAGCCCGGACATCTGCTCGATGCGGTCGGCGAAGATCTCCTCGGTGACCTGCCCGCCACCGGCCAGCTCCGCCCAGTGTCCGGCGTTGGCCGCGGCGGCCACGATTTTGGCGTCGACGGTGGTCGGGGTCATGCCCGCCAACAGGATCGGCGAGCGGCCCGTCAGCCGGGTGAATTTCGTCGAGAGCTTGACCCTGCCGTCGGGCAGGCGGACCAACGTGGGAGCGTAGCTCGACCAGGCCCGCGCCACCTCGGGAACGGCACCGACGGTGAAGAGATTTCGTTGTCCGCCGCGGGTCGCAGCGGGCACGATGCCCACACCCAGACCACGGATCACCGGCGCGGTCAGCCGGGTCAATATGTCGCCGGGCCCCAGGTCCAGGATCCAGCGAGCCCCGGCGTCGTTGACCCGGGTGATCTCCTGCACCCAGTCGACCGGGCGCACCAGAATCGACTCGGTCAGCTGCCGGGCCAGCCCGACGTCCAGGCCGACCTTCTCGGCCCAGCCACCGACGATGTCGATGCCGTCGGCCAGCCGGGGCGTGTGGAAGCCCACCTCGACCTGCACCGGATCGAAGACCGGCGCGAAGACGTCGCCGCCGCGTAGCTTGTTCTTGCGGTCGGCTTCCTCCTTCTCCGAGATCTGCTGGCAGTAGAGCTCGAAGCGGGACAGCTGTTCCGGGGTGCCCGTGATGACGACCGAGCGGCGGCCGTTGCGGATGGACAAGACGGGCGGCAGCACGGTCCGCACGTCCTGCGCGAACTCGTCGAGCAGCCGGCCGATGCGTTCGGGATCGGCGTTGGTGACCGACACCATCGGCGGGCGGTCGCCAAGCACCGAGATGCCGCGCCGACGGGCCACCAGCGTCCCGGCCGCACCGATCAGCTGGGCCATCGCCAGCAGCTCGACATCGCGGCTACCGCCGGCCTTGAGCGCCTCGACGGCGAGGACCCCTTGGGAATGTCCTGCGACGGCCACCGGCGGCGTCGCCTTCAGGTCCATGCCCTGCCGCGCCAACGCCCGCACCGCGGCGATCTGGGTGAGCAGCACGCCCGGAATCGACACCGCGGCCGAAGTCAGGTGCTTGTCGGAGGGGATCGGATCCTCGGCCGCCAGCGCACGCACCCACGACAGCGGCTCAAAGCCGATCGGCCGCACCACGACCAGCTCTCTGGCCACCGGTTCCAGGAGCAGATTGACCTCACCAACCAGCGTTGCCAGCTCGGACTCGATGCCGGCCGACGACACCAGTTCTTCGAGGGTCTCCAGCCAGGCGCTGCCCTGGCCGCCGAATGCCACGGCATAGGGCTCGCCGGCCGTCAGTCGGTCGACAAGAGCGACGGTGTCCCCGGCTTGGGGGTTTTTGCTCCCCTGCGGGCCCCGCCCATCGCGGTCAGTGGACACCCGATCGTGCTCGTGGATCGTCACCTTGTCTGTCTCCCCTGTATGCGTCTTTAGGTCTCGTTCGTCTGGCGGTTCACCACCGCAGGGCGGGGTCCTGTTGATTCCGCGTCGAATCACAGCCGGGAAACGGCCGGCCGGTGTGTTGTCGGCGGACCGCTCGGGTGGCGCTGAGCGGCGCGACGGACTCCATCGGCTGCACTAAGAGTGTCATAAGGATCGGCCCTCGTTTTGCGTGCTGATCGGTTACTGGTGAGTTCTACGCATGGGTAACCGTGTCCTGGGTAACACGCGGTTTCACCGACGGCGCGGAGCCGATCAACAAACCCGCTGCATGCAGGTGGTTACGGTCGAGTAGCTATAACTGCGCAGATCAAAGCTGTCTTGTTATCGAATCGTTACATAAAAATTTTTGGTCACACAGCGGCGTCGCGGCGCCGCCGGCCGTGGCTGACGGCGAACGGCCGCCCGTGCGCATCCGGAAAATGAGCGAACGAGTGTTTGCTGGAATTTTTAAGAGGCCGCGCCCCGGCCGCGCCGGCCGACCGCATCGGGCGCTAGGCCCACTGCCCGAACTGGGGCTTGAGGATCTCGTTGATGTCCACCCCGACTCCTCCGACAGTGCGTTTGTCGATTTCAACCTGGTGCAGATTGGCCGCCGGGTGGGCGTAACCCTTGGGCGAGCCCCAATTGTGCTGCCAGAAGTAGGAGCCCAATCCGTCGTGCAGCGCCCAGTCGATGGTTTTCGAATTGGCGTACACGCCTGTGCGCTGATGGCCGATTACCGATTCCCACGAACGCAGGTAGGGCGCCACTTGGCTCTTGTACTGCTCGTATGAGGGGTCGTCGTCGATCGAGGCATAAATCGGCGCGCTGGCCGGCCCGCCGGCCGCGGCGTGTAGCTGCATCCCACGCTGCGCGTGCTGCAGGCCGGCGTTGGCACCACCCAGCCAGTCCGCGGTGCTGGCCTTGCCGTACTGATAGCAGGACACGATTTTGAGCCCGTTGCTGTCGAGGTCGCGCGCTTCGCCGACTTGGATCGGCTTGCCGAGCATCCAGTTGCCGCCTGGGCGCCGGTCCGACACGTACCGAATCGACCCCACCGCGCCGGCCGCCCGGATCTGGCTGGCCGGAATGACTCCGGCCGCATAGTCCAGCAGGGTGCCGAGCGACGCCGACGCCGTCGGGGCGCGCAGCGACGCGCCCGCGACGCCCATCCCAAGCAGGGCCGGGGTTGCGGCCGCGAATTTGAGCAGGTCGCGTCGTGAAACGGAGGACACACGCCACAGAGTACGACAGAAACCCCATATACCACGTTGATCACGCGAGTCACATCTGCATCACGGTGCCGCATCGTTCGTTTGAACCGGGTGGCGGACGGGCAGCACGATGACGCTCACGGCTTCCAATCCGCGGCGGGCGATCTGCCGAGCGATTTCATCGATGAAGTGGGCGGCCGCCGGGCTGATCGATCCTGCCCAAGCGCGGAATCCCTGCACGATCACCGGGTCGCGTTCCAGCAGCGGCTGCACGCCCCGCAGCACGCGAACCACGTCGGCCGGCAGGGGGTCTGCCAGCTGGTGGTCGATCCAACGACAGGCGAGCTCTCGCGCCGCGGCTTTGCTTTCGCCCAACCCGATGATGTCGGCGGCCAGGTTGCGCAACCGATCGAACAGCGTGTCGCGGCCCGGGGTTTCGGCCAGTTGCGACAGCAGGGTGCTGGCGGCGGGCGGGAGCACCATTTGCCCGAACAAAGCGGGGACCGGTAGGTCCCACTCGTCGAACAAGTCGGCGTACATGGCGGCGACGGGCGCCGGCAGCGGGGCGCTGAGCCGCCCGATCACGCCGATGCTGTCGCGGTGCGTGGTGGCCAACCGGTGCAGGATGTGTTCGCTGGGATCAGCGCCGCCGCACCCGGTTGCGGCATCGATGGCTTGAATCAGTTGGTCGAGCCGCTCCCGTTGCTGCATCAGTAGCGCGCGGTGCTGGTCGAGCAGGCCCGCCAGCGTGCTGTGCCCGCCTTCGATCAACCGCTGAATGTCATTGATACCCACGCCGAGGCTTCGCATCAGGTCGATGCGCAACAAGTCGAGGACCTGCTCGACGCCGAAGACCCGATAGCCGTTGGACAGGTGCTGCGCGTGCAGCAATCCGATTTTCTCGTAATGGCGGATACGGCCGGAGGCGATGCCGGTCAAGGCGGTGACGTCGCCGATCAGCAACTGCTCAACCACCCCTTGACCTTACAACTGTCACAAGGTCTGTACTGGGCGGATGGAACACGACCAACTCATCGACCTGACGCGGCGCGCGTTGAAGTTGGCGCGGGACAAGACGACCGATCTCGCTCCGACGCAGCACACGGTCGACGCGCGTGACTACACGGGTATCGAACGGCACAACCGGGATCGGGCCATGCTGCTCGCCAGTCCGCAGTTGGTCGGCTACGTCTCCGAACTTCCCGCTCCGGGTGCGTATTGCACCAAGACGGTGATGGGCCGGTCCATCGTGTTGACCAGAACGTCAGAGGGAACGGTGAAGGCGTTCAACAACGTGTGCCTGCACCGCCAGTCGCAGGTGGTGACGGGATGCGGCGCCGCCAAGCGGTTCACCTGCCCCTACCACGCCTGGACATACGACAACACCGGTCGCCTGGTGGCGGTTCCCGGACGCGAGGGATTCCCGGACGTGACGGTCAAGTCCGATGGTCTGACCGAACTCCCGGCCACCGAATTCGCTGGATTCCTCTGGGTGGCATTGGATCCCGGATCCACGTTGGACGTGGCCGGACACCTGGGTCCGCTCGCCGAGGAGCTCGACTCGTGGGGCATCGGGCGCTGGTCACCACTGGGCGAGAAGGTGTTGGACTCCCCCATCAACTGGAAACTGGCCATCGACACATTCGCCGAAAACTACCATTTCGCCACGGTCCACCAGCAGACGTTCGCCACCATCGCACGCAGCAACTGCACGGTCTTCGACTCCTACGGGCCGCACCATCGGCTGATCTTCCCGCTCAACACCATTCTGGAGCTCGACGATGTGCCCGAGGATCAGTGGAATCCGTTCCACAACATGGTGGTGATCTATGCGCTGTTCCCCAACATCGTGCTGTCGGTGACCATCGCCAACGGTGAACTGTTCCGCGTCTACCCCGGGGATCGGCCCGGTCGGTCAATCACCGTCCACCAGAACGCGACACCGCAGGACCTCGCCGACGAATCGATGGCCGCCGGCGCCCAAGCCGTCTTCGACTATGCGCACGCCACCGTGCGCGACGAGGACTACCGGCTGGTCGAGGGGCTGCAAGCCAACCTCGAGTCCGGAGTCCGCGACCACTTGGTGTTCGGCCGCAACGAGCCCGGGTTGCAGCATCGTCACATCGCGTGGGCCCGGGCGCTGTCGCGGTCAGCTGACGTCGGCTGACAGGACCGCGACCAGATCGTCGAGAAGCTTTGCCAGCGTGTCATTTTCGACGGCCACCGAGCCGGACAGCAGTTTGGCGGCGTCCTTGCGTCGGCCTGCCGCCACCAGCGGCGCGATCTGATCCACCATGGCCTGCAATTCGGGTTCCGGCGGTGCCAGGCTCGCGACGGTGGTCGATAGTACTTCCACCAGTTCCCAATCCCGGTACAGCGCCAGCGAGCGTTCGTTGAACGCGAACCCCGTCACCGGTTTTCCCCACATGCTCCCTTGGTAGCGATAGGGGCCTTCCATGTACTCGATCGGCAGCCCGTGTGCCGGGGCCGCCACCAGCGGCTCGCCGATGAGGTCCAATTGCAGACTGGGACAAGTGATCCGGTGCCGATCCGGCATGTATCGGGCCGGCGCGAGAGGCCGCACCAGGGGCCGAATGGCCTCCGGCCACCGCACGTAGCTACTCACCGTGACTTCGATGTCTTCGGCACATTCCGGCGCGATCGCGGGGTCCGGGTGGCTTGTGGTAATACCGGTAAACGGCTGCAGCGCATTGCCATCTGCGCGGTCGAACTGTCGCCAGATGCTCAGGTCGACCCCGTTGTCGAAGTTGATCGTGCGCCATTCATGCGACCTGGCCCGCGGGTCTCCCCCGGATCCCCCGCCGCCGGCGTACTTGGGGAACCATTGCCGATCGACGTGCCCGCTGGTCCCGGAGACCTGCTGGACCACGTCTCCCCAGCGCAGGGTGCCGGTCATCGCCATGCCGGTCTGGAAATAAGAGTAGGTGTCGTTTTGACCGAAGCAGACGATCTTTCCGTTGTAGGTCGATGCACCCACCGGTGTCGGTGCGCGCGTTGGGGTTACGGCAAGATCCAGCCGCATGGGCCGACCGGATTGATCCCGTCCGACCAGGCTGACGCGGTAGGTGTACGGCAGCAGTTCTCCATCGCCGTCGCGGCTGGTCGTCCACGACGCGGTCCCCGCGCTGCTGTGGTAGTTGATGTCGAGGTGGCCCACCGCCATCGTCAGCTTGCGCTGGGCGCCGGGCTCCATATTGGCCGGCGGCATGTCGTAATCGGTGAAGGTGCCGTAATCACCGGTGTCGAGGTCGAACAGCGCCATCGTGTAGAAGTCCGCGACGACCGTTCCCCCGGGCCGGTTCTTGTTGAAGATGGTCAGGAAGGCGAACGATCGATCGGTCTCGGCGGCGTCGAGCTGACCGGCGATGAACCACGTGTCCGACTCCTGGTCGGGGTGTTCGCCCTCGGCGGAGGGGAACTCCAATTGGCCGTCGCCGGGCACCAACTGAAACGGGTAACTGCGCCAATCGCTGGTCATATGGGGCCTCGCTGCTTTTTTCGCTATGTTAGCGTGAATAGCGAAAATGCGGCCACAGTCCGATCCCCTGAGGAAGTGCCCCGATGACAGAGACTTCCGGCCATCGCTCCTATAACGAGTTGTTCATCGGGGGCCAGTGGCGCAAGCCCGCCAATCCCCAGCAGCTCGCCGTGATCTCGCCGCATTCCGAAGAGCCGGTCGGGCACGTCCAAGTCGCGGGGCCCGAGGATGTCGAGGCCGCCGTCGCCGCCGCACGGCAGGCGTTCGATCACGGTCCGTGGCCACGGATGAGCCATGCCGACCGGATGGCCAAGGTCGAACAGCTCGCCGCGATCTACGCCGGCCACGCCGACGAGATGGCTGATCTCATCACCGACGAGATGGGGTCGCCGCGCAGCTTCAGCCGGATGGGCCAGGGGGCGGCCGCCGTAGCGCTGATCCACCTGTCGCTGGCCGCCGCCCGCGAGTTCCCGTGGGAGGAACGCCGCCAGGGTGTGCTCGGCGAAGTACATCTGCGCAGGGCCCCTGTCGGGGTGGTCGCGGCGATCGTGCCGTGGAACGTGCCGCAATTTTTGATCATGCCCAAGCTGATCCCGGCGCTGATCGCGGGCTGCACGGTCATCATCAAGCCTGCTCCCGAAACCCCTTTGGACGCTTTGTGGTTGGCCGAGATGATCGAGCAGATCGGGCTGCCGGAAGGCGTGGTGTCGGTGCTACCCGGAGGCCCCGAGATCGGGGAGGCGCTGGTGCGTCATCCCGGGGTGGACAAGATCGCGTTCACCGGGTCCAGCGCAGTCGGCCGCCGGATCGCCGCCCTGTGTGGCGAGCAGCTCAAGCGGGTGAGCCTGGAGTTGGGTGGCAAGTCCGCGGCGATCATCCTCGACGACGCCGACATCGGCAAGACGGTGGCCGGCCTGAAGTCCGCCGGCCTGATGAACAACGGCCAGGCCTGCGTCGCGCAGACCCGGATTCTGGTCAGCGACCGCAAACATGACGAGGTCGTCGACGCGCTGGCCGACATGATGTCCACGCTGAATGTCGGCGATCCGGCCGACGAGTCGACGGACATCGGACCGCTTGTGGCCCAACGCCAACAGCGCCGTGTGCAGGACTACATCAAATCGGGCCGCAGCGAAGGTGCCCGCGTCGTGCTCGGTGGCGAGAAGAGCCCGTCCGAGCGCGGCTGGTACGTGCAGCCGACGCTGTTCACCGACGCCAACAACGACATGCGCATCGCCCGGGAGGAGATCTTTGGTCCGGTGCTGACCGTGCTTCGCTACCGCGACGAGGACGATGCGGTCCGCATCGCGAACGAGACCGATTACGGCCTGGCGGGTTCGGTGTGGACGGCCGATATCCAGCACGGTCTGGACGTCGCGGCCGCCGTCCGCACGGGAACCTATGGCATCAACATGTACACGCTCGACATCGGCGCACCGTTCGGCGGCTTCAAGCAGTCCGGCATCGGGCGAGAGTTCGGGCCTGAGGGGCTGCACGAGTACGTCGAGCTGCAGACGCTGATCTGTAAGGGCCAGCTGCCGCCCCTATAGGGTTGCGGTTGTCGGGTCCGATGCCAACGATGCGGTTGGCGGCCGCGCATGTATGACTTATTCGGTGCTGCAACGTATTGAGCTTCGATGCTTTACCGTCGGGTGCTGCATCAAGCTAGTTGTGTTGGTGGTGGATGGGGTTGGAAGGGTTGGTACCACCACCAGTCGGCGCGCTCGCCGGTCGGTCCCGGACACGGCGCCACCGCGGGCGGCGGCTTCGTCGGTGGGCGCGCCAGCGATCCCGGGCTCAGCACTCGCCCAGCGTCGTCGGTGACCACGAGTGCGTTTGCCGGTCCGGTGATATCGAGGCCCCCACGATGGTGCAACCGGTGATGATAAGGGCACAGCAGCACCAGGTTGCCCAACTCCGTGGGGCCGCCGTCTTCCCAGTGCCGCAGGTGATGGGCGTGCAGACCTCGCGTGGCACCACAACCGGGAATCACGCAGCAGCGGTCGCGATGCTCCAGCGCACGGCGAAGCCGCCGGTTGATCAGCCGAGTCGCCCGGCCGGCGCCAATGACCTCGCCGTGTCGCTCGAACCACACCTCACAGGTGGCATCACAGGTCAGGTAACGACGCTCGGCCCCGGTGAGCAGCGGCCCCAAATGCAGTGCCGCAGCGCGCTGCTCGACGTCGACGTGCACTACCACGGTGGTGTGCTGCCCGTGCGGGCGGCGGGTGGCCTCGACGTCCCACCCAGCCTCCACCAAGCGCATGAACGCCTCGACGGTGGTCGGCAACGGGGGCCGCTGATCTGACGTGCCCGCATCGTCACCGCGATCGTGCTTCCACTCGGCGATCAGCGCATCACGATGAGACGCCAAGGCGGCGTCGAACTTCGCGGCGTCATGGTGGCCCAGAGTGATCCGATAGCAGCTGCCCTGCTCTTTGGTGGTCGTGGTGATCGAGCGCTCGAGCTCGGGCCGCGATTCAGGTTCGGGTCGCGGTTCCAGCTTGACGGCGGTACGCAGCTGGTTCACCGTCGCAACCGCGGCAAGCTCTGCGTAATGCTCATCAGAACCCTCACCCGCCCGTGCCGCGATCACCCCGACCTGATCGGCCGACAACCGGCCCTCCCGCATGCCTTGGGCGCAGCGGGGGAACTCCTCGAGCCGGCTCGCGATGGTGGCGATCGTGTGGGCGTTCGCCGGCGAACACCCGGTCTTCCAGGCCACCAACGCCGGCACCGACCGCGCGCCGGTAATGCCACACAAGTCGTCGCGCTCGATCTCGGCCACGATCTCCACCATGCGCCCATCAATCGCATTGCGCTGACCGGACAACTCCGCCAACTCCTCGAACAACACCTCAACACGCTCACCAGGATTCGCTCCGACGGCGCCCACGGATACGGTCGAAGACATGCCGCCATCATCGCAGTCACCACCGACAAAAACAGCTTCCCCGAGCAGCTGCCGCGCCTACGAGATCTCCGGCCGCCACCACGGGTCGCGGCCAAGCCGGGCCAAAAGCTGTGCCTGCGTGTCGGGCTCGTCGCCGGTAGCTACGGGCGCGCTGAACATCCCGGTGGCGGCCAAGGCGTGCGGATCGTCCGGTAGGCCGGCGCAGAACAGTTCGCACCACGCGGGGTCCAGGCCGTCGTCGGCGCCCACCGCCCGGGCGAGGTCCCAGGTGTGCACCAGGACGTCGCGGGTCAGGTTCGGTATCAAGCGCGACTCGTCGAGCTGTGTCGCTCGGCCGGATCCGAAAGCCGCCGGCAGCGAGTCAAAGGTGAGTCGCCAGCGCGCCTGCGGGTCGTCGCGCGGCCGATCGGGCTTCAGCCCCAACGGACGCAACACGAGCACGTCATGAAACCCGATCACGTGTTCGAGCACTCCTCGGGCATCCCACTCGTCGCACGGGGATGGACGGTCCCACTTGCCATTCGCCGCGGCGACCGCCTCACCGAAGCGACGGCAGGCCGCCAAGTGCCACTCCCCGGCGTCATCCATCGCCGGCGCGCGGGGAGTCGGGCACC
This sequence comes from Mycobacterium sp. NGS58, assembly GCF_059812385.1. Classification (NCBI taxonomy): domain Bacteria; kingdom Bacillati; phylum Actinomycetota; class Actinomycetes; order Mycobacteriales; family Mycobacteriaceae; genus Mycobacterium; species Mycobacterium sp. NGS58. The sequence continues at coordinate 54,509 of NZ_JCALCO010000012.1, read as the reverse complement.
TGCAGGGTCAGCTCGACCGGACAGCACAGCGCGCCGTGCTGATTGGTCACCTGGATTTCGACGTCGACCAGGCAGCGCGGCGGATCCACCGAGGTGTCCCTGCGCTTCGCGATGGCGCGGCCCCGACCGATAATCGTGTCACCGGCATACACCGGCCCGGCGAGCCGCATGGACCGCCGCACCACGCGCGAGCGCGGGCCGGCCCAGTCCGTCGCGACGCGGTCGGCGAATCCGGCCAGGTGCATCGTGTTGACGTAGATCGTCGGGTTACCCTGAGCCTGAGCGTATTCCGGATCGAAATGGCCGGGAAAATAGTCCCACGTCGCTCCGGCGTTCTCCACCACCCGCTGATAGCTGATGTGGTCTATCACCTCGGGCAGGTCGACGGGGACGGTGATCTGGTGCCAGTCCAGGCCGTCGGCGCTCACGTGGACGCTGCCGGAGTGAACCGGAACAAGGTGTTGCGGCAGGTGGCTACCACGGTCCCGTCCTGGCGGCGATAGGTCTCCAGCGTCTCGACGAAATGGCCGACGCCCAGCCGGGTCCGCTTTTCCGGTGACACCGAAACCAGTTCGTCGACGACGGTCAGCACGTCGCCTTCGACGATGGGGAGTGGAAACTCAACCTCGTTGGCCGCGTTGATGAATGTGGTGCCGGGCAGCGGCACCCGCAGGGCGATCAACGAAGCCCCCCTCCTACCCCCCGGTTGCCATGGCGGTGCGATCAGCCAGCCCATCAACTGCGCCGGTGGCGCGAGCAGGCCCCCCCATTGCATGCGGGCGAATTCGGAATCCCAATACGAGCGATTGCCGTCGCGGACCATCGCGGCGAAAAGCTGGATGCGTGCGGCGCTGACCGCGGTCGCGGCGGTGCGGGGCTCGCTCTTCGCGCCGACCATCCGCAGCGCATCGTCGTACGTGCCGAAGGCCAGCCGCTGAGTGAAATCCTGATCCACGTATCGGTGCGCTTCACATGACGAGCGGGTGCCGGCTCGGCACCGAATCCCACTGCAACGTACGGGAAGTGAAGTACCAGCCGCCCCGCTCGTAGATCAACGTGTCACGGAATATCCCGGTGGCCCGCAGCACGGTGTCGCCGTACATGGCGGCGAAAAGTACGGCGACGCAATGCTGAGTCGCGTTGACCCCGTCGACATGGATTTCGTGATCGACCGTGGTCAGTCGCTGGCCATCGCCACCGTCGAAGGCCGAACGCAGGTCGTTGAACAACTCACCGTCACGGGTGTAGCTGGCACCGGAGTGCCGGAACGTCGAGATCCAGCGGTCACGGTCGCCTTCGGAAAAGGCCCGATTGTGCCGGGCGTCCAGATTTAGGATGGCAGCGCGTCCGATGGCGGCTTGGAGCATTTGCTGTTCCTGATAAGTCATGGTCATCGCTTTTCAGCCTCTCTCGGAAATCACTGCCAACAATGGGCTGACGGAACACTAAGGCAACTTATCGACTATTAGGTGACAGTATCGGAACCTAACGGCTAACGACATACCCCCTGCTTTCGCGATCCCACGTTTTCGGATTGACGCCCCGCTCGCGCAATAAGTCCTTACGTATCCGGCCGATCACATTCTTCGGGAGTTCGCTGACGGCCTCCACGAATCTTGGGACGCAGAAATACGGCATGCGCGCCGCGCAGAAGTCGAGCAGCTCCGCGAAATCCAGTGTGGTGCCGGACCGCAGGGTGACCACCACCAGAACGTCGTCCTCACCGAGGTCGCTGGGCACGCCGATGGCGGCGGCCTCGGCAATCGCCGGATGGCACATGACGACGCGCTCCACTTCGACCGAAGAGATGTTTTCACCGCGGCGGCGCAATGCATCCTTGAGCCGGTCCACATACGTCAGGTTCTGATCGCAATCGAGCCGCCCGAGGTCGCCGGTGCGAAACCATTCCGGATGCGGCTTTATCCGCGAATCATCGCCCACGTAGCCCTCGCTCATCACACCGGGATGCCTGGGCCGACAGGCGATCTCACCCACGGTGTCGGCGGGCAGCGGGTTCCCTCGTTCATCCAGAATCCGCACCTCGAAATCGGGATTGGGCCGCCCGGACGTTCCGGGAACCCCGGCATCGGCCACCGCCTTGACCGCGATGGGGAACGCCTCGGTAAGGCCGTACATCGTGACGATGCGACAGCCGTAGCGCTTCTCGATGTCACGGAAGGAGGTCGCGTCGATCGGCGCGGCGGAGATGAACCGCAGCGGTAGTCGTGCGTCGTCCGGATTCGCGGGAAGATTCTGCAGCATCGAGACCATCGCCCCGGCGCCGGCGAACCCGATGGCACCGCGGGCGCGTATGTCATCCCACACCTCGCCCGGGTGAAAAGCCGCGGCCAGCACCGTCGTCGCACCCATCAACATGGGCGCCAAGATGCTGGGTGCCGCGCTGAGGTGAAACAGCGGCATCGCCGTCCACAGCACCTCGCCTTCGCGAAATTCCCAGGCCGACGCGACGGTCGCGGCCACCGAAAACAGGTAGTGCCATGTGGTGGCGACCGCTTTGGACGGGCCGGTGGTGCCGGACGTGTAGAACAAGCACGCAAGGTCGCCCGAACCTCCCGGGCCGCCCGTCGCTTCGCCTTCCGTGTTCTGAGCCAGTGTCGCCGTCAATGAATCATCCTGCACCACAATGTTTGTCAGAGTGTCTACCGCGTCGGCGACCTCGACGGCGCGAGGCCGGCGTTCGGCGTCGGTCAACATCACCTTGGCGCGCGACAGGCGAAGGGCGTGCAGCAGGAAGTCGCCCTTGTTCGCGGCGTTGATCGCCGCGCTCACCGCCCCGATCCGTGCGGCGCCCAGCCAGAAGTACACCCACTCCGGACATGTGCCGGCGAACAACGCGACGCAATCTCCTTGCCCGACACCTAAACGGGTCAACATGTTTGCCGCCGCGCAGGACCGCTGGCGCATCTGCTCAAAGCTCACGTCGACACCGGCGATCGACATCATCACCCGATCGGGATACTGCTGCGCGCGGCGATCGAGCACGGCCGGCACGGTGAAGCTGTCGACGCCGAAATCGGAGGGCTGCGCGGGCCCGCGGCGGTCAGCGCACATCAGGGTGTCTGGATCTGATCAAGCTTTGGCGGCCGCGGGGTCGGGCTCGCCGTCGGCGCTGTAACCGAAGTCGGAGGGCGACGGCTCCTCGCCCGGGTAGAAGCGGTGCGCCCAGCGGCGCAGGGCCGCGTAGTCGTGCGCCTCTTCGGGAGCCAGATTCGGCTTCTCCAGGTATTTCATGTTCTCCCAGGTGAAGAAGTCCTGTTTGATGACCTCCTGCTGAAGGGCGAGGAAGCGGGCGGCGCGTCCGGTGGGCACGTCACCGTTGTCGCCGGGTTCACGCACGGAAGCCTGGGTGTAGAAGTAGTCGGTGTAGTCCTCGTCGACCGGCGTCTGGCCGGTGACCTGCACGGTGGCCACCAGTTCGCTGGGAAAGCGCACCACGCCCAGGCCCAGCGAATAGTTGTCGTAGATGATCTTGGCGTCGACCGGACCGTTCGGGGTCAGCCACGTCTGCGCGCGTCCCCCGCCGAAATGGGCGTTGACGGTGGCGTGCAGGTGGTACCCGGCCACCTCGAACGACGCGGTGGTGGCCGGATTGGCGGCCTTGTGCACGTACTGAACGTGATAGGGATCAGCCGCATTTTCGATGATCATCTGCGGATGCACCTTGACCCGGTTCAGCATCTGGGTGTGCGGGTGCAGCGGGTAATACTCGTTGGTCTCCAATTCCGGCAGCACCGGCGGCTGCCAGTACGGTGCCCGGCCGTGCCGCTCGTGCCAGGCCAGGATGAAGCCGTACCACTCCATGCTCGGGTAGGTCCGGATGCGGACGTTGTTCTTGCAGCCGATCTTGCTGTAGGGAATCAGCGCGTTGGTGCCGTTGCCGCGCCACTGCCAGCCATGCCACGGGCAGACGATGTTCTCGCCTTCCACGGTGCCACCGACCCCGAGGTTGGCGCCGAGGTGCTGGCAGTAGGCCTCCATCACGTGGACCTGGCCCGACTCGGTGCGGAACAGCACTAACTCCTCACCGAAGTAGTGCGCGCGCCTGACCTGGCCGGGCGCCAGATCGGTTCCGAAGGCGACGATGAACCAGCCCGTCGGGAAACGGTAGGTCGACAGCGCGATGCCGGCCTGCCCGAACTCGCGTTCCGAAGGGTCTGATTCTGGAATCGTATGCGTCACGAGTACTCCGTTTCCCACGCGGCCGGGCGCATCTGGGCCGCTCTTACCTCACCGCGTTTCGACGACTAAAGTCTATTTTTACTATTTTAGACATTGAACGTCAACGCGGCGCCCGCCTGTCGTCGCGTGGCGCCTGAGCCAATGGGGGTTCGCATGACGGCCGCTGCGGTGGACCTTTCCGATTTCGCCTTGTGGCGTAATGGTTTTCCCGACGAGCTATTCGCCGAGCTGCGGCGCACCAAGCCGCTTTTTCGGCACGACCTGACCCCGGGCGTCGCCGACACCGTCCAGCGTCAGTTCTGGGTGGCCACCAAACACCGGCACGCGGTCCGGCTGCACCGCGACACCGATTCGTTCACCGCGGCGGACGGCCCACTCATCCAGCCGGTCGCCATGTTCTCGTCGTTCCCGACGATCATCACGTTGGATCCGCCGGACCTGAACAAGCGCCGCAAACTGATCTCCAATGCCTTCAATCCGCGGGCGATCGCCAAGCTGGAGAACGGGATCCGGGCACGTGCGGCGCGGATGATCGACGGCCTGCTCGCGCGCGGCGGTGGGGACTGGATCGAGGACGTCGCCGACGCGTTACCGATGTCGGTCATCGGCGACATCATCGGCATCCCGGAGGAAGACCGGCCACGAATATTCGACATCTTCGACCGCATCCTGAAGGCGCTGGCTCCCGAGGCGCAGCCGAGCGGGCAGGTAGAACTCGAACTTTTCGGCGAGGTCTTCGGGTACGCGATGGAGCTCACCGCCGAAAAACGGCGCAGTCCCACCGACGACATCTGGAGCACGCTCGCGTCCGCGGTGATCACCGGTGACGACGGCGAGGAGTTCAGCCTGCCCGAAAACGAACTCGAGTTCTTCTTCTTCGTGCTGGCGTTTGCCGGCAGCGACACCACCAAGAACGCGCTGGCCATCGGGTTGCAGGCGTTCGTCGCCAATCCCGCGCAGATGGACCGGTATCGCGAGCGGGAAGACCTGCGGGCCGGCGCGGTCGAGGAGGTGTTGCGCTGGGCGTCGCCGGTCGCGTACTGGACGCGCACCGCAAAGGTCGACGTCGAGATGGACGGCCAGCACATCGCCAAGGGCGAACGCGTGGTGTCGACCCTTCGTTCGGCCAATCGCGACGAGGAGGTCTTCGATTCCCCCTTCACCTTCGACATCGGCCGACAGCCCAATCCCCACGTGGCGTTCGGGGGCGGCGGGCCGCACCACTGCCTGGGCGCGATGCTGGCCCGCGCGGAACTCCGCGCGGTCCTCGACGAACTGTTTCTGCGCTGCGATGACATCGAGATCGGTCCGGCGAAGGTGGCTCATCCGAACCTGGCCACCAACATGTCGATCTACGACGAGATGGCCATAAAGCTGACCGAGCGACGCTGAGTCCGGGGCGGGTCAGTCCTGCAGCCGCAACGCGGCCTTGGGACATTGGTCCACCGCGGCGCGCACGTCGATTTCCAGCCGCGGCGGCACGGGGCCGTCGGCGATCTGCACCACGTCGGCGTCGCCCAGCTCGAACACTTCCGCCGCAAGCGATTCGCAAAAGCCGTTGGCTTCACACAGGTTCTCGTCGACCGTTACACGCATCAAATGCCCTCCACTTCTCTAGAGGCCCTTGGGTCGGGTCCCGACCACCCCGCCGGTCGCGAGGCGTGTCAGTTCTTCGTCGGTCAGCCCGCACCGATCGCGCAGGATGTCCTCATTGTGCTCGCCCAGCTTCGGCGGCGGCCGCAGCAACCACTTGTCCTGACCCGCGAGCCGGGCGAACGGCGGGCAGGGGTACAGGCCGAGCCCGGTACTCGCGTGATGCAGTGCCTCGAAAAAGCCGCGTTCACGCAGTTGCGGGTTGTCGGTGACCAGCGACGGCGACACCACCGGAGCCGTGGGCACACCCGCGCCGGCCAACCGCTCGACCGTCGGGGCAAGTGGCTGCCCGGTGAACCAATCCGCCAGCCTGCGATCGACTTCGTCGGCTCGACCGTGGCGCCCGGTGACGGTGGACAGCTCCTCGTCGTCGCACCACGCTGGTCGCTCCATGATGTCCACCAGCGCCCGCCATTGCGCGTCATCGCGAACGGTGATCGCGATCCAGTCGTCCGATCCGGCGCACCGGTAGATGTTCTGGATAGCGACGCTGTGACCACGGTTGCCGCGACGGCTCAGGGTCACCCCGAAGACTTCGGACTCGATCGCCTGGATCGCGGTGGCGTTGAGCACGGTTTCGAGCATCGGCAGCTCGACCAGTTGGCCCGTTCCGGTGCGTTCGGCGAAGCTCAGCGCGGCCAGCACGGCGAACGCGGCGTGCACGCCGGCCAGCGGGTCGCAGGCGCCGCGCGGCGTCACCGGCGGCGCCTCCGGCAGGCCGGTCACCCAGGCCAGGCCGGCGATCTGTTCCATGGTGGGGGCGAACCCGACCCTCTCCCGCCATGGCCCTGCGACACCGAAAGCGGGCATTCGGGCGAACACCAGTTTCGGGTTGACCTTGCGCAGCACCTCGTCGGTGAGCCCGAATTGCTCCATCACGCGCGGCGAGAAGTTCTCGATCACGACGTCGGCGTCGGCGACCAACTGGGTGAACAGGCGACGCCCCTGCTCGGAGCCCAAATCCAGTGTCACCGAACGCTTGTTGGTGTTCATCGCGTGGAACACCCAGCCGTACTCCCACCAGTCGTCCACGTCGGTGCGCATCCCGCCCGAGTATCGGATGCCGTCGGGACGCTGGATCGACTCGATCTTGACGACGTCGGCGCCGAAGGCGGCCAGCAGGTGGGTCGCGGCGGGGCCGGCCCAGAACGCGGTCAGGTCGATGATGCGCACACCGGCCAGCGGTAGCCCGTCCGGCAACGGTTCGGCCTCGGGTTCCACACGGCGCCAAGGGGATTCGCCACCGGCCTCACCGAGACCGGGCGTGTCACCCACGGGCGCGGGCGCGCACACCGACATCAGCCAAGGCGGCCGGGGCTGATCGAACCCGGCGGGGTTGCGGGTGAAGACCCCGCGCTCGCGCACGTATTCCAGCTCCCGGATGGTCGAGCCGTTGCCGAGCGCGGCGATGGGCAGCCGGAACAGTTGCCCGAGCTCGACGATTTCGGCGACGGTCCGTTCGGCCAGCCACGGGTGGATCTGCTCGCGGATCAGGTCGCGATATTGCCACCGGCCGATCTGAAACCGCAGCTGTTCGATCTCCTCCAGCTGCGGACATTCGACCATCGCGGCGAAATCGAGCCACTGCTGACCGGTGACCATGGTGATCCCGACGTACCCGTCCTTGGCGGGTTCAATCGACGGCACCTCGGTGGTGCGACGGATCGGCGGGACGCGCAGCAGCTGTGAATGCAGCCATTCGCTGCTCTGCATCGTGGTGATGGCTTCCAGCATGGACAGATCCAGGTGTTCGCCCGGTCCGCCCTGCTCGACGCGGCGGCGCAGTGCCAGTACGCCGAACGCGGCGAACACGCCACCCATGTACTCGCCGAGGTCGCCACCGATGGAGATCGGCGGCCCGGCGGGATCGCCGCGGAAGCCGGGCGAGCCCGCCCACGCCTGCAGGGTGAACTCGGTGGCCGCCCGGTCTGCGTAGGGTCCGGTCCAGCCGAAGTCGGAGATGGTGACGATGATCGCGCGGCGCGAGTGTTCCAGCAGTTGCGAGGGGTCGACGCCCAGCGCCGAGGCGCGCGTCCGCCCGGCGGTGACGATGACGACGTCGGCACCGGCCAATTCGTCGCGGTAGCGCTGTGAGCCAGCGGCGAAGGTCATGCTGCGCTTGCCCGCGTTGAGGTAACTAAAAAACGGTGCGCTGCGTTCCTCGGGGATCGCGGATCCACTCGCGGAGTACCGCCGTAACCAATCCCCTTGCGGCGGTTCAAATTTGTGCACCTGCGCGCCGGCGTCGCGCAGCAGCTTCCCGCAGTAGCTGCCCGCTATCCGGTCACTGATCTCGACGACACGCAAATCGTTTAGCGGTGTCGGCCGGCCTTCGGACCGCTCGCTCAATTGCACCCGCCCTTCCGATCGGCAAGCGACCAGAGAAGCTATTTATATCATTACTGCTAAAATAGCTAAGCCAGCGAGTTGCATGTGTTCAGAGGATCGGATGACCGCCTTGGGAATTGGCCCCGACGCCCGGCGCCGGTTGTCTGCGCCGCGGATCGCCGAAATCGTAGCCGACGAGTTGCGCCGTCAGATCATCGACGGCGAGCTCGCGGACGGTGATCTCTTGCCGCGGCAAGAGGTGCTCGTCGAACAGTTCAACGTGAGCCTGGTCTCGTTGCGCGAAGCCCTGCGGATCCTGGAGACCGAAGGCTTGGTGTCGGTGCGGCGCGGCAACCGTGGCGGCGCCGTCGTCCACGCCCCGGCGAAGACCAGCGCCGCCTACATGCTCGGGTTGTTGCTGCAGAGCGAGTCCGTCGAGGTCGCCGACCTCGGCATGGCCTTGCAGGAACTCGAGCCCGCCTGCGCCGCACTGGCCGCCCGCCGGCCGGACCGGGCGGACACCCTGATCCTCGAGCTCACCAGGATCAACGAGTCGATGGCCGAAAACCTGGACGATGGAAGGCTTTTCACCGAGATCGGACGCGAGTTCCATGATCTCATCGTCCGCGGTTGCGGCAATCACACGATCATCGCGGTCGTGGGGAGCCTGGAGACACTGTGGAGCAGTCACGAACGGCAATGGGCCGACGAGAGTGCGTCGCGCGGCACCTACCCTTCGCTCGCCCAGCGCCGCGCGGTGCTCAACACGCACGTCAAGCTGGCCGAGACGATCGCCGAGGGCAACGTCGACCGGGCCCGCCGCATCGCGGGCCGCCACCTGGCCGATACGCAGACCTACGTGCTGTCCGGTCAGCACGATCAACGCATCTATGCACTCTCCCCGCAGGCGTTGTCGCGGCCGCGGGACATTCGGCACTCCTGACGAGCGGCCTGCGACTTTCATGCGAACCGCATTAGTCACCGGCGGAAGCGGCGGGATCGGAAAAGGATGCGCACGCAAGCTGGTTGAGCGCGGCTATGACGTGGTGCTCTCGGCGCGCCGCGATGCCCCGTTACGCGCGGCCGCCGAGGAGATCGGTGCCCGCCACCTCGTGGCCGACGCGTCTGACCCCGGCGGATTCGCCGCTGCGATAAGCGCATTGGAGACAATCGACCTGGTTGTTCACGCGGCGGGTGCGCTCGGCGGTACCTACGCGCGCAAGCAGACCTTCGAGCAGTGGCAAACCATCATTTCGGCCAACCTGGATTCGTGCTTCGTGGTGACCTCGGCGGTGCTGCCGAAAATGACAGCGGGCTCACGATTGGTGTTCATTTCGTCCTCGGCGGCACACGAGCCCATGCCGGCCCGCACCGCGTACTCCGCCTCGAAAGCCGGCATGAATGCGTTCGCGCGCGCCTTGGCCCTCGAAGTCGACCGTGACGGCATCAGCGTGCACATCGTCACGCCGGGACCGGTGGCCACCGAAATGCTGCAGGACGTTCCATTCGAGATGTACGCGATCGGGGTATCCGACGTCGCCGAGACGGTGGCCTGGTTGGACACCGTCGACCCGTCGGTCGATCTGCCCGAGATCCGGCTGTCGGCGGTCCAGCGCGGCCCCTTCGCGCGACCCCCGGTCGTCCCCACCGAAGCCCGGCGGCGCGCGCAACGCCGCTGAGGCCTACGGCACGGGGAAGGCTTTGATCACCGATTCGCCGAACTCGTCCAGGGAGTCCGGGGCGGCGAAGTCAGCGAACCATACGTAGAACCGCTGGACCTGCTGGGCGGCCAGACCGCTGAAGTGCCCGATCAACTCGTCAGCGTCGCCGCAGACCAGCCCGGACCCCAGGTTGCCGAATCTGCGGGTGCTCACCTCGCGCACGGCGTCGGGGTCGTCGCCCGACCGCACGAAGCCCACCATCTGCTGAATCGACATGCGGGCCCTTCCCGCGGCCGGGGCGAGCTTCGCCAATCTGTCGAGCTGGTTCGCCGGCAGGTTCCACCAATCCGCGTGTCTACGAACGAGTTTCATCATCCTTGGTCCGCTCCCACCCAGAACCAGCGGTATCGGGTACGACCTGCGTGGAGCTTGCGGAGCCGCGCCGGATTGCTCGTCGCCGTCGCCCCAGTAGCCCCTGATCAGTTCCAGGTGACGGCCGAGCTGCTCGACTCTGGCCCGCGGATCCTGTTGCCCGACATCAAATCTCGCGAGTTCCGACGGCCACGATCCGGCTCCGAGGCCAAGCTCGAATCTGCCCCCCGATGCCTCTGACAAGGTGACGGCCTGTTTGGCGAGCACCGCCGGGTGCCGGAACCCGTCACACAGCACCAGATGGCCGATCCGCAGCCGCTCGGTTCTGGCCGCCACCCAGGTGGCAATGCCCATTGCCTCCCAGATGCTTTCGTCGGGCAGGCCGGGAGCCTCGAGATGGTCGATGAAGGCGATCCCGTCGAAGCCGCTGGCCTCGGCGTGACGTGCCCGATCGGCGATGTCGGCCGCCGACAGCCTCACCTGCGGCAGGAACAGATACCACTCGGCCATGCGCCACCTATGCGTCCACATCCGTGCGATTGCGACGGCACGGCTAGTTTATTATCTTTACTATGTTAGAGGTCTTATGGATGTCGGACTGAACTCGGAGCAGCTGTCGCTGCGCGACACCGTACGCGACATATTACGTACGGAGTGCCCACCCGACGCCGCGCGCCAGGCGATTACCGACCCCGAGCGCTGGCGCACTCTGTGGAAGACCGTCGTCGACCTCGGCTGGACCGAGCTCGCCGCCCCTGACACCGGCGACTACGGACCTGTCGAGCTAACCGTGGTTCTCGAGGAATGCGGCGCCGCCATCGCGCCAATTCCGTTGCTGGGCAGCGTCGGTCTGGCCGCGGGCGCGTTGCGCGACAGTGGTCTCGACTCGGTGCTGACCGACATTGCCGGCGGTGTGGTGGCCACCCTGGCCGTCCACCCCCAGGGATCGCGATTGCCCGGCGCTCCGATGACGCTGTCTCAGGGACGGCTGCGCGGCTCCGCCGTCGCCGTCCCCAACCTCTCGCGCGCGGAGCTCGTCGTCACCCTGGCCCGCTCGGACGAGGGTGACACCGTGGCGGCCGTCGTCCGCTGCGGCGACGGGGTCACCGTGCTGCCGGTGGCCGAATCCACCGACCCCGCTCAACCGCTGGCCGACGTCGAGATCGACGCCGAGCCCATCGCGGTCGCACCGGTTGACCTCGAATCGGCGTTGACGGCGCCCTGGGTGGCCTCGGCCGCCGACCTCCTCGGCGTGGCCAGCGCAGCGCTGCGCCGCTCGGTCGAGCACGCGAAATCACGGCGCCAGTTCGGCCGGCCGATCGGCGGGTTCCAGGGCATCAAACACGCGCTGGCCGACAACTACGTCAGTGTCGAACGCGCCCGCAGCCTGACCTATGCGGCGGCGGCCCGGCTCGCGGATCCGGCGATGCCACCCGCCGAGGTGTGGACCGCCGCGGCGCTGGCCAAGGCGGCGGCCAACGACGCAGCGGCCGGTTGCGCGCGCACCGCCGTGCAAGTGCACGGCGCCCTGGGACAGACCTGGGAACACGACGCGCACCTCTACGTCAGGCGCGCCTGGCAAGGCGCCGCGATGCTGGGCGACAGCCGCTCCCTGTATTACCAGGTGGGTCGACGATTTTGCGGGGGTGCCGCATGAGCCCGGTCGTCGCGGAATTCGGCACGTGGCTGGCTGATTTCCTGCCCGACGACTACTACGCGAACTACCGGCAGTACCGCTGGGATCTCGGGTTGCGGCGCGATTACCAGCGGGCCTCGTTCGAGGCCGGCTGGCTGCAGCCGACCTGGCCCCGCGAGCACGGCGGTCGATCGCTGGGCCTGCGCGACGCCATGGAAGTCCGGATCGAGGCGGCGCTGCGGTCGGCACCCAAGCTGCCCAACATTCAGGGTCCCGGGGTAGCCGCGCCCGGCATTCGACAGTTCGGCACGCCCGCCCAGATCGAGCGTCTGCTCGTGCCGCTGCTGCGCGGCGACGAGTGGTGGGCGCTGGGCATGTCCGAGCCCGAAGCCGGGTCGGATTTCGCGGGTCTGCGGACCCGCGCCGAGCGCGACGGCGATATCTTCCGGGTCAACGGCCACAAGATCTGGACCACGCACGCGCACCTGTCGCGCTGGTGCACCTTGTATGCCCGCACCGATCCCGACGCGCCCAAACACCGCGGCATCTCCTGCCTCATCCTCGATCTGCATTCCCCGGGCGTGCGCATCGAGCCCATTCGGATGGCGTCGATCTCCGACGAGACGTTCTGCGAGGTCTTCCTCGACGACGTCGAGGTGCCGGCCGAGAACCTGCTGGGGCCACTGAACGGCGGCTGGAATGTCGCCCTGTCCTCGCTGCACCACGAGCGCCAGATGATCTGGATCATGAACTGGGTCGAGATCACCCGCGGACTCGAATCGGTGCGCAACGCCGGCGCCGCGGACTCGAGCGTGTACGCCGAACTCGGCTCGCTGCTCGCCGACGCCGAGGCGTTGCGGGCCACCGGATACCGCGCGTTGGGCAACGAACTCGCGGGCCGGCCGAGCCCGGAGGCCGATACCATGAAGTTGCTCGGATCGCTTACCTTGCAGCGCGTTTGGGAATTGAGCGCCGCGGCCGCGGGCCCCGATTCGGCCACCGATCCGGATCTGCTGTTCGAACGCCAGGACGCGCTGGCCGCGACCATCTACGGCGGAACGTCGGAGGTTCAGCGCAACATCATCGCCGAGCGGCTGCTCGGGCTGCCGAAGGGATGACGACAATGGATTACGACCTCGGCGACGACGCCGGGCAACTGCGACGCCATCTGCGCGAGCTGGTTGCCAACCACATCCCCGCCGACTTTCTGGGGGCCTGCACCGAGAACCCGCAGGACCTAGCCACCACCGAGACGTTCTGCAAATTACTGGCGACCGAGGGGCTGCTGGCGCTGGCTTGGCCGAAAGAGCATGGTGGCGGCGGCGGTTCGGTGTGGCAGCAGACCGTGCTGCGCGAGGAGATGTGGGCCCAGCACGAGCCGCGCGGTCCGCAATACATGGGCATCAACTGGGTCGGGCCCGCACTGATGCGGTACGGGACGGCCGAACAGAAGGCTAAGCACCTGGCGGCCATCGCCTCCGGAGACGTGATCTGGTGCCAGGGCTTTTCCGAGCCGGAGGCCGGAACCGACCTGGTGTCGTTGCGTACCCGCGCCGTTGCGGACGGCGACGGATGGCGCATCACCGGCCAGAAGGTGTGGACGTCGTACGCGCAGATGGCATCGTGGTGCGTGTTGGCGGCGTGTACCGACCCCGACGCGCCAAAACACAAGCGGCTCACCCTGTTTTTGATTCCGATGGATCGGGCCGGCTTCACCGTCCGACCGATCCCGTCGATGCTGGGACCGCACCACCTGAACGAGATGTTCCTGGACGATGTGCAGGCCTGTCCCGGCGATGTGCTCGGCGACGTCGGCGACGGGTGGCGGGTGATGCGCGAAGCTCTGGCTTACGAGCGAGTGGGCATCGCACGCTACGCGCGCTGCGAATCGCTGCTCGAAAGGATGCGCGCCCACCTCGGCGACGACTGGGACCAGCTGCCCGAAACCATCCGCACCCGATGGGTGCGGGCACTCGCGGACCTACGGGTCGCCCGGTTGCTGGCCTATCGTGCCGTATCACTGCAAGACGACCCGGCGGCGGGGGCGGCCGCCAGTGCCGCGCGCATCATCACCACGACGTGTGACCAACTCGTCGCCGAGCTGCTGTTCGACGTGCTTGGCCCGACGGCACTGGACAGCGGAAGCTCCGCGCCACTGCACGGAGCCATCGAAGACCACTGGCGTTACGCGCAAGCGGCCACCGTCGCGTCGGGCACCATCGAGGTCCAGCGCATGTTGGTGGCACGAGACGTGTTGGGAGAACACAGGTGAAAACCGATCTACCACAGGATGTCAGCGACTTCGCCGCCGTCGCAGGCAAGCGGCTCACCCGGTTGGGCGGACCACCGGCCGCGCTGCGCGCCGAGACCGACGATGCCATTCGCGACGCGGCCCGCGCCGCGCTGCACGATGTCGGCGCGTTCGACCTCGACGTGCGCTCGGCCCCGGATGACCTGCTCGCCGCGGCGGTGCTGTGTCAGGCCGCCGGCGCCACCGTCCTCCCCTACCCCTTGGTGGAGGAGCTGCTGGCCGTTGATGGCGCGCGCCTTGCCCTGGTCAACCCGAAAGCCCCGCGCATCGACCACGGCGATCTGGCCGGTGACTGGGTAGCGGCCGACCTGGACGGGAATCGATACCGGCCTCAGCCGGCCTCGCGGACCGGCGCCAAGCTGGGGCCGTTCCTGGTCCCCGCGACCTTGAGCCCACCCGAGGGGACCGTGCCCGCCGCCGACGTTAACCTTCATCTCGTGCTGGGATCATGGCGGATTCTGGGAGCGGTGCAGCAATCGTTGCGGATTGTCACCGAGCATGTGCGCGCCCGCGTTCAGTTCGGCAAGCCGCTGGCGGACTTTCAGGCCGTCAGGTTCGCCGTCGCCGACGCGGCCGTCGCGGTCCGCGGACTGCACGAACTCGCGAAGTTCACCATTTGCCGCCCGGAATCACTTCCGGCGCAGATTCATTCGGCCGACGCCCTGATCCTTCGGCTCAAGGCCGCCGACACGGCACGACAGGTGATGCGCTCGTCCCATCAATTGCTCGGAGCCCTGGGCTTCTGCGACGAGTCCGACGTCAGCGTCCTCGATCGGCACACCCAGCCGCTGATGCGATTGCCGCTGGGCACCGAGGAACTGGCGTTGCGCCTGATGCCGTCCGTGTCGGATGGGTCGTTCGAAACACTGTTCAGCGGGCCGGTATCGGCGTGACCCGCGCCGGTGACGATGCAGTGGGGGCACCTCCCGCTTGCGGGGGACGAAGCGATGTGGGGGTACCTCCCGCTTGCGGGGGAGAGGAGCGGCGCAAATGAGCCCCGCCCCCGCGGCCGAGGTGACGCCCAATCCGTTCGACGAGGGAATCCCATTCGCGACCAAATTGCACGACCTCGCCGAACAACGCCGCGACGATCCCGGTGTCACCGTCGTCGCGCTCGACGGCACCGCGGAGTCGATGACTTTCGGCGAACTCGAGGCGCGCGCCAACCAGTGGGGCAGGGCGCTGAGCGGCCTGGGCGCGCAAACGAATTCCCTCGTGGCACTGGCCATTCCGAACTCGCTACATCTCGTGCTGGCGACGCTGGGGTGCTGGAAGATCGGCGCGGTCCCCGTCCCCATGCACTGGGATCTTCCCGAGTGGGAGCGAGACCGGGTGCGCGAGGTGATCGACCCCGCCGTCGTGGTGGACGAAAAGACGCGGTGGGAGTTGGAAACTTGCGCGGCCGGCGAATCCGCAAGCCCGCTGCCCCCCGCGGTCTCCCCTCACGTCAACGGCATCTGCAGCAGCGGTTCGACCGGCGTACCCAAGGTGATCCTCAGCTTGGCACCATCGCTGTGGACGCCTCAGCACGGCGAGCCGTTTCTGGCGAACTGGACACCGGTGGCGCAGCCGCAGACCATCATGGTGCCCGCACCCATGTATCACACCAACGGCTTTGCTACCTTCTTCTTCCTGCTCGCAGGCGACCACCTTGTCATACTCGAAAAGTTCGACGCCGCACTGGCGTTGGATGTGATCGAACGATTTCGGATCACCAATTTCACCGCCACGCCCACCATGCTGGCGCGCATCGCGGCCCGGCCGGACGTCCGTCAGCGAGACCTGTCCAGCGTCGTTTTCATCTTGCAGGGCGCCGCCGTGATGCCGCCGTCGCTGATGCACACCTGGTTCGAACTGCTGAGCCCGGAGCGAATCGTGTCGGCGTACGGCATGACCGAGAACCTCGGACTCACCGCATTGCGGGGTGACGAGTGGCTCGCCCACCCGGGCAGTGTCGGTCGCGGTTTCCGGGATACCGAGATCCGGATCCTGGACGCCGACAAACGACCGCTGGGTCCCGGCGAGCACGGCGAGATATACCTGCGCGCGCCGATGAGTGCGGGGTCGCGCTATCTGGGGGGTGCGGCGCCGTTGCCGTCGACCGAGGACGGCTTCCGCTCCGCCGGCGATATCGGCCACCTCGACGAGGACGGCTTCCTCTACATCGTCGACCGCCGCGTCGACATGATCGTCACCGGCGGCGCCAATGTCTTTCCGGCGGAGGTCGAGTCGGCGCTCGCGGGTCACCCGGGCATCGCTGACGTGGTGGTCATTGGGCTCCCTGACACGCGGTGGGGACGGCGAGTGCATGCGGTGATTCAGGTCGCCGACGGCGTGCCGTTGACCGAACAGCAGGTGATCGAGTACGCCAAAGGCCGGCTGGCGCACTACAAGGCCCCCAAGACCGTCGAATTCGTCGACGCCATCCCCCGCACGGCGGCAACCAAGGTCAACCGCTCGGCGATGATCGCCGCCCGGGGCGGTTAGGCGCTCTCCGACGCCCACACTCGGAGGCCAATCGAGCTGTATGGCCCGGGCGCAACGCGCGGTAATCTCATTCTCATAGCGCGACCTGCGCGCTATGGAAGGGGACCAAGCGCTCATGGCCGACCCCGAAGACGAGGTGGAGATCACCCGTGGCGACCGCTTCATCAAAACGGCCGTCGCGATACTGGGTGAAACGGGACGCACCGACTTCACCGTGCAAGAGGTGGTCGCGCGCTCGAAGACGTCGCTCCGAGCTTTCTACCAACACTTCAGCAGCAAGGACGAGTTACTGCTGGCGCTGTTCGATCGAACCATCGCCCAATCGGCGCGGACGTGGCGCGCCGAAACCGCGAACCTGGACAGCACCTCGGCACTGAAATGGCTGATCGACCGGCTCAGCCAGCAACCGGAATCGAGCACCCAGGACAGTCTCAATCGCGCGTTGACCCTCTACAACCAGCACCTGGCCGAGACCCGCCCTCGCGACTACGCCCGGGTACTGTCTCCGCTGCACGGCCTGATTCGCGACATCGTCGGGCAGGGCATCACGGAGGGAGTCTTCAACCCGGGTTTGGACGTCGGCGCCGCGGCGGCCATCGTCATGCAGACGGTGATGGGTGCGCAGCGATTGCATTGGCTCGGCTCGGAATTGAACGGGACACCGGTCGATGTCGGCCAGCTCTATGACTTCTGCAGTCGCGCCCTTGGCATCCGCGACACCGACGAGGAATCGGCCGCTCCGTCGCTGGCCGAGCTGTTCAGCCAGATCGGCATGCGTCCCGGCAGCCGCAACGGCGAATTCGCCATGACCATGCCGGTGAGTCCCGCGGTCGTCAACACGTCGGGCGCGCTGCAGGGCGGGCTGATCGCCACGCTCGTGGATGTGGCGGGCGGACAATTCGGGCTGGACTATCTGCAACCCGGCACCACGATGACCACCGCGGACCTGTTCATCCGCTACCTGCGGCCGGTACGGCAGGGCGCGGCCTTCGCGGTGCCCCGGATGTTGCGTTCCGGCCGGCGGGCGATGGTGATGCAGGTCGACATCTACGGAGACGGCGACGACGAGCTGTTGGCGACGGCGACGGTCAACTTCGCCGTCATCGAGGGGGCCACACCGAAGCTCCCCAGCTGGCCGGGCACCTGAGCCGGCCGTACACCTGATTACATAAAAGTGGTAACGTCATTACCAGCGATAGAGAATCCAAGACTTTTACAAGGAGATCGCCATGCCCTCGCGCGAACTTTCCTTTCCCGTGTTCGACGCCGACAACCACATGTACGAGCCGCAGGAAGCGCTGACCAAATACCTCCCAGCCAAGCGCAAGAACGTCATCGACTACGTGCAGGTTCGCGGCCGCACCAAAATCGTGGTGCGCGGCCACATCAGCGAGTACATCCCCAACCCGACCTTCGAGAAGGTCGCCAAGCCAGGCGCCCAGGAGGACTACTTCCGCAACGGCGCGCAGGGCAAGAGCTACCGCGAGATATTGGGCGAGCCGATGAAGGCGATCCCCGCCTTTCGCGAGCCGGGCGCCCGCCGCGAAGTCATGGACGAACTCGGCATCGACTACGCCCTGATGTTCCCGACGCTGGCCAGTCTGGTCGAGGAGCGCATGAAGGATGACCCGGAGATGACGCACGACGTCATCCACGCGCTGAACGAGTGGATGCACGAGCAGTGGACGTTCAACTACCAAGACCGCATCTTCGCCACCCCGGTGATCACCCTCCCGATCGTGGACCGCGCACTGGAAGAACTCCAGTGGTGTCTCGAGCGCGGGGCGCGCACCGTGCTGGTTCGCCCGGCGCCGGTACCCGGCTATAAGGGCAGCCGGTCGTTCGGGCTCGAGGAGTTCGACCCGTTCTGGCAGGCCTGCATCAAGGCCGAGATCCCGGTGTCAATGCACGCTTCGGACAGCGGTTATTCCGAATTCGCGAACGTGTGGGAGCCCGGTGACGAGTTCCTGCCGTTCAAGCCGACCCCGTTCCGCAGTTTCGCGATGGGTCACCGGCCGATCTTGGACGCGATGGGTGCGCTGGTGTGTCACGGCGCGCTGTCGCGCAACCCGGAGCTGCGGATCCTGTCGATCGAAAACGGTGCGGACTGGGTGCCGGACCTCTTCAAGGGCCTCAAGGGTGTTTACAAGAAGATGCCCCAGTCATTCAGCGAAGACCCGATCGAGGCGTTCAAGCGGTGCGTGTACATCACCCCGTTCTGGGAGGACCGCTTCACCGAGATCGTCAACATGGTCGGCACCGACCGGGTGCTGTTCGGCTCCGACTGGCCGCACCCCGAGGGCCTGAAAGACCCGATCAGTTTCGTCGACGAACTCACCGACTTCTCCGAATCCGACATCGCCAAGATCATGGGCGGCAACCTGATGAAGCTCATGAAGGTTTCCGCGCCGGCGAAGAAACCGGTCTCAGCCTGATCGGTCGAGGGTGCCGGACGGCTCGGCATCGGAGAAAACCGAGACCACCCCTTTGGTCTCGAACACCGCGAGGCGAACGCCGGCGGGCGTTTGTTGACCGTGCTGGCGCAGGATAGCGTCCAAATCTGCCCGAGTCAGCCTGCAGCGCTTCAAATTCGCGTCTTCGACTCGGCCGTCGCTGATCAGAATTCGCACGGGTGGGTCAACGAGTCGGCGAACCCATGGGATCGGGCGCAGCCGCGCGACGAGGTCGTGGGCGGCGATCAGAGTGAGCAACGCTGCGGTCCCGGTGAACCACGAGGTGTCGGCGGCAGTCGCGGTACGTCCTACGATGGCGCCGACCGCTACTGCCGTTACCCAGTCGAACGGCGTGAACTCGGCGATGGTTCGCCGCAGCACGAGCCGGAAAGCCGCGACCGCCGTGCCGAACAAGGCCAGCGCCTTGAGGGCAGCGTAGGCGGCGGGCTCCCACCCGTCGAAGAACTGCACTGCTAGGCCACTCATCGCTACCTCCTTCGAACCGAAGAGGAAATCCAATCAGGACTCGCGACTGCGGCGAGCCATCGGTGTGCCGACGAGTCGGATGCACAGTGTCGGACAGGTACCCTCCGGCGCCGGGCGTAAACGGGTGCGGTCGTGACAGCGGGCGACGCCGTCACCTCGCGGGGATCCGGTGTGTCGTGCCGGCGTGCGGTCACGCGAAAGGGGTATTCGCCACGTGGTGCGCGAGGGTCATTGAGGCGCATTAGGACGAGGAGGACAGATGAGCGTCGAATCGCACGGAAAGCCGGTCAGTATCGATGACGACGTCGCCGTTGTCACCGAGCAGATCGAGGCGCTCCAAAAACTCGGGCAGCGCGAAGATGTCGACGACGAAGAGATCTACGACCTGAGCATCAGGTGGGGTACCGCGCTTGCGGGACGACTGCCGCGCGTGGCGTATTACGGTTCGCTGGGACAACTCGGCGATGACGACCAGCGGCGGTTCCGATCGCTGTGCGACCAGCTTCGCGAGTTGTCACCGCTGATAGAGCGATTCGACCTGGCCCGGCCGCGACTTCCGGATTCGACGGACGGTGATGCTAAGGGGCAGCGCCCCCGGAAGCGCCCGAGTCGCTTCCGACGTAAGTGAGAAAGTCTGTGTCGCGCAATCTGATCGCGGTCCGCGGCTTGGGACAGTCCGGGTTGCGGCAGGTGAGCGCCACCATGTAGGCGTCGGCATCTTCGTTCAAGAACAAAAAACCCAGATAGAGCGCTTCGCCGATGGCGAAATCCGTTGCACCGCAAGCCTCGCAGTGCCCACCCTTCGCTGCGATCTGCTCGTGTACGCGATGATGGGCCACCGCGTCCAAGCTGATCAGCTCGGGCCGTACCCCGACTCCGTCGGTCAGCCGTTCGGTCATCTCAGATTTCCACGTCCTTGTCGTAGTACACGCGATCCTCGCGCCAGCCGCCGGTGCCCATGCCGATCCCGGTGTAGTCGTCGACGAATTCGATCTGGTTGATCCACTTGGCCATTTTGAAACCGACCTGGGTTTCCACCCTTAGGCGCAAGGGCGCACCGTGTTTGATGGGCAGCGGCGCGCCGTTCATTTCATAAGCGAGCAGCGTCTGCGGCTTGTCGGCGAACTCCAGGTCGAGCACCTCGTAGAACTGACCTCCGCCGTGTGATGCCGGCTCGTCGGTGCTGTTGTCCTGCATGGTCAAAAAGCAGATGTAACGAGCCTGAGGCAGCGGCCGTACCAAGTCCACGAGCTGATGCAGATGCACTCCGGTCCATTCGCCGATGCTGGTCCAGCCCTGGACGCAGTTGTGCATCACGCACTGCGTTTCGGACTCGGCCAGCGCGCGCAGCGCGCCGAGGTCCAGGCTCACCGGGTTTTCCACCAACCCGCCGACCCGCAGCCGCCAGTCCACGAAGTTGTGCACCGCCATCACTTTGTATTCCGTGCTGGTGGGCGGCTTCCCGTTGACTCGGTGCTGTTTGGAGATCTTGTGCGAGGGATAGTTCTGCCGGGAGTTCAGCGGCCTGAGCAGCAGCATACGGGCCGCGGTGACGACCGCACCCAGCACGCGCTGCACCGACCGTGGGTTGCGCAGGCTCCAGACGGTCGCCGCGACGTGGACGGCGACGATCGCCGCGATGATCAGCAGCGAGATGGCAGTGGCCCAGTGCGTGTTACGGACCGCGCCGAAGATCATCGACGCGGTGAGTCTGCCCCATCCCCAGAAGAAAATCATCGACAGGTGAATCACGATGAAGACCAGGAACGCGATAAGGCCCAGAAAGTGCAAGCTGCGGGCCCATTGGCGGCCGCCCCACATTCGGACGTACCAAGGGAACCGGGCCTCGATCGCCGGCGACTGTGCGGCCCCGGTCAGGATCTGAAACGGCGCAAGGACAAAGACGACCCCGGCATAGGTGAGCTTCTGCATGGCGTCCAATGGCTCACCGGGCAACGTCGGCGGCAAGTTGAACGTCAGGTAGGTGACGATGTCGTCCCATGCTTCGGGGAAGATCGACCACGAGGCGGGCCAGTAACGATGCCATTGGCCGGTGGCGAACAACAGGATGTAGTAGGACAGGCCCAGCAGGATCCAGCAGATGACCACAAAAAAGTGCCAGTGCCGGCCCATGCCCAGCTGTGCGCGACCGGGCAACGAAATGAACGGGCTGTAGTCCTCTTCCTCGTCAAGGGTGTCGTAGATCCTGTCCCGCGGCATCACCTTTCGGGTGAAGCGTGCCCACTCGGTGCCCGGCTTGCTGTCGTCGTGCCAGTACAACTTGGGGTGGGTCGCCAGTATCTCGATACCGCTGCGCAGAATCAGCGTCACGAACAAAACGTTCAGCCAGTGATCGATGCGCAGCCATGCCGGATAGTCCAACGTTGTCATGCCGAACTCCGTCAGTCGTACCACTGTTGGCGTCGCGGGTAGGCGACGTTGATGCCCGACAGCACGGTCGTGTGCACGGCGATGAACCCCGCCGCGCAGGCCATCCCCAACGTTCCGGGCGCGAAGTCCCATCGGCCGGTCACCGTTACGAGACCGGGCAGGCTGACCCAGCGGGTGACCAGATACACGGCGAGAAAGGCCAAGCAGGTCATACTGCCGAGATACCAACCCGCCTGGGGCACAGAGGGTTTGATACCGACCACGGTGGCACTCGCGGCGGTCAGGCATCCCGCCGCCAGCACCAGCACGTAGGCGGCGAAATAACCCGGCAGGTCCGGCTCCGCGATCAGGACGTAGACGTGCACCGCGACCAGCCCGGTCAGCAGCGCCCCGCCCAGTGCGGTCACGGCGCGCGGCAGGTTGAACGCCACCCAGCCGTTCAAGGTCAGCACAGGTGACGACAGGAGACGCCGCCAGAGCGCCATCGTGCGTCGCGCCACGAGATCGGCCACGTCTGCGAGGTACCCGCCTCGCAGGCACGCAAACGGGCCGCTCCGCGGATTCACGGCTCGCGGTTTTCGCAGCCGTCAATCCATTTGTCACCTACATTGCCGACACCTTTGAGGCGCCTATCAACCGATGGATGCGCGCGCCACAACAATTGCTAATCTGAACGACTACGTGTGCAAATAGGTCAGCCCTTTTGAACCGGTTTTCGACCCGCCCCGCCCTGCGGGCTGCCCGGAGGCCGCTAGGAGGAACGGCCGGATGGTGGCCGAAAACGATTGGGACAGATCCGTCGGTGCGGCAGACGACGTACGCCGCGTCTTCGAGAATGTTCCGGCGCTGTTGGTCGGACTTGAAGGGCCCGACCACCGATTTGTCGCGACCAATGCGGCTTACCGAGCACTCGGCCCGGCAATTGATCCAATTGGGCTACTCGCACGCGAGGTTTATCCCGAGCTGGAGAGCCAACAGATTTTTCAGCTGTTCGATCGGGTGTATCAAACGGGCGAGACCCAATCGGGCACAGAATGGCGGGTGCAGGCCGACTTCGAAGGCGAGGGCCGCGCCCAGGAGCACTTCTTCGACTTCATCGTCACGCCGCGCCGCGCAGCGGACGGCTCGATAGAGGGCGTACAGCTGGCCTTCGTCGACGTCACGAGCCGGGTGCAGACCCGGATGACCGCCGACGCACGCCTCGAGGAGATGTCGAAGCGGTACCGCAACGTCCGCGATTCCGCCACCGTGATGCAGCAGGCGCTACTGGCGCCGTCAGTGCCGATCATTCCCGGCGCGGACGTGACCGCGCAGTACCTCGTCGCCGCGGAGGACACCGCGGCCGGCGGCGACTGGTTCGACGCGATACCGCTCGGCGACCGGCTGGCGCTCGTCGTCGGGGATGTCGTCGGGCACGGCGTTCAAGCGGCGGCGGTGATGTCGCAGCTGCGGACCGCGCTGCGGATGCAGGTCGTGGCGGGGTACCCGATCGCTGAGGCCCTCGAGGCTGTCGACCGATTCCGCAAGCACGTCCCCGGCTCGAACACCGCCACGATCTGCGTCGGTTCCCTCGACTTCGGTACCGGAGAATTCAGCTACTGCACCGCCGGACATCCGCCGCCGTTACTGGTCACGGCGGACGCGACCGCCCGCTATCTCGAGCCTTCCGGCGCGGGTCCACTCGGCAGTGGGATCGGCTTTCCGGTCCGCACCGAATTCCTCGACGTGGGCGACTCGATCCTGCTTTACACCGACGGCCTGATCGAAAGACCCGGCCGGCCACTGGGCGCCAGCACAGCCGAGTTCGCCGAGCTGACCGCAAATATCGTCGGCGGCCAGCGCGGCTTCGTCATCGAGACATCGGTACGGCCGATCGACCGAATCTGTTCGGAGACGTTGGAATTGTTGCTGCGTTCGACGGGCTACAGCGACGACGTGACGCTTCTTGCGGCGCAACGCCGCACACCACCCCCACCGCTGCACCTGACAGTTGATGCGACCATCCGGGCCGCGCGCACAGTGAGGACCCGCCTCAGGCAATGGCTGTCGGAGATCGGCGCGGACACCGACGACATCTCCGATGTGGTACATGCGATATCGGAGTTCGTCGAGAACGCGGTCGAGCACGGTTATGGCACAGAAGTTCCCGACGGCGTCATCGTCGAGGCAACGCTGTCCGGCGATGGCCACCTACACGCCTCGGTGACCGACCATGGACGGTGGAAGGATCACCGCGAGGGCGAGGCGGGCCGGGGCCGCGGCCTCGCCGTGGCCGAGGCCCTGGTGTCGGAAGCGCACGTCAGTCGTGGAGCCGATGGCACGACCGCCAGGGTGACGCATCTACTTTCACGGTCGGCGAATTTCGTCACGGATTCAGCGGTCGCCCGGGCTACCAACCGGCGGTCGGTCAACGCGGAATTCGTCTCCAAGGTCAGCGAGCCGGGGCGCATCGAGGTCAGCGGCGACGTCGACTCGAACACCGCTTCCACGCTGGACCGTCAGATCGCGGTCGAAAGCCGTTCCGGCGTCGCACCATTGACGGTCGATCTCACCGGTGTCACCCACCTCGGATCGGCCGGTGTCAGCGCGCTGGCGGCCGCCCGCGAGCGCGCGCACCGACAGGGCAGCGAGTACGTGCTGGTGGCCCCGCCGGGAAGCCCTGCGCACCACGTCTTATCGCTGGTGCAGCTCCCGGTGGTCAGCGGCCTCGCCGAGAACCTCGTCGCCGAGGGTTAGGCCCGATCCGCCCGCTCGCCGTGCCGCACCTGATTGAACGGCACCCCGCGGTCCGCGGCGTATTCCCGTGGGAAGCCCAAGACCCGCTCGCCGATGACGTTGCGGGCCATCTCCGTGGTGCCGCCGCCGATGGCAACGGTCTGACGGGATAGATACCGCAGGCCCGTTTCGAGTCCGGCGCCCTGCTCCCCCACCACGCCGGCACTTCCCGCGATCGCCAGCGCCGTGTCGACACCGGTGGTCGTGGTTTCGGAGTGAAACAGCCTGATGAGTGTTCCGGCGGCCGGCGGCAGCACGCCGTCTCTGACGCAGCGATACACGTGCCCGATCAGTTGTTCGGCCACCGCGCGGTGCACCAGGGCGCGACCGGCCATCTCGTGCACGCGTTCGTTGTCGGCTTGCCCGGTCTTCTCCGCAAGCGCCACGTAGTCGACGGGGATCGCGTTGCCGCCCTCGCTGCCACTGCCGCTGGCGAATTCGGACCCCTGCCCCACCGCCCGGCGTTCGTGGTACAGCTGCCGGGACGCCACCGCCCAGCCGCCGTTGACCTCCCCGACGACAGCGTCGTCTCCGACGTCGACGCCGTCGAGGAACTCTTCGCAGAATTCTTTTGATCCGCTCAGCATCGTGATGTGCCGCAATGTGATTCCCGGATGCGCGATGGGCACCAGGAACATCGTCAGGCCCTCGTGCTTGGGCACATCCCAGTCGGTACGGGCCAGACACAGGCCGTAATCGGCGGCGAACGCGCTCGTGCTCCAGGTCTTGGCGCCGTTGATGATCCAACGGTCACCGCGCCGCTCGGCCCGGGTGAGCACACCCGCCAGGTCCGATCCGCCGCTGGGTTCACTCAACAACTGCACCAGCACTTCCTCGCCGCGCAGCGCGGCGGCGATGTGCTGCCTTTTCTGGTCTTCGCTGCCGGTGTCGAGCAGCGTGGCGCAGCAGATGGTGAACGTCGGGGTGTTGAGGATCAACGGCATTTCATAATCGAGGGATTCGACGTCGAATGCCATCTGGTACTCGTAGTCCAGCCCAAGTCCGCCGTACTCACGGGGAAAGCAGATGCCGGCGAATCCGCCGTCATACAACCGCTTTTGCAGTTCCCTGGCCCTCAGCCACGATCGTTCCTCGTCGCGCGGCGCGGCGGGCGGGGCCTCACTGTCGATGGCGGGCATGTTGTCCGCCAGCCACGCCCTGGCCCGGGCGGCGAACTCCGCAACGGACTCGGTCGGCGTCATCGGATGCTCATCATTTCGCCGAACGACCCGCCTTTTCCCACTCGTATACGCGCAGATTATGCTCCTCCGGCGTCCCGAATGTGCCGCGATACAACGTGATCCGGCGGAGGTACAGGTGCAGGTCGTGTTCCCAGGTGACGCCGATGCCGCCATGCATCTGCACACACGCCTGCACGACCTGACCCGCCATCTCGCCCACGTAGGATTTGGCGATGCTGGCCGACAGATTCGCTTCCGGCGCGAGGGCGGCCACGTCTGCGACCGCAGCCGAGGTGGTGGCGCGACAGGCTTCCAGCCAGAGTTTCATGTCCGCGAATTTGTGTTTGAGGGCCTGGTAGGACGCCAACGGACGGCCAAAAGTGTGTCGGTCCAGCGCCCACTGCACGGTGAAATCGAACACCGTCTGCAGGGCGCCGACCACCTCGGCGCATTGCAGCACCTGCGCGATCTGGCTTTGTCGATCGACGAGTGCAGCCGTCTCGTCGGCGGTACCGACGGCCGCCGATCGTGGCACCGCGACACCGTCGAAGTGCACCCGGGCGTATTGCTTGACCAGATCGACCGACTGCTGGGGTTCGACGCGGACCCCTAACGCGTCCGTCGGGACAAGAAACTGACGAATCTCGGCGGGGTTGGTGCCGCTGCGCGCCACCACCAGTAGAACCGCACTCTGGGCGCCCGCCTCGACGCGGTCCTTGACACCGTCGATGCGGTAGCCGGAGTCGGTTTCGGTGGCCGTGACCGACGGCTTCAGCGGCGCCCAGCCCTCCCCCGGCTCACAGACCGCCCACGACGCCACGGATTCGCCCGATATCAGCGCCTCGATGGTGCCGGCGTGCTCGTCGGAGTTCGTGCACCCGACGAGGCCGGCCAGCACCGTACTGACCGGATACAGCGGTCCGGGGGCCACTGTCTTGCCGAGTTGCTCGGCGACCATCGCCAGATCGGCGAAGCCGTTCTCCGAGACGCTGCCGCCGCCCATCTCCTCCGGCACGAGCAGACCCGTCCAGCCGAGTTCGGCGGCGCGTCGCCACCACGCGGGGTCGAACGACGTCCCCGCCGCGTGCAGTTCCCGAACCCGCCGCAGGGGCGCTTCCTTCTCCAGGAACGCCTGGGTGGTCGAGGTGAAGAGGATCTTTTCGGGAGAGTCCAGGGTGGTCATGATGCCGAGGGGGTCCTTCTTGACATTCGATCGCTGCGGCTGCAACGGAAACGGTTTGAGTGTTTGATATCCGCCCGATCGGTCCTCGGTTGGCTGGCGATTCTGATGTTAGCAACGCCTAATACGGTAAGAGATACCGGAGGTCAATCGATAAAAACCGGAACGAGGCGATCGACCACGGGATATGGCACGGTCGTCGGGGCCGCCGGAATCCGGTTGCGCTACATGGCGAAGACGCGGCGAAGCGCCTGCGCGTGCAGCGCCCGATTCTCCTGGGAAACCACCCAATCGGGCACCATCGAGTCGAAGCCGTGGAAGGTCGCGGCGATCACATGCAGTTCGGTGTGGACGTACGCGTGCAACAGCCGGTTGGCATAGTCGATGGCCTCGTCGCGGCACGGATCGATCTCAGAGCAGCTGACGAACGTGGGCGGCAGGCCCTCGAGATTGGCCCGGTGCGCGGGCACGTGCTGACCGTTGGCGCTGGCGTGGCCCAGATAGTGGTTCCACGCCCGGCTCACGGCCGGTCCGTTCAGGCCCGGAGTGCGCTGGAACTCGCGGCGCGAGGGCGTGGCGTCGGAATCGAGCATCGGCTGGTGCAGGATCTGCATCAGGATGGCCGGACCTTCCTCGTCGAACATGCGCTGCGTCAGACTCGCGACCAGCGCCGCACCGGCATCGCGGCCCATTACCGCGATGCGGCCGGCGTCGGCGTCCAACTCGGCGCTATTTTCGGTGGCGTAACGGAAAGCCGCTTCCACATCGTCGAGTGCTGCCGGGCACGGATTTTCGGGGGCGAGCCGGTAGTCGACCGAAACCACCAGGCAACCGCCGTCACGGGCCAGCTCCACACAGTGCGCATGGTCGGTCTCCAAGTTTCCGGTGACGAATCCGCCGCCATGGGCGTACAGCAGCAGCGGCGCTGGGGATTCCGTGCGGCCGCGATACAAGCGCAGGCCGAGCTGCTGACCGTCCGGACCGGCGATCGATCGCGAATCGACACAGATGCCAGTGGTGTCGGCCGCTGCGGAGCGCTGCGCGGCCAGCAGGTTGGCGTGCTCCCGCTCTGCGGGCAGCGTCTCGGCGCGAAATTCGAAGGCGCCCAGCTCCAGGGCCGCATCGCGCAGCACCGGATCGAGGCGGTTGAGGCCGTGTGGGCGGGCCGGGTTGGTCTGTGTCATATCAACTCATCTTCGGGCTCGTCGTGCGGGCTCAACGGCGGTCCGCAAGGTGAGCCTTGACGGAAGCCACCTTCAAGGTAGACCTGCGCATTTACGCGCTGACACACCAGGTGGCCGCCGGCGCGAAACGAGCCCGGCGAGCGGGCGTCGCGGTAGAAACGGGGCCGTATCCGGTCGGCCGTCAGCACGTCTACATCGGGTGCGTCCGGCCCGCCGACCGACGCGTCGTTGGGCTTCGTTGCTATCTATACTATGATAGCTATTTTCAGCTCGGTTACATCGCCGTGGATTTCGCGGGCACTCGCAGTCCGGTCCGCGTGAACGGCCTTATCGGTTGTTTCAGGAGGAGCGCTGATGACGCTCAGCACTGGCTCGAACGGGCAGCCCGTTGTACCCACACTCGATTTCACCGGCGAACTCAGCCCGTACCCGTTCTTTGAGCACATGCGCCACACCGACCCGGTATGGCACGGTTCGCTGAGCGATAACAGCCAGCTGCCCGAAGAGCTGCGGCCCAGTGACGAGTGGGTCCTCTTTGATTACGACGGTGTATCCCAAGCCTTTCGCGACGACCGGATCTTCACGTCAGCCGCCTACGACAAGACGATCGGGTTGGTGATGGGACACACCATCCTGGCGATGGGCGGCAGGGAGCATCACGATCACCGCAACCTGGTGGCCAAGGCGTTTCGGGCAACCGCGCTGGAGCGCTGGGAACCCTCGGTCATCGGGCCGGTCTGCGATCAGCTGGTCGACGAAATCAAGAACGACGGGCATGCCGATCTGGTGAAGGCGCTGACTTTCGAATTTCCTACGCGGATCATCTCGACGCTGCTCGGTCTGCCCGCTGAAGATCTGGACTTCTTCAGGCGGTTGTCCCTCGACCTGATCTCGATCCCAACCGACATCGTGGCGGGATTGAACGCCGCCAACGAGCTCCACGGCTACTTCCTCAAACAAGTCGAGCAGCGCCGGCGCAGGCTCACCGATGACATCATCGGCGACCTGGTTGCCGCCGAGATCGACGGGGAGAAACTCACCGACGAGGCCATCATCGCGTTTTTGCGGTTGCTGCTGCCGGCGGGCCTGGAAACCACGTATCGCTCATCGGGCAATCTGCTCTACCTGCTCCTGACCCATCCCGAACAATTGGCCATGGTCACCCAGGACCGGTCGTTGATCCCGATGGCGATCGAGGAGGGCCTACGGTTCGAAACGCCGCTGACCATGGTCATGCGCACCACGACCGAGGAGGTCGAGATCGGCGGCAAGGCCATTCCGGCCGAGGCTCAGATCGACATGTGTATGGGCTCGGCCAATCGCGACGAGAGCCGCTGGACCGATCCGAATACGTTCGACATCCGCCGGCCGCGCCAAGCCCACATCGCCTTCGCCGGGGGTATCCATATGTGCCTCGGCATGCACTTGGCCCGGCTGGAAACGCGCGTCATCCTGAACAGCCTTTTCGACCGCGTCGACCATCTGGCGTTCGTACCCGATGACGGAACGGGAGTGGAATCCAAGATCGTCGGGCTGACCTTCCGGTCGCCGAACAAACTTCCGGTCACGTTCGTCCCCGCCGCATGAGAAGCCGCGCGGCGATCCTGCACGACGTCGGCGGGCCTTGGTCCGTCGAGGATTTCGAGCTCGATCCCCCCAAGACCGGCGAGGTCCTGGTGCAGATGGCGGCGGCCGGCTTGTGCCACTCCGACGACCACATCCTCAAAGGCGACATGTCAGCGCCCAACGAGGTGATGCGGTCGATGGGGCTGCCGACCATGTTCCCGACGATCGGCGGCCACGAGGGGTCCGGCATCGTGCGGGAAATCGGCCCCGGTGTCACCGACTTCGCCCCCGGAGACCACGTGGTGATGTCGTTCGTCGCCGTGTGCGGCCAATGCCGTTGGTGCGCAAGTGGAATCGAGTACCTTTGCGACGTCGGGATCGGCACGATGATCCCCGGGATGCCGACCGACGGCACCTTCCGCCACCACACCGCCGACGGCCACAAGCTGGGTCACATCGCCAAAATCGGCGCTTTCGCCGAACACACCGTGGTGTCCACGAATTCACTGGTGAAGATCGAACAGCACCTGCCACTGACCTCGAGCGCGCTGCTGTCCTGCGCCATCCCCACCGGTTACGGTTCGGTCGCCAACCGCTCGAGCATGCGCGCCGGCGATACCGTTGTGGTGATCGGCGTCGGCGGGATCGGCACGGGCGCGATCCAGGGTGCCCGGATCAACGGCGCCGCCCAGATAGTGGCCGTCGACCCGGTGGAGTTCAAACAGAAGTCGGCGCTGCGATTCGGGGCGACGCACAGCGCGGGCACGATCGCCGAGGCGCTGGATCTGGTGCGGGGCCTGACGTACGGAGTGATGGCCGACGCGGTCGTGGTGTCACCGTCGCTGATCACCGCCGAGGACGTCCGCGACGCGGTGCAGCTCACCCGCAAGGGCGGCACCTGCGTGCTCACCGGCATGACCTCGCAGTTGACCCGGTCGGTCAAGATCGATCTCCAGGACTTCATCCTGATGAATAAGACGTTGGCGGGCACCATATTCGGCTCGTGCAACCCGAAGGCGGACATCTCCCGGCTGGCCCGGCTCTATGAGACCGGCCAGCTTCAGCTCGACGAGATGATCACCAAGCGTTATCGCCTCGATGAGGTCAACGACGCCTACGACGATCTGCTCAACGGCAGGATAGTCCGGGGCGTCATCGATTTCGGGATCGCCTGAGGTTATTTCCAGCGGTTCAGCACCCGCTGCAACTGCCCATACGCGTCGATCGGGCTGTGTAGCGCCAAGCCGCCGTCGGCATGCACGATTTGGCCGGTCACCCAGGGTAATTCGAGGACGCCCGCGATAGCGGCGGCGACATCGGAAGCCTCCCCCGCCCGCCCAGTACGGTTCTTTCGGAAAGCCCCTCCACCCAACCGGGCAGGGCCTCGGGATTGGGCAGCATCGGTGTGCGAGTGACCCCGGGACCCACTGCGTTTACCCGGATGCCATGGCCGCCCCATTCCTCGGCGGCGACCTTCACCAGCATGTTCACCCCCGCCTTCGAGACGCAGTACGCTCCCATGTCCCGGTCGGCGACGGTGGCGCTGATGCTGGAGACCGCCACGATGGAGCCGCCAACCGCGGCGTCGATCATGGCTCGCGCCGCGGCACGAATGGTGAGCCAGGTGCCGGTCAGGTTTGTCGACAGCACCCTTTGCCACTCGTCGAGCGGCTGTTCGAGCAACAAACCCGAAGCACCGATCGCGGCGCAGGTGACTACCCGGGTCGGCGTGCCGTGCTCGCGCACGGTTCGTTCCATCGCCGCCGACACCGCGTCGGGATCGCTGACGTCGCAGACGACGTCGCCACCGGACAGATCCCACACCACGACATCGTGGCCGGCGTCGCGCAGCCGTCGGGTGACCTCCCACCCGATCCCAGAGGCGCCCCCCGTCACCACGGCGCTCGAGGCGCTCATTGCGCGGGCCCGATCAACTCGACCACTACTCCATCGGGTGCGGTGATGACGGCCATCGGGACGGACTTTCCCGCCGGGGCCGCAACGGTGATCCGGCGAACACCGTCGGTGAAGCCCAATCCGGCCAGCGCTGAGAGTGTTTCGTCCACATCGCGCTGCACCGAGAGCAAGAAGAAGCCGTGCCGGGGGCCCACCGATGCGGGCTGCGCTTCGCCGGCGCCCTCAAACCCAACCAGCTCGACGATCCCTGTATCTGGTGCCTGCGGATCGCCGAGGAATACCGACTGAAGCCGATCGGTCTTCGCGCCGAACAGTTCTGGCCAGTCGCCGGTGAAGGTGTGGCCGAACAGTTCGGTGAATCCCAGGCCGTCGCGCCAGAACTTCATCGAAAGTTCGATGTCGGCGGTGCAGATCGCCGCGTGATGGATCCCTAGCATGAGCTTCCTCTCGAGTACCGAGCCTCCGACGTTGCCAGCTCTCAAACGACCTTGGCCATAGTGTGATCCCACAATTCGCGTGCCAGGACGGGATCGCCGGCCGCCCGATTGGGCTTGGCAACTTTGCCTTTCGCGTAGTATTCGCCGGAGGTCCAGTCGATGCCGGGCACGCTCGTGGCCAGCCAGACCAGCTGATCGGCGCCGTGATCCGCCGATTTGATCATCCGACTGACCGGCGTCCGTTGCATGGCGGTCAGGAACCGCGAGCCAGATGATTGGCCGATGTTGGTGTTGACGAAACCCGGGTGTACCACCGCCACCGAAAGACCGTCGGCGGAGAAGCGCCGATGCAATTCTTTGGTGAACAAGATGTTTGCCAGCTTCGCCAATGCATAGGCGGTGCTGGGCCGGCGCCGGTCCGTTGCATCGAAATCAGCGAGCTTGACTTTGCGCAACAGTCGCTGAGACGAACTGGACGTGTTGACGATCGTGGCTCGCGAACCGACCAGAACGTCCAGCAACTGCGTGGTGAGCAGGAACGGCGCCAGGTAGTTGACTTGGAGAGTGATCTCATGGCCGTCGGCCGTCCGCCGCGGCTTGGTGAACACTCCCCCG
This sequence comes from Mycobacterium sp. NGS58, assembly GCF_059812385.1. NCBI lineage: Bacteria > Bacillati > Actinomycetota > Actinomycetes > Mycobacteriales > Mycobacteriaceae > Mycobacterium > Mycobacterium sp. NGS58. Next base: position 21,676 of record NZ_JCALCO010000012.1, on the reverse strand, counting down.
GCGTTGTTGCCCAGCACGTCGATGCGCGGGTACTCGGACCGGATTTTGTCCGCCAGGGCCCGCACCTGAGACAGGTCGGCGAAGTCAGCGGCGAAGTAGTCGGCGTCGAGCTCCGCGGCGACGGCCGCGGTCTTGCTCTGCGAGCGTCCCACCAGTACCACGTTGCCGCCGCCGTGGCTGATCCGGCGGGCCGCGGCGGCGCCGATGCCGTCGCTGGCGCCGGTGATGACAATCGTCCTACGCGCCATTGCCTCGACCTCCACGGGGAGTGTAGCGACAGCGGGCGCGCGAACACCTCCGGTCGAGGGGTCGCCGCACTCAAGCCAGCGAGTACCGAACCGGTAGATGTTTGAGCCCGCCGACGAAGGTGGTGGCGACCAGTTGCGGGTCACCGCTCAGTTCAATGGATTTGAGCCGCGGCAGCAGCTCGGCGAAGAAACTGCTGACCTCCATGCGGGCCAGCGCGGCACCCATGCAGAAGTGCACACCGTAGCCGAACGCCAGGTGCTTGTTGGGGTCACGGCCGACGTCGAAGCGGAACGGATCGACGAAGACGTCCTCGTCGCGGTTGGCCGATACGTAGGACAGCAGCACCGAGTCCCCCGCGGCGATGGGCACTCCACGCACCGTGGTGTCCTTGGCGGCGGTCCGCATGAATTCCTTGACCGGGGTCACCCAGCGGATCATCTCCTCGGTGGCCAGCGGCATCAGGTCCAGGTTTTCGCGCAGCCGGTGGCGCTGGTCGGGATTCTCGATGAGCGCTTGCAGGCCACCGGAGATGGTCGCACTCGTGGTGTCGTGGCCCGCGGTGGCCACGATCAGATAGTAGGAAACGGTGTCGATGTCCGAGAGGGGTTCGCCGTCGACGCGGGCGTTCGCGATCGCCGACGCGAGGTCCTCGGTCGGATGTTCGCGGCGAGACGCCGTCACACCGTTGAAGTATCCGAACATATCCAACAACGCCGGCAGCTGATCCTCGTTCGTGCTGCCCCGTTTGAATTCGGAGTCGTCACTGCCGAACAACTCCTGGGTGAGCTTGAGCATGCGCGGAAAATCGGCCTCCGGCAGCCCCAGCAGCGACATGATCACGTAGAGCGGGTAATTGACGGCGACTTCCTGAACGAAGTCACATTCGGGGCCCGCTGCCATCATCTTGTCGACGTAGATCTTGGCCAGTTCGGCGACACGAAGCTTCAACGCCCGCATCGCCTTTGGGCGAAACCAGTCGGATCCGATTGCGCGCACCACGCGGTGTTGGGGATCGTCCAGATGGATCAGCGTGCGTACACCGGCGGCGGCCTGCATGTCATCGCCCGCCGCGGTCGTCAGTACGGGCCGCGGCCAGTTGGTGAAAAGCATGTTTTCGCGTTCGATGTCCATGATGTCGGCGTGTTTGGTGATCGCCCAGAACGGCCGGTAGTGCGGAACGTCCACCCAGGCCACCGGGGCGTGGGCCCGCAGGTGCGTCAGCCCGGCGTGCAGCCGCCGCTCGTCGGTGTACGCCAACGGGTCCGCCAATAGCTTCGCGGCCTCGTCCATCGTCGGTGCGCTCACTGGTGAAACTCCTTTAAGGCGGCGGTAATACAGGTCGCAGAAGTGGTCAGGAAGATCGGCAGGATTCGGTCGACCGCGCCCTCGCAACGGTTCCTCAGCCCAGCGGCGATGCTGTCGACCGGTCCCACAACGGCGAAGGCCGCAAGCATCTCGTCGTCGATGAGCGATCCCATCGCGTCCCACTCCCCCGCGAGCGAAAGGCGGTGCAGTTCGCTGTGCAGCTCGCCCCAGCCGTGCAGGTCGAGAACCTTGCGGTAGGCCGGTGTCGAGCCGTAGAAGGCGATCTGCTTGCGCACCGTGGCGGTGGCGGTGGCCAGTTCGGCGTCGTCGCGACCGGTGGCGACGAGCACTTCGCACGACACCTCGAAGTCGCCGCGGTCGCGTCCGCTCCGTTGCATCCCGCGCAGCAGCGCCGGCACGGTCACCTCGTCGAGGTAGCGCTTGGAGACCATCGGGTGTCCCAGGTGACCGTCGGCCACCTCGCCGCACATCTCGGTCATCGCTTCCCCCACGGCGGCCAGAAAGATCTTCGGCGGCGGATATGGCTGCGGCTCGGGGGTGAACATCGGCGTCATGATCTTGTGGGTGTAGAAATCGCCCTCGAAGCGAAGTTTGGTGCCGTCCGCCCATGCCGACCAGATGGCACGCAACGCAGACACGAATTCGGCCATCCGGCGCGCCGGATGACTCCACGGCATGCTGAACCGCTTTTCGATGTGCGGCTGGATCTGGGTTCCCAGCCCGAGGATGAACCGCCCCTTCGAGTACGCCTGCAGATCCCAGCCGACGTTGGCGACGATCATCGGATTACGCGCGAATGCGACCGCGATGTTGGTGCCAAGTTCTAGGCGCGAGGTGTGTTCCGCGGCCAGCAGCAACGGAAGGAAAGGGTCGTGATTGGTTTCGGCCGTCCAGCCCCCGTCATAGCCGCGTTCTTCCAAAGCGGCGGACGCGTCGGCCACCTCCGCGAGCCGATTGGGAATGCCCCCGTCGACCTTGAGGCGGGCGGCTCCGGGCATGCGGGTAACTTTACAGTAAGCAATCCAGTATGTGACCCTGCAAATTTGGTCGCGCGACGAATCCTCCATGAGGTAGGACAGAGGCATGCCGAAAGCCCGGGATTGGGAAGAAACGCTCGAGGACCTGGAGCGTCGCCGTCAGCACGCGCGGGCAATGGGCGGGCCGGAGCGACTCGACAAGCACCACAACAAGGGCAAGCTCGACGCCCGCGCCCGCGTCGACTACCTCCTCGACCCGGGCACATTCCGCGAGCTCGGCACCCTGGTCGGTGGGGAGATCGCGGCCGACGGCCTGATCGTCGGCTCCGGTGAGATCAACGGCTCACCGGTGATGCTGGGCGCCGAGGACTTCACCACCATGGCGGGCAGCATCGGACCCGGCGGCAACTCCAAGCGGTACCGGATCGCCGAACTGGCGCTGCGCGACAAGATCCCGCTGGTGATGCTGCTCGAAGGCGCCGGCTTTCGTCCCGGCGGCGGGCATTACGGCCGCACCCCCACCGACCTACTGGCCCAGGCGCAGTGCTCGGGCCGCGTCCCGACCGTCGGCGCCGTACTCGGGCCGTCGGCCGGGCACGGCGCGCTGGTGGCCCCGGTCTGCGACTTCCGGATCATGAGCAGGCAGGGCGCGATCTTCACCGCCGGGCCGCCCGTCGTCAAAGAGTCTACCGGAGAAGACATTTCGAAAGAGGACCTCGGTGGACCGGATGTCGCTCTGCCCAGCGGGGTGATCCACAACGTCGCCGAGGACGACGAAGCGGTGCTCGACGATGTCCGGCGCTACCTGTCCTACTTTCCGCCGAGCGCATGGTCGTACCCGGCATCGTTGCCGCAGGACGAGGACAGTGAGCCACGAGCGACGCCGGAGTTGCTCGACATCGTGTCCCGCGACAATCGCCGTGTCTACGACATGCGCGCCGTGCTCGACGTGATCTTCGACCGGCCCGACTGGTTCGAAGTCCAGCCGCAGTACGGCAAGGCGATCATCTGCGCGCTGGCCCATCTCGGTGGTCACCCGGTCGCGGTGGTGGCCAACCAACCTCAGGTGCTCGCCGGGTCCATCGACGCCGCGGCCGCGGACAAGGCGGCGCACTTCATCCTGGTGGCCGACTCGTTCCACCTGCCCATCGTCTTCCTCGCCGACAATCCGGGCATGCTGCCCGGCAGCCGCTCCGAGCGCAGCGGGGTGTTGCGCGCCGGGGCGCGGATGTTTGCCGCGCAGACGGCGGCCACCACGCTGAAGCTCCACGTGACGCTGCGTAAGGCATACGGATTCGGCTCTATGGTCATGTCCCTACTGGGCTTCGACAGCCAGGCCGCGACCTTCGCCTACCCCGGCGCCACGATGGGCGCCATGAGCGCGGCCGCGCTGGGCCGGGCGACGCACGCAGGCGAGGACGTCACCGCGAAGTTGCGCGAGGCCGAGTTGCAGGCGTCCTATCGGTCGGCCGAACACATGGGGTTCGACGAACTCATCGATCCGCGTGAGACACGTGATGCCCTGCTGGCCGCTTTGAAGCGTGGCCTGTCCAGCAGGCAAGCCGCCGCCGTGCCGGTGACCCGGACAGTCATCATGCCGTGAGCGGCGCGCGCTGAGGCATGCCAGGTTTTGCCCGCCTCCGAGCGACAGCCTCTCCGGGTTGTCGCTGAGAGGCGGGCAATTGGCTAGGTCCCCGCGGTCCGATAGGCCGCGACGATCGGCTCGAGCTCGTCGGGCGTGGCACCGTGCATGATGACCGCGTCGGCCCCGTAATCGAATTCCTTGCGGATGCGATCCACGCACTGCTGCGCCGACCCGGTGGCCGATGGCTCCAGCCATTCGTCGGGAATCAGCGTCGCGATGTGCTCGATCTGCTCGGCCGTGCCCTTGTGATCGATCCCGCCCGCGACCGAGGTGACCACCGGGTCTTCCCGGAATCGTTGCAGCACGGCGGGATCCCAGTCGTTGGTCCGAACCAGCAGATCGCCGTAGCCCTGCAGATAGGTGGCCAGGCGCGCCACGGTCTTCTTGAGGCGGAGTTCTTCGGGGAGATGGTCACCGACGGTGGCGAAGCACGACCACACCCGCACGCTGTCCGGGTCGCGGCCCGCCTTCTCCGCTGCCGACTTCACGGTTGTGACGCTGCGCTGCAAGGTCTCCGGGGTGAAGTAGGTGTGCAGTATGACATCGTCGAACACACGCCCGCCCAGCGCGAGCGTGTTGAGCCCAAAAGCCACCAGCGCCAGCCGGATGTCCTCGTTGAAGTCGGGATCGAGGAACAGGATGGGGTACTTACCCATCGGGCCGTCGTGGTTGAAGATCAGCTCACCGTGCCACAGCCGGCGCATCACCTGGGCCCAGTCCTCCATCTGCGCCGTCGTCACCGCGGGGATGCCGAAGGCCCCGTAGATCGCGGCGATGCCGCGGCCGACACCCAGGGTGAACCGGCCGCCGGACAGGCGATGCATCGTGGTCGCCCAGGAACCGGTGATCAGGGGATGGCGGGTGTTGTGATTGGTTGCGGCCGTGGCGATTTGCATCCGCTTGGTGACCGCGCAGGCCGCCCCGACCAGAGACGACGCCTCTTTGACGTTCCACCGCTCGGAGATGAAGGCGGTGCCGAAGCCGAGTTCCTCGCCGCGACGGGCCTCGTCCATCAATGTCGCCGGACCCTCACCACCGGCGCCGGCCAGCAGATAGAAGCCCAGTTCATCAAGCGCACCGTCACTCAATTCCAAACCCCTTGCTGGTAGCCGCAGTTCCAGACCTCGGTTATCTTGCCATCGACCACTCGGAACACCTCCATGCCGGCGATGTTGGTCTCGGTGCCATCCTTGGTCGTAATAGTCGAGTCGTAGACGATGGCCACGTGCTCGCCGTCCTCGCCCTCGATGACGACGTTGAGGTCGAAGCGCAACGAATCGGCCAGCTGCCACATGTCCACCACCCGCTGCACCGCTTCAGCGTGGGTCAGCGTACGCGCGCCGCCGACCTCGTGCCGAATAACACTGTGGGCCAATAGCTCATCGGCAAGGTCGATGTTGCGCTCGTTCCACACGACGAGGTTGTAGAGCTCGACCACCGTTCGCGCGGTCCACGTGGGCGCCATCAGTCGAGCACCGCAGCGTCTACTTGGCGCACAGCCACGTCGCGCAGAAATTGGTCGATGACGCGCTGCACGCGCCGGGAGAAGATGTGCCCGACATGGCTTCCGTCGTACCAGTACAGTCGGCCGCCCCAGCGTTCCTGTAACGCATTGGCGGGCTCACGCATCGCCATCCGGTCGTGCCATGCCCCGACGATCAGCCGGCGATCCGGCGGCGGGGATGGGGTCACCGCCAGCGGGTCGATCACCGAGGTCAGCCGGGTGACCACGGGGGATTCCAGCAACTCGCGGAATCCGTCGCGCGACGACCCCCACCGTTGTAGGTGCCGCGCGATCATCGCGTTGAGCCCCAGGATCGGCGTGCAGAGGGCGACCGCATCGATCTGCTTCTCCAGGTGGGACACCAGCGCGGCCACTGGAGTACCCATCGAAATCCCTGCCACCACAACGGCGGTGGCTTGCGGCTGCACCCAGCGCACGACCGCGCGAACCTCGGACACCACGCGCATCATGCCCGCCACGTTGCCCAGCGGATCCATATCGGGATATGCAGGCCATTGGCGTCGCCGGCAGCCATGGCCGGGCTGCACCGGCAGCGCGACGTTGAAGCCCAGTTTGTGATGTATGCGTCCAATCCGGGTCAACAGCAAGTCCTCATCACCACCCTGCCCGGCACCGTGCACCCAGACCAGCCATGGGCGGGGTCCGTCGTGGTGCCGACACAGGCGCACCACCGCTCGTGCCGGGCCACCCAGTCCGTCGGCCTCAAGCATGGCCGGCAACGTCGGGTCATGCTCGAAGGCCATACGTTCATAGCCTAGGCCCGCGATACTGCGCTTGCGTATCGAGCTGGGCCGCAACGGTTTCGGGTCGGCGTGCGCCCGGTCAATACCCAGCGACGAGAGTTCGTCGGCCGCCGCGGTGCACGCATCCGGTGACCGCATCGCCGCGGGACTTCCGCCCAGCAGTGAGAAGGCGCTCAGCACCAGTTCGTCGAGCATCGCCTCGCCGAACTGGCGCGCCCCGCGGGGCGATAGCGGGGCCCAGCCGGTCGACTCCCGCAGGCCGGCCACGGTGCGCGGCATCAGCATTCCCAGCTCGCGGGCCACATCTTGAGCCAGGCCCAGTCCGCTCATTGCCGTCGCCATGTCGCCCACCTTGCTAAGCCAGTTTGAAGCCGGTGTAGTGAATTTAGTCAGCCGCTGTCGTCATTTCACTCCTTGCCGGGCCCGCGCCGGACTGCTGAAATCTATACTGTAATAGATTTAGTATCAACGATCACGAGAGGCGCCGGCCGTGAAAGTCTCCTTCACCTGGAAAGTCACCGGCTGGTTCATGGTCGGCTGGTCTCCGGAGTTTCCCGGCGGCGAAGTCCGAGCGCTGCACCACGCCACCGTGACGCCCAGGGTGCTGGACTGGAAGATGGTCGGCCCGGAATGGCAGTTCATCGCGGGATGGCCCGATGCGCGGAGCGACAATCCCGACGATCTCGCGTTGCGGTTCCACAGCCACCTCTTCGGCCTCGGCGGCGCGATCAGCGTATTCGAGGGCGCACAGAACCGTCGGCTGATCTTCACCTGCACGCCGGTCGACGACGAATGCTCGGACTTGTTCTACTCGATCTGGTGGCCGCGGCTACCCAGGGACACCGCGAACGTTCCCGAGGGCAAACTGCGCGAGATCATCGAGAAACAATTCCTGTTCACGGTATTCGACGATCTGCAGATCTGGCGCTACCAGAAGTACGTGGAACACCCCCCGCTGTCGAAGGTGGATGCGAAAGGTTATATGGCGCTGAGGAAATGGGCCACGCAGTTCTATGACGTCGCCTCGGCGGGCGCCCCCGCATGACGGACCGGCTGGCCGGACTGGTCGCACCCGCGCACACCGCGATCGTCACCCAGGAGTGCCAGGTTGCGGTCATGGGACCCGATGCCGGGCTGGCGATGCTCGCCGAGGAAGCCCGCCGCGAGGCGCTGCCCAACATCGCACGCCTCCTGCCCGCGGCCCGAGCGGCCGGGGTGCGCGTCGTGCACTGCCTGGTGCGGCGGCGGCCCGACGGGCTCGGCTCCAATCACAACGCGAAGATCTTCGCGATGGGCGGCGGCAATCGGGTAGGCATCACGCCCGGCACGCCGGGCGCGGAGCTACTGCCCGAATTAGGGCCGGAGCCTTCGGATTTGGTGTTACACCGGTGGCACGGCGTGGGCCCGATGGGCGGCACGGACCTGGACGCGGTGCTGCGCAATCTCGGGGTGTCGACCATCGTCGTCGTCGGTGTTTCGCTGAACATCGCGATTCCCAATCTCGTCATGGACGCCGTCAACGCCGCCTACCGAGTCGTCCTGCCCCGCGACGCCGTGGCCGGCGTACCCGCCGACTATGGTGCAGCGATGATCGCCAACACGTTGTCGCTGCTGGCCACCCTCACCAGCACCGACGATCTGATCCGGGCATGGGACGAAGGAATGCGATGACCGAGACAGCGCCGGAGGTTCGCGGCGGATTCCCCGACGTCAGGCCAGTCGAGGACGCGCCGGAAGAACTGGGCCCGTTCATCGCGGCGCTGCGCCGCCTGCAGGACCTGACCGTGTCCACCAAGCCCGACCCCGCGCTGTGGGAGGCCGCGACCTCGCACCTGGAGAAGGCCTGCGCGCTGTTGGACGGCCACCAGGTCCCGGAGACCCAGGCGGTGGCCGGGCGGGTGCTGAGCCTGCCCGGGTTGGCCCATCCCCTGATGCCGCCCTGGATGGTGACCGAGTCCGGTCCCGACGGCGTGCGGATGGCCGGTCACTTCAGCACCTCCCACATCGGTGGGAACCGGGCCGTGCACGGTGGCATGATCCCGCTGTTCTACGACTGGCTGTTCGGCATGGTCGTGACCACCGCGGACATCCGCCCGACGCGCACGGCCTACCTGCACGTCGACTTTCGCAACATCACCCCCATCGACCAGCCACTGACGGCTCACGGCCGCATCACACGCGTCGACCGCAGGAAGGTTTTCATTGACGCTACTATGATAGCGGCCGATGGAACCCTGCTCAGCGAAGCCAACGGCCTGATGGTTCGTTTGCTACCCCACCAGCCGTGAGAGGCACGATGTCCGACACCACAACGACATTCACGGTTCCGGCGGTCGCGAAAGCCGTCGCCGCCGCAATCCCCGACCGGGAGCTGATCATTCAGGGCGATCGGCGGTACACCTACCGGCAGGTGATCGGACGCGCCAACCGACTGGCCGCGTATCTGCACTCGCAGGGGCTGGGCTGCTACACCGAGCGCTCCACGCTGAGCGGCCACGAGGTGGGCCAGGACCTGCTGGGGCTCTACGCCTACAACGGAAACGAATTCGTCGAGGCATTGCTCGGCAGCTTCGGGGCGCGAGTCGCCCCGTTCAACGTCAACTTCCGCTACGTGAAGAGCGAGCTGCGATACCTGCTGGCGGATTCCGGGGCGACCGCGCTGCTCTACCACGCCGCGTTCGCACCGCGGGTGGCAGAGATCTTGCCGGACCTGCCACAGCTGCGCGTACTGATCCAGATCGCCGACGATTCGGACAACGAATTGCTCGAGGGCGCAGTAGATTACGAGGTGGCCCTGGCGTCGGCGCCGCCGGAACCGCCGCCGGTACGGCACTCCGCCGATGACCTGTACGTCCTGTACACCGGCGGCACGACGGGGATGCCGAAGGGCGTGCTGTGGCGCCAGCACGACATTTTCATGACGTCCTTCGGAGGTCGGAATCTCATGACCGGCGAGCCGTCGAGCTCCATCGACGAGATCGTCGAACGTGCTGCCTCGGGCCCGGGCACCAAGCTGATGATCCTGCCCCCGCTGATCCACGGTGCGGCCCAGTGGAGCGTGATGACCGCGATCACCACGGGGCAGTCCGTCGTCTTCCCCACAGTCGTCGATCATCTGGACGCCAACGACGTGGTGCGCACCATCGAGCGGGAAAAGGTCATGGTCGTCACGGTGGTTGGCGATGCGATGGCGCGCCCCTTGGTCGCCGCGATCGAGAAGGGGATCGCCGACGTGTCGTCGCTGGCCGTCGTCGCCAACGGCGGTGCGCTGCTGACCCCGTACGTCAAGCAACGCTTGATCGAAACGGTGCCGAACGCCGTGGTCGTCGACGGCGTCGGGTCGTCGGAGACCGGGGCGCAGATGCACCACATGTCGACCTCGGGAGCGGTAGCGACCGGCAGGTTCAACGCCGGGCCGGACACCTTCGTGGCCGCCGAGGACCTGACCGCGATTCTGGAGCCGGGCCACGACGGGATGGGCTGGCTGGCGCAGCGCGGCTACGTTCCGCTCGGTTACAAGGGCGATGCGGCCAAGACGGCCAAGACATTTCCGGTGATCGACGGCGTGCGGTACGCCGTTCCCGGTGACCGCGCGCGTCACGGCACCGACGGCTCCATCGAGTTACTGGGCCGGGATTCGGTGACCATCAACTCCGGCGGCGAGAAGATCTTCGTCGAGGAGGTCGAGACGGCCATCGCGTCGCATCCGGCGGTGGCCGACGTGGTGGTCGCCGGCCGGCCTAGCGAGCGATGGGGGCAAGAGGTCGTCGCCGTGGTGGCGCTCGCACCGGGCACCGGCGTCGAGTCCGGGGAACTGGTGGCGCACGCCGCGCAGACGCTGGCGCGCTACAAACTCCCCAAAGCGATCGTGTTCCGTCCGGTCATCGAGCGCAGCCCGTCGGGTAAGGCCGACTATCGGTGGGCGCGCGAGCAGGCGGTGCATGGCTGACCGGTGATCCGGCAGCTCGCCGCGGAAACTCGTAATGCCCGCGCCTTCAGACGGCCGTGCCCATATTGCCTACTGTAATAATTACAGTACGATCGCACGAATAGCCGCTCGAACCGTGTTGAGCATCAAGATGCTGGAGATCAAGTGACGACCAACGTTCACACCGGCGACGAGACCGTCAGCCTGCGTGACCCTTACCCGTTCTTCGCTCGCAAGCGGCGGGTGGCCGGCGTGTTCGCCGGCACGGTGATGGACTACTCCAAGACGCCGGAGTCGCTGCGGCCCAAGCAGGAGTACTCCGCGATGTCGTTCGACGCGGTCAACACGGTGTTTCGGGATGGCCGGGTATTCACCTCCAAGCCCTACGACAAGACGATCGGCCTGTTCATGGGGCCGACGATTCTGGCGATGGAGGGGAAGAAACACCGCGAGCACCGCAACCTGGTCTCCGCGGCGTTCAAGTCCAAGGCACTGGCCCGTTGGGAACCCACCATCGTGCGGCCGATCTGCAATGCCCTGATCGACGAGTTCATCGAGACGGGTCGCGCCGACCTGATCCGGAACTTCACCTTCGAATTCCCCACCCGCGTCATCGCCAAGCTGCTGGGCCTACCGGCCGACGACCTGCCGATGTTCCGCAAGCGCGCCGTGCAGTTGATCAGCTACCACGTCAATTACGAGGGTGCCTTCGAGGCGTCGACCGCACTCAAGGACTACTTCCTCGAACAGATCGAACAGCGCAAATCCAAGCCCACCGAGGACATCATCGGTGACCTGGTCACCGCGGAGATCGACGGCGAAAAGCTTACCGACGAAGCCATTTACTCGTTCCTTCGTCTGCTGCTGCCTGCCGGCTTGGAAACGACTTACCGATCGTCGGGAAACCTCTTGTGCCTGCTGCTGACACACCCGGAGCAATTCGCCGCGCTGCAAGCCGACCGCGACCTGTTGGCACCGGCCATCGAGGAGGGACTGCGCTACGAGACACCGCTGACCGTCGTGCAACGCTTCACGACCGAAGACACCGAAATGGAAGGCGTGAAGATTCCGGCACGGTCGGTGATCGAGGTGTGCATCGGTTCGGCGAACCGCGACGAGCGACGCTGGGAACGGTCCGACGAGTTCGACATCTTGCGCAAGCACATACCCCACATCTCATTCGCCGCCGGTGAGCACACCTGCCTGGGTTTGCATCTGGCGCGGCTGGAGACGCGCGTCGCGATAGAATGCCTGTTGGACCGGCTGACCAACCTCACCTTGCTGACCGAGGATGACCCGCACATCCACGGCCAGCCGTTCCGGTCACCGAATGCGCTTCCGGTGACGTTCGACCCGAAGTAGGGTCGGCAAAATGGTCAAAGTCATGACGGGCTTTCGGGTCCTGGAGCTTGCGCAGTTCACCTTCGTTCCGGCGGCGGGAGCCATCCTGGCCGACTGGGGAGCCGACGTCATCAAAGTCGAACACCCGGCGCGCGGTGATACCCAGCGCGGCTTCCTGAATATGGGTGGGATTCAGATCGATCCGGAACGACACCCGCTGATGGAGCATCCCAACCGGGGCAAACGCAGCGTCGGGATCGACGTCTCTACACCCGGCGGCCAGGAAGTGATCTACGAGCTGGCCAAGACCGCCGACGTGTTTCTGACGAACTACAAGCCCGCACAACGCCAGAAGCACAAGTTCGAAGTCGAACACATTCGCGCGGTGAACCCGAACATCGTGTATGCCCGCGGCTCGGCCTACGGCGACAAAGGGGCCGAGCGCGACACCGGCGGCTATGACGGCACGGCGTTCTGGACGCGCAGCGGCATCGGCTATGCCCTGACGCCCGAGGAGCTGGGTGGCGCACTAGGGCAAGGCATTCCCGCATTCGGCGATTCCATCGGGGGCATGTTCATCGCCGGCGGCATCTCGGCCGCGCTACTGCATCGCGAGCGCACCGGTGAAGCGGTCGAACTCGACGTATCACTGCTGAGCACGGCATGGTGGGCGGCCGGCGCCAGCGTGACGCAGGGTATGGAGACCGGTGAGGTCATGCGCACCCCCATGCCGGGGTCCGGCGCCCCCTCGGTGAATCCCTTCATGGGCAACTACGAAACCTCCGACGGCGGCACGATCAACCTGTGCATCATCAGCCCAACCGGGCTGATCCGCGACACGTTCGAACACCTGGGCATTCCCGAAGCGGCCGACGACCCGCGCTTCGCCGACGTGCTGCCCTTGATTCAAAACGCCGACGCCGCTTCCGAGCTGATCGCAAAGGCATTCGCCGGCAAGAGCTTTGGTTATTGGCGGCAGCACCTCAAGACGATGAAGGGCCAATGGGCGCCGTTCCAGAGCCTCATCGACCTCGTCGACGACGAGCAGGCGATCGCCAATGACATGATCGCCGAAGTCGAGCTCGCCGGCGGCGGCAAGCCGTTCCGCGTGGTCCGCGGCCCCGTTCAGTTCAATCACGAGCCGTTGACGACGACCCGGGCCCCGCAGGCCAGCGAGCACACCGAGCTGGTCCTGATGGAGCTCGGCATGGACTGGGACCGGATCGAGGAACTGAAGAATGCGGGAGCTATTGCGTGAATCGCGCCACGACGATGCAGAGCGTAGCGATGTGGGGGTACCTCCCGCTTGCGGGGGAGAGGAGTGGCGCCCATGAATGACGTCGCCATCATCGGCGTGGGGTTGCACCCCTTCGGGCGCTTCGAGGGCAAGTCGGCAATGCAGATGGGCGTCGACGCCATCCTCGCCGCGATCGCCGATGCCGGAATCGCCTGGCAGGACGTCCAGTTCGCCACCGGCGGGAGCTGGACGGTGGCAAACCCGGACGCGATCGTCGGCATGGTCGGTCTGACCGGCATCCCGTTCACCAACGTGTTCAATGCCTGTGCGACCGCCGCCAGTGCCGCCAAGGCGTGCGCCGACGGCATTCGGCTGGGCGACTACGACATCGGTATCGCCGTCGGCCTGGATAAGCACCCGCGCGGAGCATTCACCGAGGACCCCGCACTGGTCGGAATGCCGCGCTGGTATGCGGAGAACGGGCAGTACCTGACCACCCAGTTCTTCGGCATGAAAGCCAACCGCTACCTGCACGAGCACGGCGTCTCCCAGCAGACCCTGGCCAAGGTCGCCGCCAAGAACTTTCGCAACGGGGCCATAAACCCCAACGCATTTCGCCGGAAGCCGATCTCCGAAGAAGACATCCTGAACTCGGCGATGCTCAATTATCCACTGACCCAATACATGTTCTGCGCGCCCGACGAGGGTGCCGCCGCCGTGGTCATGTGCCGAGCGGACGTCGCACACCGCTATACCTCCAAGCCCGTCTACCTGCGGGCGGTGGAGGTCCGCACGCGCCGCTACGGGGCCTACGAGGTCAACACCGCCTGCGCACCCGTCGATGAGGACGTGGCGCCAACGGTTTACGCCGCTCGCGGCGCATTCGAAAGGGCGGGCGTCTCGCCCGACGACGTCGACGTCATCCAGTTGCAGGATACCGACGCCGGCGCCGAGATCATCCACATGGCCGAGTGCGGGTTCTGCGAGCACGGCGATCAGGAGAAGCTCCTGGCCGACGGCGCGACCGAGATCAACGGCGCGATGCCGGTCAACACCGACGGTGGACTGATCGCCAACGGCGAGCCCATCGGCGCCTCCGGCCTGCGGCAGATCCACGAACTCGTCCGCCAACTCCGCGGCGAGGCGGGCGAGCGTCAGGTGCCCGGCAGCCCGAAGGTCGGATTCGCCCAGTTGTACGGCGCCCCGGGCACCGCCGCGGCGACCATCCTCACGACCTGACCGCAATCCCCTTGCGCCGAGCGTGAACTGGCGGTGCGACACGCCGAAGGCGGCCGCTGGCAGTTCACGTTCGGCGCAGTCTAGGAGGCTTTCCGCGCGACCGGCGCGTACGCCGGCTTTCCCAGGCCCAGCATGTATTGCGCGATCATGTTGCGGAACACCTCGAGGGTGCCGCCGTAAATCCCGACCAGCGGGGCGAACCGGTAGACGTATTCCGCCGCCCCGTTGTCGGCCGCGCCGTCGGTGCCCAGAGGCAGGGTCGACGCGGTACCCAGGATGTCCATCAGGTCCGGAGAGATGTCACGCATCGTCTGCGCCAGGGCGACGCGCCCGAAGATGCTGGGCGCGCTCAATGACGCTTCCATCCGCGCCGCGCTGCGGCCCAAGCGATACGCCACCGCCGAATCATCGATCAGCCTGCGCCCGTTCGGATCCCGCTCGCCCACTTTGGCTGCGGCCTTGTCCAGGGCGTCCGCCATGAAACCGGCCTGGTGCATCATGATCGACACGTCCTGCAGCCCGTCCGGGGCGGCCGCCACCGCCCCGTGCTCGGTGTTGAGGGGTTCGCGCAACACCGTCCAGCCCGCGTTCACGTCGCCCAGCCGGTACTTGTCATCGACGCGCACATCGCTGTAGTAGACGATGTTGGTGCGATCGCCGTCGACGGTGCGAATGCCCTGGATCTCGATGCCCGATGAGCTCAGCGGAACCAGGAACATGGTCAGGCTCTTGTGCTTTTGAGCGTCCGGATCGGTATTGGTGATGAGAAAGACGTACTGGCAGTTGTGCGCACCGGTGGTGAACATCTTGGAGCCATTGATAATCCAGGTTGATCCATCCGCCTCCCGCACCGCGCGGGTCTTGCAGGTTGCGATGTCGGACCCGCCCTCGGGTTCGGTGTAGCCCAGGCACAACCGGACGTGCCCGCTGAAGACGCCTGGCAGCACTTCGTCGCGCAACTCGGCGGAGCCGAACCTCGCGACCGAACGCGCCACCATGGCGGTGGTACCCCAGGTCACCCACGGCACGTGCGCGCGCCGCTTTTCCAGCTCCCAGATTCGGCGGCGCAGCCGGCTGAAGCCACCGTCGGCCTCCGGCTTCCATTCGCGTTCGAGGTAGCCGGCGGCACCAAAAGCCAGGTGCACCCCCTCGTCGAAGTTGTCGCCGGTTTCCCGGTCCCGGCGCTTGACGTCCTCAGTCACGTGCGTGCGCAGAAAATCGCGCACCTCTTCGAGAAAGCGCTGATCGTCGTCGGACAGCGTGACTCGTGAGAAATCCACTTATGCGCCCCTTCCACTTTCGCGTGCCGCGACCAGCTCGCCGATGTACTTGGCGCTGGCGCCGGGATCCCCACCGGCCAGTGCCCAGCCACGGGCGCGCACCAGGTACGCCGTCGCCGCGGCCTCGGCCGAAACGCCAAGTCCGCCTTGGATATGCACCGCCATGGTCGCGGCCTTTGGCGCCTCCTCCGCCATGAACACGAATGCCGAGGGCGCCAGCTCCGGTCGCTCGTGCGGCTCGTTGTCCAGGAACCAGGCCGCCCGCCGCACCAGGTTGCGGCCGCCCTGCACGGTGATCGCGATGTTGGCCAGCGGATGAGAGATCCCCTGCAGCGTCGAGATGGGAACCCCGAGCGTGTAGCGGGTCTTGGCGAACTCGGCCGCGATCGTCATGGTTGCCTCCACCAGGCCCACCAAGGCCGCCGCGCTCAGCACCCGCCATTCGTCCAGCGCCCGCTGATATTCCGCCAACGCGTCGGATCCGCCGGCCAGCACGGTGCGGGTGTCAGCCGTCGCCGGGTCGACCCAGGCCATCGGTAACCGGCCGATGTTGTCCACCTTGGCCGGGCGCGTGCCGAACGTCAGCGCGACGACGTCGTCACCATCGCGCACGACGATCTGGTCGGCGATCGATCCGGTGGGCAGGAGCCGAACACCAGACACGCTGTCCTGCTGCGGATCGAATGCGGCGAGACGCCTGCCGTGCACGACGTCGGCTTCGACCCCGCCGAGACGCGCGAGCAGCCGTGCGGTGCAGACCTGGTCGATCCACGGGACCGGCGCCAGCGACCGGCCTATCTCCTCGGCCACCAAGGTCAGGTCGACCAGCGTCGCACCGTCCCCGCCCGCGGATTCCGGGACGGCCATGGTCGTTGCACCCATGGCGCACAACCGTTCCCACAGGTTCTTATCGAAGCCGGTTTCCTCGGCGGCGCGCACGGTTTCGATCGAACAATGCGTCTTGAAGAAATCGCGGTAGGCGGCCTGCAGCGCCTCGTGATCCGACGTCAGGCTGTAGTCGAGCCTACGTAGTTCATAGCGGTCCATCCTCAGCCTTCCTTCCGGCCACCGAAGAAGAATTCCTGGGCATTGTTGTAGAGGTAGTTGTCGAGCACGTCGTCAGGCAGGTCCAACCCGGCCGCTTCGGGAACGACACGATGCATTTTCAGCACCGGCCAGTCGGAGGCGAAGATCACCTTGTTCTGTCCGCGAGTCCGCATGTAATGCAGCAGGCTGTCCGGCAACCGCTTCGGCGACCACGCCGACGTCATCAACCGCAGGTTGGCGTATTTGATCAGCAGCCTGATCGCGATGTCCCACCACGGATCCGCACCGTGAATCATGCACAGCTTCAGTTCGGGGAATCGAACGCAGACCCGGTCCAGGTGGATCGGGTTCTGCACCTCGCCGGGGATGGGCGGCCCGGGAATGCCGGTGTTGATACACAGCGGCAGTTCGAGCTCGGCGCACTTGGTGTAGAGCGGGTAATACACGGCGTCGCTGGGCGCGTACTGACCGTCACCCCAAAAGCTCGGTCCCACAACGGCATAGACAACGGGCAGGTCACTGACGATGGAAGAGAGTTCCCGCAGGGACGGCATCGGGCGCAGCAGGTTGACCCCGCCCATCGCCAGCGCGAAGCGGTCGGGCTTCTCTTCGACGAACTTGCGTGCGGTCACCGACGGCTTGGCCAGGTTGTCCATCAGGATCGCCTTGCGCACACCTTGGGCGTCCATTTCCTCGAGCAGCTTCGACAATTCGACCGGCTCGAACATCGACTCCGGCCCCTTGAAGTATTCGTCACGCACCTTCAGCATCCAGGTGGGCTGCTGCTCAGTCTCGCCGAAGTGCACGTTGATCAGGCAATCGATAGCTTTCATGTCGACATCGGCGCCTTTGCTGTCGCGTGACGTTTCGCCCAACGGTAATCGGCCTTGCCGTTGCCCAAGCGCTGTACCTGCTCGACGACGACGAACTCCTTGGGCGCCTTGAACCGCGCCAGTCGCGACGTGCAGAGCGTGTGTAGCTCCTCGGTGGCCGCGGCGGCTCCGTCGCGGAGTTCGACGAGGGCAATGAGTTCTTCTCCCCAGCGCTCGCTGGGGCGACCGACCACCAGGGCATCGGCGATCGCCGGGTGCGCGCGCAACACCTCTTCGACTTCCTCGACGAACACTTTCTCGCCGCCGGTATTGACGACCAGCGAGTCACGGCCGAACAGCCGCAACGTTCCGTCGGCTTCCAATCCGGCCCTGTCACCGGATATCACCACCCGTTTGCCGTCGATCTCGGGAAACGTTTTACGCGTGGCGTCGGGATCATCGAAATATCCCAACGGTATTCGCCCTTCCCTGGCGGCCCAGCCCACCCCCGTTTCACCGGGTGTAAGGAAGTGGCTGTAGTCCTCGGAAAGCACCAGTCCGCCCTCGCGCAACGTGAAGGTGTCCGCTTGTGTACCGAGCCGGCTGTGGCCGAACCCCATGTTTCCGGTCTCCGATGAGCCATAGCCGTTGATGAGGGTGATCTGGGGTAGCAATTCCAGCAGGGCTTGCTGATACTTGGGATTCGTTGCGGCACCGCCGGTGCCGATCGCATACAGCGACGACAAGTCGTAGGAACCAGCCCGAAACTGCGCCACCAGCGGTGCGGCGTAGGCGTCGCCGACCATGGTCATCATGCCGACCTTCTCACGTTGAGCCGTCTCCCAGACCACGTGCGGATCAAGCCTCTTCGAGGTGTCGTAGAGCACCACCGGCGTACCCGCCATGATCGCCGCGAACGCTGTCCACATGCCGGCCGCGTGCATCAGCGGCGAGACAGCGAACCATGGGGCACCGGCATTACCACGCACCTTGTCGTGGATCTCCTGCGCGCAGGCATGGTCGGCGCCCACCATCGACGTCACGTACATGTCGGACTGGCGCCACAGCACACCCTTGGGCCGGCCGGTCGTGCCGCCGGTGCAGATCATCAGCAGATCGTCCGGGGACGCCATCACGTTCTGATCGGTGCTCCCCTGCGCCAGCGCGTCATCCAACGACACCGCGCCGGGCAGTTCCGGGGCGTCGCTAGCGTCGTCGACCGACAGCAACAGCTCGACGCCGGCATCTGTCAGCACATCGGCGAATTTCGTGCCCAGCCCACGGTGGTAAATGATCGCTCGGGGTTGCACGTAGTCGAGCAGCTCGCCGACCTCGCGTGGCGTGTAGTGATAGTTGATGTTCACCGGGACGGTCCGGGCCTTGAGGCAGCCGACGACCATGTCGGGGTACAGATCGTTGTGCATGACCAGCGCCACCCGGTCCTGTCCGCATTCCCAGTTGTGCAAGCTCGCGCGTTCCCGATGCGCTCCAAATCCGTTTCCTGCCAGGAAGTTCGCCAGTCGGCGCGTGCGCTCCGCCGACTGGCGAAAGGTGCTGCGGCGGCTGCCGCAGACCGTCATCGTCCGGTCGGGAATTACGTTGGCGATTTCGTCAAGAACCGCCCCTATGGTCCATTCGCTCACGGGCGTAGCCGGCCTCGGTCCGATCAGGCAGCCGAGCCGACTTGGACGCCAAGAAGGTCAAGCGCGTTGTCCCGCATGATCTTTCGAACGTCGGCTGCACTGAATGTTTTCAGCTCCTCGGCGAACGACACCGGCGATGCCAGGCCTTCCCCGTGCGGCCAGTCGGAGCCGAACAAGATCTTGTCGACGCCGATGGCCTCGGCGAGCTCCGGCAGATCGTCTTCGTAGTAGGGGGCGATCCACACGTTGTTGCGCAACTGCTCCACCGGGTCTTCGGGGAAATACTGGGGCTGGGTGTTCGCCGCCTTCTTCAGCCGCTTGATCAACCGGTGCACGAAGTAGGAGCCGTTCTCGATGCTGACCGCCTTGAGTTTCGGGTGACGGGTGAACACCCCGTGCACGATCATCGAGGCCATGGTGTCGTGGATGGCCCGGTCGTCGAGGAGAATTTGATCCAGCGGATCTTTGGCCCCGAAGCCCTCGAACGTGGCCTTGCCGCCCCAGGCCGCCGCGATGTGCAGATATCCGCTGTCGGACAGATGGAATCCGACCGGCACCCCGGCCTCGGCCAGCCGGGCCCACACCGGATCGTGGCTGGGATCGCCCAGTGACCTCGGCTTGACCAGGCCGGGGACCGGCGCCGGCCGCACCAGCACCAGCTTGGCGCCGCGCGCCAACACGAACTCGACCTCTTCGCCGGCGCTGGCGGGGTCGGCCAGCGAAATGATCGGCGCGGCAATGATTCGGCGATCGGGCCGGTCGAACCCCCAGTCCTCGTCGAGCCACAGATTGAACGCATGAACCGACGCCATCGTCGCTTCGATGTCGTGCTTGAGCGCCTCCTCGACCCCGCACCCGAATGTCGGCAGCATGAACGCCGTCTCGATGTCCTGGGTGTCCATCACCGCGATCCGGGCGTCGCGGTTCTGATACTCGGGATGCTCGGCCAGCCGTTCGACCTTCATCAGCGAGGCGGGGTCGACGCCTTCCGGGATCTCGCCGCGGAACAACAGGTCGAGGCAGCCCGGCACGATGATCGGATCGAAGGTGGGATTGGGGATGAAGTGGTTGACGCGGTCCCCGATCACGGCCCAGGTCCGCTTGCCCTCATTGACCATGTGGACGCCGCGCCGTTTGAATTTCTTGTCCAGGTGGCGGGTGAACGAGTCCAGCGGCTCGTAGTAGTGGTTGTCGACGTCAATCGCCTGGTAACCCAAGTCAGCCATGATCATCCTTTCCGCCGTTACCGGCGAACACTAAGCGTCGGTCGAATCGAGCGAGGGGAATTGCGGCGGACGCTTCTCGAGGAAACTCGTGATGCCCTCGATGACGTCCGGGCGCGGCATGGCCTCGTGCAACAACACTTCGGCGAGCGAGTTGGCCTGGTCGACGTCGCGGGTCGCATCCCCGTAGACCTGCCTCTTGATCACCGCCATGGACGCCGGCGAGCAATTCGCGGCGATGTCCTCGGCGTACTCCAGGGCACGCTGCATCAAACTGGCCGGAGCGACAACTTCTTTCACGAGGCCCAACTCGGCCGCCTCCTCGGCGAAAAAGGTCCGCCCGCTCAGCAACAGATCGAGTGCCACGCCCCAGTTGGTCAGCCGCGGCAGTATCCAGGAAATGCCGAATTCCGCGATCAGGCCGCGGCGCGCGAATACGGCGCCGAACTTCGCGCCGGTGGCCGCGAACCGGACGTCGCACATCAGCGCCTGGGTCAACCCGATGCCGACACAGGCACCGTTGATGGCCGCGATGACCGGCTTGCGCAGCGTCGTCACGAAATGGGGCGGGCGCTCCCCGACCAAGTCCGCCAGGTCCGTCTGAGCTGCTTTCTCCATCGTCTCGCCGTAGCTGGGTGCCGAACTCGGCGCGCCCAAATACGCGCCGGCGCAAAACCCCCGGCCCCGCCCGGTCAACACGATGGCGCGGACAACTGGGTCCTGTTCGGCGCGGTCGATCGCCGCATAGAACCCGGCGGCGATGTCGGGCCCCCAGGCGTTCAGGCGCTCCGGACGATTGAACGTCAGAATTGCAACACCTGTTTCAGTGGTCTCATACAGCACCGCCTCCTCGGTGACCACAGGGTCGGCGGCGCTCATCAAACGGTCCCCTCACAACTGACCAACAGGCGAGTTTGTACCCATACTGTATACCTATCGGTACTGCATTCCACAAGCGCCGTCATCCGGGCGCAAAACCCCGACTAAACTGCGATTTTCAGGTGCCGAAGCGTTGCTCGACCACCCTCGGATCGACAGCCCGGCGGCGACGCAATTTGACGCGACCGTAGCCGGCGAAACGCCGGCGTCTTCACTCTTTCGACGCGCAAAACGTCGGCGACGTGGCAAGACTTGAATTTGTGGTGTGTGACACGCTGCCGCAACGTTTGCGTCGCACCCACGATCGGGAAACCCACGAGAAGCCAGCCGACAATGGGGAGGTAGTTGCAATGGTTGACGTCAAGAGTGGTCCGATCGAGCTCGTTCGAGGCATCATCGAAGATGCCCTGGGCAAGACCAAGCAGGTCATCGGAATCATCATCGGCAACGACGGCCTGATCGACGAGGGCAAGGCTCAGCAGGACAAGGCGGAAGCCCAGCGCAACGCTGGAAAGAAGGAAGCCGCCGCTGAGAAAGCCCGCGGCAAAGCCAAGGCCTACGAGCAGCGTGAGCGGGCCGAGC
>NZ_JCALCO010000011.1:0-165607 GCF_059812385.1 Mycobacterium sp. NGS58 | reverse complement strand
GGTACTACTTGTGCGGCGTCCGTCGAGCTCTCGCAATGCGTCTGCGCGGGCGGTCGCCGCCTCGGTCATCATCCCGATGTCCGTACCTGCCGAAATGAAACGCAGACCCAGATCTGTGAAGCGTTTCAGCAGGTCAACGGACTTAATGCCGGCTATTCCCAGCGCCACGCCGTGTGCACGACAAGCCGCCGCGACCGATTCTACTGCATGGCGGAAATGGTCATTCTCATAGTCGCCCTGGATGCCCATTTCGGCCGTCAGATCGCTGGGGCCGAGAAGGATCACGTCGATGCCCTCGACAGCCGCGATGGCGTCTGCGGCGTCGACCGCTTGGGGCGTCTCGATCATCACCGCGACCACCGTGCGATGCTCGAGGACAGCGGTGAGTTCGGCCGGTGACCTTGGCTGGTAACCGCTGACCGCATTGGGCCCGGAAATGGAGCGGTGTCCGATCGGAGGAAACCGCGCGGCATCGATGACAGCCGCTGCCTCTTCTTTCGAATTCACATGCGGCACAATGACTCCAGTTGCGCCGTTGTCGATGACACGGGCGATGACACTCGGATCATGAGACGGCACGCGGACCAACGCCGAGATGCCTGCGCCCAATGCGCTCGCACAAAGCATCGCCGCCGTCTCCAGTGATGTGGAAGTGTGCTCGAGGTCGACGTATACCGCGTCGTATCCGCATGCTGCTGCGATCGCGGGGACATCGGGAGTGCGAGCGCTCATCAGCGCCAGACACAGCACCAGCTCGTCGCCGCGCAATGCCTCGCGCAGTGGTTTACGCACACACTCACGGTAGCCCACTGAGAACGTTCATTCCACCAAGTCGTTAACGGCATTATCGATGTGGTAACCATTACGTATGCCAGCGAACCGGGTCGCTATCGTGGGCGCCGGCCTGTCGGATTGTGGACGGGTGCCGGACAAGACCGCGCTGGCGCTGATGGCCCAGTCCGCCCGCCGCGCCATTGCCGACGCCGGCCTGACGAAGGATGACGTCGACGGTTTCGGCGCTCACGGGACCCTGCTGCCACCCGTCGAGGTGAGCGAATACCTCGGCCTGCGACCGTCCTGGGTCGACGCGACCAACGTCGGCGGATCGTCCTGGGAGGTAATGGCGGGACACGCCGCCGACGCCATCGCCGCCGGCGCGATCGACGTGGCACTGCTGACGTACGGATCAACGGCACGCTCCGACGTCAAGCGCCGCGTACGCGCATCAGCGGCGGCGATGGGCACCGGCGGCGCCATGCAATACGAGGCGCCATACGGCGCCACCCTGATCGCAAAGTATGCGATGGCCGCCAGGCGCCACATGATCGAATACGGCACCACCGCAGAACAATTGGCCGAAGTCTCGGTCGCGGCCCACGAGTGGGCGGCGATGAACGACAACGCATTCGAGCGAGACCGGATAACCGCCGCCGAGGTCGCCGCGGCACCGATGCTCGCCGATCCTTTCACCTCCAAGCACGTGTGTCTGCGCACCGACGGCGGCGGCGCGGTAGTCCTGGCCAGCGAGCGAGTAGCGAAGAATTGCGCCAAGGAGCCCATCTGGATTCTCGGCGCCGCCGACTCGACATCGCATGTCAGCATGAGCGAGTGGGCCGACTTCACCACGTCGCCCGCCGCCCTGTCCGGCCCCCGCGCGTTCGCGCAAGCCGGCGTCGGGCCCGCCGACATCGATGTGTGTCAGCTCTATGACTCATTCACCTCCACCGTGCTGCTCACGGTGGAGGATCTGGGTTTCTGCGCGAAGGGCGAGGGCGGCCCGTTCATCGCAACAGGTGCGCTGCGTCCGGACGGGGCGTTACCGACCAACACCGACGGCGGCGGTCTGGCCTCTTGCCATCCCGGCATGCGGGGAATGTTCCTGATGGTCGAAGCGACCAGGCAGCTGCGCGGCGAATGCGGGCCCAGACAGGTTGACGACGCGCGTCTGGCGTGCGTGCATGCGATGGGAGGCTTTTTCACCCACAGCGCCACGATGATCCTCGGGAGGCAGTGATGGATGTGCCGGTGGCCGCGAACCGGCCAACCATCGACTCCGACAGCGAATCGTGGTGGCAGGCCATCCAGGATCGCCGACTGATGATCAACACGTGCGCCGGGTGCGGCCAGAACTCGCTCTACGCGCGTCCGATGTGCCCGCACTGCTGGAGCGAGGACGTCGCGCTGGCGCCGGCGTCCGGGCGGGCACGGCTCTACACGTGGACCGTGGTGCACCAGAATGCGGCACCCTTCGATACGTGCACACCGTATGTGGTGGCAATGGTGGATCTCGACGAGGGTCCCCGACTGATGACGGTTCTGGAAGACTGCCCGGCCGAAAGCCTCTGTGCAGACATGGAACTCACCATCGCCTTTCGCGATGACGATGACGGCTTTGTTGTCCCGGTTTTCCGGCCGGTCGCAGCAGATGTTGGGAAGGAATAGGAATGAACAAAGAAGACATGATCCTGGTCAGCGTCGATGACCACATCGTCGAGCCACCCGACATGTTCAACAACCATCTGCCTCAGAAGTATCTAGCCGAGGCGCCGCGGTTGGTGCACAATCCCGATGGCTCAGACACCTGGCAATTCCGCGACGTGGTGATCCCCAACGTGGCGCTCAACGCCGTGGCGGGCAGGCCCAAAGAGGAATACGGAATCGAACCGCAGGGTCTCGATGAGATTCGGCCCGGCTGCTGGCAAGTCGACGAGCGCATCAAAGATATGAACGCCGGCGGCATCCTCGGCTCGATCTGCTTCCCGTCGTTCCCCGGATTCGCCGGCCGGCTGTTCGTCACCGAGGATCCCGAATTCAGCCTGGCCCTCCTTCAGGCATATAACGACTGGCACGTCGAGGAGTGGTGCGCGGCCTACCCGGCTCGCTTCATTCCGATGACGCTGCCCGTGATTTGGGACGCCGAACAGTGCGCCAAAGAGATCCGCCGCAACGCCGAACGCGGCGTGCACGCACTGACATTCACCGAAAACCCGGCGGCGATGGGGTATCCGAGCTTCCACGACGACTACTGGACACCGATGTGGGAAGCGCTGGTCGACACCGACACCGTGATGAACGTCCACATCGGGTCATCCGGGAAGTTGGCGATCACCGCCCCGGATGCGCCGATGGATGTGATGATCACGTTGCAGCCGATGAACATCGTGCAGGCCGCGGCGGATCTGTTGTGGTCCAAGCCGATCAAGAAGTACAAGGACCTCAAGATCGCGTTGTCGGAGGGCGGGACGGGCTGGATTCCCTACTTCCTCGAGCGTGCCGACCGCACCTACGAGATGCACTCCACATGGACCGGTCAAGACTTCGGCAAGCAGAAGCCATCCGAGGTCTTCCGCGACCACTTCCTGACCTGTTTCATCTCCGACCACACCGGAGTGGCGCTGCGCAACGAGATAGGCATTGACAACATCTGCTGGGAAGCCGATTACCCGCATAGCGACAGCATGTGGCCCGGTGCCCCCGAGCAGCTGCACGAGGTGCTCCAGGAGTACAAAGTGCCCGATGAAGAGGTCAACAAGATTACCTACCAGAACGCGATGCGCTGGTATCACTGGGATCCGTTCACCTCTCACATCTCCAAGGAGCAGGCCACCGTCGGCGCCCTGCGTAAGGCCGCCGAAGGGCACGACGTCTCCATCCAGGCGCTGTCCAAGCACGACCACGGCAAGGGCTCCGGTTGGCAGGATCAGCTGGGCAAGCTGACCATGAATACGACTGGCAAATCAGAGGACTGACGCTCAACCCGTTGCAACGAGACGGTCGGCAAGCGCCCGCGGCCGCCCCGCCGAGCGCGCAGCGAGCTTGTTGCGCTCGACCTTGCCGTTGTCATTGACCGGCAGCGGCTCGTTCCAGAAGACCAGTTCCTCGGGCAACTTGTATTTGGGCACTCCCGCCGAGATGAGCGCGTCGGTGACCTTCGCGAGTGACATGTCGACACCCGTGTCGAGCACCATGGCAACGGCCAGTCGTTCGCCTGTCGTGGCGTCGGCCACCGAGTAGGCCGCGCACTCGCGCACCCCGTCGATCCTGGCGACGGCCTCCTCCACCTCGACAGCCGCGATCTTCAGTCCGTTGCGAATGATGATGTCTTTCAGGCGCCCGACGATGCGCACCCGGCCTTGCGAGATTTCGGCCACGTCGCCGGTGCGAAACCAGTCCCCGTCGAACGCCTGCGCGTCATCAGCGGCGTCGGTGTATCCGAGGAACGTATGCGGCCCCCGTATGCAGCACTCGGTCGGATCCGCTGCGGATCCGGCTTTCACCTCGACATCCTCCAACGCGACACCGTCGTCGGCGTGACGCACGCCCGCGGACTCCGACCGCAGGCCCGATGTGCTCACCGGCGCTTCGGACGAACCGTAGGCGCGCATCACAATGATCCCGAAATCGTCTTCGATGCGCGTGAGGATGTTGCGGTCCAGCATGGTCCCGCCCAAGTAGACCGCTTGCAGCGGCACGTCCAGCCCACGCGCCACCGCCTCGTCGAGCAGCCTGTCCAGCAAGCGATCGGGTCCGCCGTACCAAGTCGCGCCCGACGAGACCAGCAGCTCACAGGTTTCGGCGGCATCCCAGTTGTCCTCGAGGATGACGGGCGCGTAGAGCATCGGCGCGATGACCAACGCCTGCAGCACTCCGGTCACCGACGCGAGCGGACTGATGAGAAAAATCCGGTCTGCCGGTCCGAGTCCGGCCGCCGCGATGTAATTGGACGACGCCTTCATCAGCGTGCTCTGCGAGTGAATGACTCCCTTGGGCGCCGAGGTGGTTCCCGACGTGTAGAGCACGAGGCAGGGTTCGTCGGCCGCACGCTGGGATCGGTACGCAGTCTGCGGTGCGGAATCGGCGTCCAAAGCAATCCACACCAATTGCGCGGACACCCCTTTCAGCGGGGCCGCAGGCCAATTCGGTGCGACCCCGAACTCAGCTCCCGTGCGCGCGATGATGTCGGCCACCTGCGCCTCGCCGGCGCTGCGAGGGACCAGCAGGACCACGGCATTGAGGCGCATCGTCGCATGGACGGCAACCACTGAATCCACGTCGTTACCCACGACCACAACGGTCGGTGTCGACGCGCCGACGCCCGAAGCCGCCAAGGCGTCACAAGCCGCATCGATGCGCGCGTCGAGTTCGGCATAGCTGAGCTCCGCCCCCCGGGCGCACAGAGCCACCTTCTCCGGATGTAGCGCCGCGGCGGCACGAACGACGTCGGCGGGCTGGCCCGACCAGAACCCCGCCTCGCGGTATCGGTCCCGCAATGTCGCGGCGCGCCGCTGCGCACACTGCAACAGCGCCGGCGCGCCGCTCATGGATGCCCTCCGATGCAAATGATGGTTCTCATTAGGAGTAAATGTAACCTCTCACCATGCCGTCAATGAATTTCGCTAATCAGGTCGCCATCGTCACCGGTGCGGGTGGTGGCCTCGGCCGCTGTCACGCCCTCGAACTCGCCCGCCGGGGCGCGCGCGTGGTGGTCAACGACCTGGGCAGCGCGGTGGACGGCACCGGTGCATCAATATCGGCCGCGCAGGCAGTAGTTGACGAGATCACGTCGGCGGGCGGCACGGCGATCGCCAACGGCGACTCGGTCGCTACCGAGGAGGGCGGCGCGGCCATCGTGGCGGCGGCCATGGACGCATTCGGACAGGTCGACATCCTCATCAACAACGCGGGAATCCTGCGTGACGCGGCATTCAAGAACATGACCGCCGAGCAGGTGGATGCGGTCATTTCCGTGCACCTGTCCGGGGCGTTCCACGTCACCCGCGCCGTATGGCCGGTCATGCGCGAGCGAAACTATGGCCGGATAGTCCAAACGACCTCGGGTACCGGCTTGTTCGGAAACTTCGGGCAGGCCAATTACGGCGCGGCCAAGATGGGGCTCGTCGGCATGATGCACGTGCTCGCCATCGAAGGAGCACGAAACGGCATCGCCATCAACGCGGTCGCCCCCATCGCAAGGACGCGCATGACCGAGACCATCATGGGCGAAGCCGGTAAGGCGATGGACCCTGAGTTGGTGACTCCGGTCGTGGTTTACCTGTCGCATCGCGACTGCGACCGCACTGCCCACATTTATTCGGTGGGAGCGGGCAAGGTGTCACGGGTATTCATCGGCGTGACCAAAGGGATCGAGAACACCTCGCTCACAGTGGAATCCGTCGCTGATGCGATCGACGAGATCGATGACGCCGCGACGTTCACGATCCGCGGTGGGCCGGCGAAGGAGTGAGGGTCAGCGGCCCAAGAATCGCGGTTCGCGGCGCTCCGCGAACGACCGCAGGCCCTCCTGAAGATCGGTGGTGCGCGACACCGCCTCCTGTGCCCACGCCTCCTGCTGGAAAGCTCGATCACGACCGGACTCCGAGGACACCGAGAGCAGGCGCTTGGTGTGCCCGAGCATCACCGTCGGGCCGGCGGCAAGCCGGCTGACCAGCTTCTCTGCCTCCGCGCCCGTAACGTCCGGTGCGGCCACGCGGTTGACCAGTCCCAGCCGCTCACAGGTGGCGGCGTCGACGGGTTCGCCGAGCATCAGCAGCTCGGTGGCCTTACGCAGCCCCACGATCCTCGTCAGCAGGTGAATGGCGCCGGAATCAGGCAGCACCCCGCGATGCACGAACGCCGCGACAAGCTTTGCCTGCGTGGACATGACGACGAGATCGCAGGCGAGCACCAGGCTGATTCCTGCACCGGCCGCGGTACCCGTCACCGCAGCGACCACCGGCTTATCGCAGTCGAGGATCGATGCGACCAACCTCTGCCAGCCGTTCTGCAGCATGCGAGCAACATCCCCTGACCGCTTCTCGGCAACCGGGGCCTGGGGCGCTGATCCAGCGGGCAACCCGGCCCCCGCGCAGAAGTGCCGCTGCCCAGTCGCGCCCAGCAACACCGCGCGCACCGCTGGGTCGTCGCCAGCGCGTTGAAAAGCCTCCGTCAGCGCGTCACGAGCCAACGGTGACAACGAATTTCCCACATCGGGGCGGTCGATGGTGATGCGGCAAATACCGTCTGCACCAACGGCCTCCAGGATCCCTGGCTGCTCCTCGCTCAACTCACTCACCCCTGCCGTTAACGGCGTTTCCGCTTTTCGGGTATCTTAATTTCCACAGTTGTCCGGGCCACGATATTCGCCAGAATCCAGGAGGCGCGCCATGACCCGCTCCTCTCAACTGGGCCACATCACCGATGAGGGGCTGGCCAGGTTGCGTGGCACCATCGGCATCGCCGTTCCGCACACTCAGCCACCGCACTACGTCCGCCCCAACGAGGACACTTTCCGCCACGTCGCCGAAGCCTACGGTGACGCCAATCCCATGTGGACCGATCCGGACTACGCCGCAAAGTCGGTGTGGGGTGAATCGATCGCGCCGCCGGCACTGGTCGGTGGTGACACGTTGATAGGCGAAGACGAAGTCACCGAGCTCTCGGAGAAGGATCGGGCCCTGACCAAGGGCGACCCGCTGCGCGGGGTGCATGCGTTTTACGCGTCGTCCGCACGAGAGTGGTGGGCTCCGCTGCGGGCCAACCACCGGGTATTCAGGCGCAACGCGCTCGTCGCCGCGCTCGACAAAAGCAGTGAGTTCGCCGGTCGGGCGATTCACGAGTGGTCGGCGCAAGTCTTCCGGGACGACGAGGGCACCATTCTCGGCGGCCAGTACCGCAACATGATCCGCACCGAGCGCAGCAAGGCTCGCGGCCGCAAGAAATACGAGTCGATCGAACTCAAGACCTGGACACCCGAGGAGATCGCCGAGATCGACGAACGCTACGCGCGGGAATCCCCGCGTGGTGCTGAACCGCGGTGGTGGGAAGACGTCAACGAGGGCGATGCGATCGGCACGTTGACCAAGGGACCGCTCACCGTCACCGACATGGTCTGCTGGCATGTCGGCATGGGCACCGGTATGTACGGGGTGCGTCCCCTGCGGTTGGCGTGGCGCAACCGGCAACGCATTCCCCGCTTCTACACCCCGAACGACCACGGCGTCCCCGATGCGCAGCAGCGCGTGCACTGGGAACCGGACGCGGCCCGAAATGCCGGCAACCCCACCACTTTCGATTACGGCCGAATGCGTGAGACGTGGTTGATCCATTTGTGTACGGACTGGATGGGGGACGACGCCTGGCTGTGGAAGCTGGACTGTGAGTTCCGGTTGTTCAACTACGTGGGTGATCTGCACACAATCACCGGCACCGTGACGCGAAGGTACCTTGCCGAAGGCGAGCGCCCCGCGGTCGATGTCGAACTCGCGGCGACCAACCATCGCAACGAGATCACCACACCGGGACACGCGACCATCCTGTTACCCAGCCGGGACCGCGGCCCGGTCCGGCTGCCGGATCCGCCCGGCGGAGCGACGAACCTGACGGATCTGCTCGCCGCCGTATCGGCTGAATTCGCAGAACGGTGACAGCTGCCGTGACATATGCGAGCGTTCCCGGGCTTCGGGCCGAGCAGCAAGGCCCGGTTCTGTGCCTCACCCTGGACCGTGCCGAGCGCCGCAACGCCGTCAATGACACGATGCTCGACGCATTGATCGAGCACCTCGCCGCCGCAGGCGTCGACGAGGCGGTGCGTGTCATCCGCATCGACGCCGACGGACCGGACTTCTGCGCAGGTTCGGATCTCATTGCCAACAACGCGAAGTCGCAGCGCAAGCCGCGAGTGGGCAGTACTCAACGTCGGCTACCGAATAAGGCCAACCGGCTCATCCCGTTGATGCTGGAGACACAGGTGCCGATCGTCGCGGTGGTCCGCGGCTGGGCGGCCGGCTTGGGGTTCCACATCGCCTTGGCGTCCGACTTCTGCCTGACCGCCGACGACGCCCGGTTATGGGAACCGTTCATGGCCCGCGGCTTCACACCGGACAGCGGCGCCGCATGGTTGCTGCCTCGCGTAATCGGGATGGTGCGGACCAGACAGCTACTGATGCTCGGCGAGGAGATCTCCGGGGCCACCGCGGCCGACTGGGGCATCATCCACCGCGCTTACGCACCCGAGCAATTGGCCTCTGCCGCAGAGGAGCTTGTCGCCAAACTCGGTGAGGCGCCCACGGTTGCCCTCGGGCTCACCAAGTGGCTGCTGCACAGCGGCAACGGACTCGATCTCGACCGCCACCTCCAGAACGAGGCCCTGGCGCTGGAATTATCCAGTCGCAGCGACGATTTCAAGGAGGGCCTGGCGGCCTTCCGTGACAAACGCGACGCGAAGTTCCAGGGCCGATGAAGGCCGCTGCGGGATCATGACCCGGTTGCCGATCACCCCCGACACCTCCGCAGCCGACGCCGTCGAGACGGTGCGGCAGTGGATCGCCGCCGAGGTGCCCGCGGCGTGGCGCTCGGCCGCCGCCGAGGGGCCCGCGGCCCTGCGGGCCGTCCGCGCCGCGGCCGACTACCGGGATTGGTATCCGGCATTCGCCGACTCGGGACTGGTCGCACCGACCTGGCTTCCGGAGCACGGTGGCCTCGGCGTCGGCAACGACATTGCACGTGCGATTGAGGCGGTTCTCGCCCCGCTCCGGCTCACCCGCCTGAATCCCTTGGGGCTCAACAACGCCGCGGCGGCATTGTTCAGTCACGGCACCGAGGAGCAGCGGCGGCGCTTCCTGCCGCCCATCGTCCGCAACCAAGAGAAGTGGTGTCAGCTCTTCAGCGAACCCGGCGCAGGTTCCGATCTCGCGTCGTTGGCAACCCGCGCGGTACGCGACGGCGATCACTGGGTGATCTCCGGACAGAAGGTGTGGACCACCTGGGCCGACGAGGCGGACTTCGCGATCCTGCTGGCGCGCACCGATCCGGACCGGCCCAAGCACCAGGGCATCACGTACTTCCTGCTCGACATGCACCAACCGGGCGTCGAAGTGCGACCGCTGCGCCAGATCACCGGCGAAGCGGAGTTCAACGAAGTCTTCCTCGTTGGCGCGCGGGTGCCCGACGAGCATCGGGTCGGGGAGATCAACGACGGCTGGCGAGTCAGCGCGTCGACCCTGTCCAGTGAGCGGCAGATGGTTTCCGGATCGGGATCCGGCGGCATGGGCCGCCTCGGTGGTTCCGGCGCTGAGCGCTTGATCTCCCTGGCCCGGGAAACCGGGCGTTGGGACGACCCCGTGGTGCGAGGCAAGATCATGCGACTGTGGGCGCAGGAGCAGATCCGCGGCTGGACCAATGCGCGTGTGCGTGCCGCACTTTCCGCCGGCCAGTCGCCCGGTGCGGCGTCCTCGATCGGCAAGGTGCATCAAGCCACGCTCAATCAGCAGATCCAGGACCTGATGGTCGATTTGCTGGGCACTGCTGCGGTGGCCTGGCCGGCCACCGGCGATCCTGACGCGTTGCCCCGGGAGGTGCAGGGCATGCTGCGCAGCCTGGCCAACGCAACCGAGGGCGGCACGACCGACATCAACAAAAACATCCTCGGCGAGCGCGTGCTCGGTCTGCCCAGGGAGCCGGATCCGTGGAAGGGTAAGCCCTGGAAGGAAATTCCACGCTCGTGACCGGCTACGAGCGGTTGATCGTCGAGAAGTCCGACGGCGTCGGCTGGCTGATCCTGAACCGGCCCGATGCCGGCAACGCGTTCGATGCGTTGATGCTCGACGAACTCGAGGCCGCGTGGGCCGAGTTGGATGCAGACCGCGACGTGTATGTGATCGTCAATGCCGCCAACGGCAAGGCGTTCTGCACCGGTATGGACGTCGTGCAGGTGGCTCGCGACAAGGAGGCCATGCGCCGGCACTCCCGCCGGACAAGGGACGCCGAGCTGAAGATCTCGTCGTGGCACTGCGAGGTGTGGAAGCCGGTGATCGCGGCGGTCAACGGGGTGTGTGCGGGCGGGGGTCTGCACTTGGTCGCCGACGCCGACATCGTCGTCGCCGCCGCCGAGGCGACGTTCGTCGACCCGCATGTCTCGGTGGGGCAGGCCGTCGCATACGAGGCAATCACACTGCTGCGTAAGTCTCCGATAGAGGCGATCACCCGAATGACGTTGAGCGGTAGGGGCGAGCGCATCTCGGCGCAACGGGCATACGAATTGGGCATCGTCTCGGATGTCGTGCCCGCCGATCAGCTTCGGGCGACCGCCGGCCGGCTGGCCGCCGCTGTCGCAACCAACTCCCCCACCGCGATGCGCGCCACCAAGAAGGCATTGTGGCATTCCCTCGAAGTCGGCCTGTCCGCAGCCAAACGCGCCGCCAGCGAGGAGATTTGGCGGTTGCGCAATCACCCCGACCATGCCGAGGGCGTACGCGCCTGGCGCGACAAGCGATCCGCGCGCTGGCAGCCGCTCGACCCCGCGGAGGTTTCGTGACCTATCAAAGGTTGATCGTCGAGCGGCGCGGCCCGGTCGGCTGGATCATCAACAATCGGCCCGAACGACTCAACGCGTACGACGCGACGATGCGCGCGGAGTTCCCAACGGCGTGGGCGGAATTGGATGCGGATCCCGGTGTGCGGGTCATCGTGCACACCGGCAACGGCAGGGCCTTTCAGGTGGGCGCCGACGTCGAGGACCTGGACGGTGAGGCGGTGCAGCAATTCCAGGAGTCGATGCGCACGCTCGACCTGAAGTTGACGGGCTGGCATTGCAACGTGGGAAAGCCCGTCATCACCGCCGTCAACGGGGTGTGCGCGGGCGGCGGACTGCATTGGGTCGCCGACGCCGACATCGTCATCGCTTCGTCCGACGCGACCTTCGTTGACCCGCACGTCTCCATCGGCCAGGTCAGCGCTTTGGAGACAATCGCCCTGATGCGAAAGATGCCCGCCGAGGCGGTGTTGAGGATGGCGCTCGTCGGCAGCCACGAACGTCTGACTGCCCAGCGCGCGTACGAGCTCGGCATGATCAGCCAGATCGTCGACCCGCCCGACAAGCTGCGCGACGTCGCACAGGAGCTGGCCGAGCGGATCGCGTTGAACTCGCCCGCCGCGATGCGGGCGACCAAGCGCGCGCTGTGGGGCGCGCTCGAATACGGCTTGACGGATGCATGCCGAGCTGGCGCCCAGCACCTGACGTCGATGTGGGGCCATCCCGACCAGAGCGAGGGACCGCAGGCGTTCGCCGACAAGCGCACGCCCGTTTGGCAACCGCTGGAGGCGGACTCGTGAGTCTGGCCGAACTGCTGGCCGACCTGCCCGACACGGCCGTGCACACGCTGACCGTCGACGTCTCGCGCGACGACCTGATGGCGAGCGCGGACGACCTGGCCGCGTTACTGGCCGCAGCCGGCTTGGTGACCGGACAAGTGGTCGCGGCGATGCTGCCCAATGACGCCGGCACGGTGGCCGCGCTGTTCGGAACATGGTGTGCCGGTGGGGTTTACACGCCGCTCAACCCCCGGGCCGCCGATGCGGAGTTGGCGTCGCAGCTCGCAATGTTGCGGCCAGTCGCAATAATCACCACTCCTGAGCTGGCCCACCGGTTCTCGGAATACACGTTGCCCGTGGTGGCCGGATCGCACTTGGTGTGGTCGCTCTCGCGATCGTCCGCACAGCCGCACGAACCTCGGCAATACGACGCGGATGTGGCGCTGCTGCAGTTCACGTCGGGAACCACCGGGCCACCAAAGCCGGTGCCGCTGCGTCATGCGACCGTGCTCGACCTGATCGACCGGCTGTTGGTCAAGCTCCGCGGCACAAAACCGGCGGCGGCCCAAGCGAACCGGACACCGATGCCGAACCTCGTTCCGCTCTCGCTGTCCTTATGGGCCGGCATCTACCAGGTGCTGTTCGCCTTTCGGGCGGGCTCGGGGGTCGTGCTGATGGACAAGTTCTCACCCGCCGAGTTTGCCGCGCTGGTCAAGCGGCACCGGTTGCGCTCCACTGTTTTGCCCCCCGCGGCCTTGACGATGGTCCTGCACGACGAGTCGGTCACCGACCTGGCGCCGCTGAAGATCGTGCGATCGATCACCGCTCCCCTTTCCCCCGTGCAAGCAGGCCGGTTCCGGGACAAGTTCGGCGTGATCGTGCTCAACTCCTACGGCCAAACCGAACTCGGTGGCGAAGTCGTCGGATGGTCGGCCGCCGACGCACGGGAATGGGGCGAGACCAAGCTGGGCTCGGTCGGACGCCCGCTGCCCGGCATTGATGTCACGATCGCCGACGACGAGGTGATGGTCCGCACGCCGACGACGGCGGCTCGCAAGATCGACCCGGCCTTCCTCGACAGGCTCACCGATGACGGCTGGTTTCACACCGGCGACCTCGGCTGGTTCGACGACGAGGGGTTCCTGTGGCTGGACGGCCGAGTGTCGGACATGATCAACCGCGGTGGACTGAAAGTCTTCCCGGGCACCGTGGAGGACGTACTCCTGGCCGCCGAGGGTGTACGCGAAGCGGCCGTGGTGGGGATTCCCGATGAGCGCCTCGGCGAGGTGCCCTGGGCGTTCGTCGCCTGTCACGCCCGCGAACTGTCCGAAGACGACCTACTCGCCTGGTGCCGCGAGCGCCTGACGCCCTACCGCGTACCCGTGCGCGTCGTGTTCGTTGAGGAGCTGCCGCGCAACGATGTCGGCAAAGTCGTGAAACGCGAGCTGGCCGCCATGGCCAGAGCCTGAGCTTTCCGTCGGCCCGGCCCCTGGGCATCGATGTTGGAAACGTCTACTCTCATTTCAGAGAGTGATGTTATCCTGCAGCGTAAACTCACATTTTTGCGCTTAAGCCATGGAGGTCGGATCGTGTGGCAAGAACTAGTCCGGCTGGCCGTGACGTGGGTGGTGATGTGCGGGCTGGTGGCCTTCTTCTACTGGATGCTTGGCAACATCGGCACGTTCTGAGGGACCACAAGGCTTTTCAGCAAATTCAGCGAGGAGATCGCATGCACGACCAAGACCGCCGGCGTAAGCGGGGGCTCATCGCATTTCAGGTCTTTGTTTACGGAATGTTGATCGCGATGTTTGCGATTCAGCTGCAGATGTATCTCACCAGGCACTGGTAGCGACATGAGCTTTCCGACCACGGCAGCCGCCGGCGGCCCGCTCAGCATGGGCGAACACGAACAGCAAAGCCGAGCGATACAGCGGCGCGCCGACCGATGGCTCATCGCCGGAACGGGCCTGATGGGCACGCTCGTGCTCGGCATCGTCGGGCTCCCCATCTTCTGTCGCGGCCTTTACCTGCTGCGGAAGGCCCAACGCGGGGGTCTGTCCGTACGTCCGACGATGGTCACCCTGATCGGCTTCGTGATCATCCTGGATGCTGCGCTCAACAGCATCGGTTGGGCGTTGGACTTGTTCGCCAACCATGCCCTGATCACCCGCACCGTGTTCACCGCGTGGGGCAACCTGATCGACGCCGGTTACTTCTGGCATTACAACGAGTTATGGATCGGCGGTGCCGGCGCACCGGGCGAGAAGGCGTGGGTCATGGTCTGCGTTCTCATCGCATTCCCCATGCGCATTGCCGCCGCGATCGCCTTCCTCCAGATGAAGCGATGGGGTCATCAATGGCTGATCGTGACCTGCTGGTTCGGGATCATCGTGTGGATGGGCTACATCTTCAACATGACGATGTACGCCGATGTCCGCTATACCGCAGTAGGTTTCCCGGTGATCGGGTGGTGGGCGTTCAACATCTTCTACATCACGCCGTTCCTCGCCATTCCGTACCTGCACACCGTCAATCGGGAAATCTTCTCCGACTAGCCGAGCCGAGAAAGGGCTATCGTGTCTGATTCCACTACCCAGACTGAGGATTCGGCCGATTCGCTGCCGATCGGCACCACTTCGACGTGGGCACGAATGCATAAATGGCTCAAGCGGGCGCTGTATATCTGCCTCTTCGGGTTGGTCATCGAGGGGTCGCTGACAGTCCCGGTGATGGCTGTCTGGTACGGCTGGCCTACGCTGTCACTCACCGAAATTTGCAGCGAACTGATGAAGGTGCGCTTTTCCAACGATGCGCTGGAGTGCCAGCAACCCTACCCGCTCGGCGGGCCGCCATTCGGCGGTGCACCGGAGGCAGCCGGTCAGCGAACGGCGAAGGACGACTGGGGTATTCAGCCCAAGCCGCGCTATGAGCGTATCGGCTTCAGAGAGTTGGTCAGGATTCATCAAGAACGTATTGCACGCCAATCGGCGGCCAGCGCGCCGCCGAATCATTGACATCGATGAGTACCGCAGTCCTGGGCTCTGACGACGTTGTCTCGAGCGCCGTCGCCAGCAGCCTCGGTTCTGCTGTTCAGCCGCTTGACGCCTCCCTGCCCGACGGCCTGGACGGTGTCGTCATCGTCGCAGGTAGCGGTGCACGACCGACACCTCTGACGTCCCTTGACGAATTCGAGTGGTGTCGACTCGCAGAACAGCCGATGCGACATATCCTGACGGCTCTCCAACGCTCGCACGCGTCGATGTGCGGCCGCGGCGGCCGGATCGTCCTTATCGTGCCGACCATCGGACTGAGCGGAGCGGTAGATCTCGTGCCGTACACCACGGCGATCGAGGGCATGCGAGCGATGGCCAAGTCCGCAGCCCGCCAGTGGGCCCCGCTGATCGTCGTCAACATGATCGCGGTTCCCGCGCACTTATTCGCGCCGACGCTGAGCGGTACCACGTCTCATCTGACAGCCCCCGCGGTCAGTGACGAGCACGCGCTTATCGAGACAGTCGTCGAGACAACGAGA
Source organism: Mycobacterium sp. NGS58 (assembly GCF_059812385.1). Lineage (NCBI taxonomy): Bacteria > Bacillati > Actinomycetota > Actinomycetes > Mycobacteriales > Mycobacteriaceae > Mycobacterium > Mycobacterium sp. NGS58. The sequence continues at coordinate 149,988 of NZ_JCALCO010000011.1, read as the reverse complement.
TTCCTGCTGAGCGATGCGGTCACCCATCTCGTCGGCGCGACGATCGTCGCCGACGGCGGCTCGGTGATGTCGCCGTGAGCCTCGACGGGTTGACGGTGCTTGTCACGGGAGCGGGCAGCGGAGTCGGTAGGGGCATCGCGCTCGCGTCCGCGGGCGACGGAGCCCACGTACTTGTTGCCACACGGTCCGAGACCGGACAGGCAGTGGCAGAAGAGATCACCGCTCGAAGGCAGTTGGCGACCTGGGTTCGCTGCGACGTCACCCTGTCAGATTCCGTCGCTGATGCCGTCACGCAGGCGATTCACACCACCGGACGGCTTGATGCGGTTGTGCACAACGCGACGAGTAACTCATCGAGCCAGCCGCGCCAGCTTGTTCAGGTCGACGATGGCCTCTGGGACGACCACTATTCGGTGTCGGTCGGCGGGGCCTTCCATTGCGCGTCGGCAGCGTTCGAATCTCTCCGCGCCCGAGGAGGATCACTGGTGGTCATGACCTCGCCGGCGGGTATGGAGGGCAGCGCGACGCTGCCGCTCTACGCCACGATGAAAGGCGCGCTGCGCGGCTTCGCCAAGAGCCTGGCGCGCGAGTGGGCCCCGCACGCCATCACGGTGAACGCAGTCTCACCGCTTGCGTATTCGCCGGCAATGACCGCCGCGATCGAGGCCGAACCCGCGATGGAGGAGAGGTTGTCCCGCAGAATCCCGCTGGGACGCATCGGCGATCCGGAGCACGATATCGGGTCGGCCGTGGCGTTCCTGATCGGCCCCGACGCCCGCTACATCACCGGCCAGACGCTGGGCGTCGACGGCGGGCATTTCATGAACCTTTAGGCCCGGTAGCGGCCGTATACAGCCGTTTGCTATCTTGAGAATCAACATTCTCAGGCATGTTGGAGGCGCTGGTGACCGACGGAAAAGCATTCGAGGTCTGGGATGCCGATAACCACATGTACGAGACCATCGATGCCTACACGCGCTACCTGCCCGAAAAATATTCCGAGGCGCTGAAGTTCGTCGACGTGAACGGCCGCAAGAAGCTGCAGATTCTCGGCGTTGTCACCGAGTGCATCCCGAACCCGACGTACGAGGTGATCCCGACGCCGGGTGCGTGGGCCGACTATTACCGCGGCATCAATCCCGAGGGCAAGTCGCTGCGTGAGCTGGCCGAGCCCATCCGCTGCCCCGACGCTTTCCGGCGTCCGGACCTGCGGCTGGAGCTGATGGACTCCCAAGGCGTCGACGGCGCGGTGATGTTCCCGACCACGGCGGGCATGCTCGAGGAACGGACCAAGTCCGACACCGAACTGACCCACGCGGTGACGCATGCCTTCAACCGCTGGCTGCTCGACGACTGGACTTTCAATTACCAAAATCGCATCTTCCCCGTGCCCGCGATCTCGCTCAACGACCCGGCCGAAGGGGTCAAGGAGCTCGAGTGGTGCCTGGAGAAGGGAGCCAGGACCGTGCTGATCCGGCCCGCCCCGGTACCACGCGAAGACGGCACGTCCCGCTCGCCCGCGCTGCCCGAGTTCGACGACTTCTGGCGGCTCGTCGAGTCATCGGGAATCTCGGTGCAGATGCACAACTCGGACTCCGGCTACGACCGTTACGTCGACGACTGGGAAGGCGGCGACGAGTTCCAGGGATTTCAGCTCACCAAGCTTCGCGGGTTCATCTACGAAGAGAGCCGGCACATTTTCGACACGCTCGCGGCGTTCATCGCTCATGGGGTGTTCGAGCGCTTCCCCGGCCTGCGCATCGGTGTGGTCGAGAACGGCGGATCGTGGGCTCAGCGATTGATGGAGGTGTTCGATCGGGTTTACCGCAAGAAGCCCAAGGACTTCAGCGAACACCCCTGCGACGTCTTCCGTAGGCACGTTTGGGTCAACCCGTTCCATGAAGAGGACATGTCACACCTCATCGACGTGCTCGGCGCTGACCGGGTGATGTTCGGTTCGGACTTTCCGCATCCGGAGGGACTCGCCCACCCCGCGGATTTCGTCACGGAACTCGCGAACCTTCCCGCCGACACCACAGCACGGGTGATGGGCGGAAATTTGAAGCAGCTCATCGGTCTCTAAGACGTCACCCACCGAACCGCGCACGAAGTTCGTTCTTCAACACCTTGCCTGTGAGGTTTCGCGGCAGCGCTTCCACCACTTCGAGTCGCTCGGGGTATTTGTGTCGACTCAAACCTTTTGCCTGGCAGTGTCGCGCCAACGCGTCGAGTGTGAGATCACTTGCGGGTTGAGCGACGACGACAGCGCAAACCCGCTCTCCCGTACGAGGATCCGGGACGCCGATGACGGCGACGTCGGCGACTGTGGGATGCGTGGCCAGCACATCCTCGATTTCCAGCGCCGAGATGTTCTCGGCATTGCGGATGATCGCATCCTTGATGCGTCCGGTGATGGTGACGTTGCCCTCGTCGTCGATGCGCCCCCGGTCCCCGGTGCGGAACCAGCCGTCGTCGTCGAATGCGTCGGCGTCCAGCGAGCCGTCGACATATCCCAGAAAACACTGGGGTCCCTTGAGCCGAAGTTCACCTTCTTCGCCGACGCCGACCTCGCGCTCGTTGTCGTCGACGGCCCGCACCGACACTCCGGCGACCGGGCGCCCCACGGTCCGATCGAGGAGATCCGGGGCGGCCTCCGGCCGCTGCGACGTCGCGACCGGGAACTCGGTCAGGCCCCAGGAGTTGGCGACACCGTTGACCGAAAACGTCTCCCGCACTTGGCGTCCCAGCTCGGCGGTGATCGGTGCGCCACCGCCCACGCAGCCACGGAGGTCGGGATATAGCGGTTGTGTACCGTGCGCACGCTGCGCGGCCATGAACGCCACTAGGAACGGCGTCGCGGTGCCCAACAGCGTTGGTCGGTGTGCGGCGATTGCTTGCGGTGAGGTCGCCGGATCGAACGAGTCGAACAGCACCAAGCGCATGCCGGTGCGCAGGCTCGCCGCAAGCATGGCGGCACCACCGATGTGCGAGACCGGAAAAGCGATCGGGTTGACGTCACTGCTCGATGCCCCCACGATGCCGACCACCCCGGCAGAACCCGCGATGACCGAACGGTCGCAATGCCGAGCGCCTTTCGGCGCCGCCGTGGTACCCGAGGAGTAGTAGACCCAGCGGGGGTCCTCCGCGGATGCCGGCGGCGCGGGCAGCGCGGCCGGGTCGCCGGCAGGCAGGCGGAGCGCCTCGGTGATCGGCGCGTCGTGATCGATCACGAGGACGGACATGGGCCGTTGCTCCGCCAGTTCGCGGGCGAGCGCAGTGTGGTCGAAACCGCGCCAGTGACCGGGTACGGCCAGGACCTCGGTCGCGAGTTGGTCGGTCGCGAAGCGAACTTCGCGTTCGCGCCAAATGGGCAGGATGGGATTTTGCACGGCGCCCAATCGGGTGAGCGCCACCATCACCACCATCGTTTCCAACGTCGTCGGCAATTGCCATGACACCACGGTGCCCTCGCCTACTCCGGAACCCGACAGCGCCGCCGCCGTCCGCAACGCCTCGTCGCGAAGGGCTGCGCACGTGAGGCTGCGACCGAAGTCATCGGCGAGAACCACTCGGTCCGGATGTTCTTGCGCAACCGCGTCGACGAGACCCCAGTAAGTTTCGGACATCACCGGCTCGGCAATAAAAGCCGACGTTTGGCGAGGATGTTGCGCATCATCTCATTGCTTCCGCCGGAAATCGTATAAGCACGTGACCACAGCCAGCATTCTCGCAGACGCTGTTTCGCCAGCTCGACGCCCGGATCGGCGGCCACGGTGCACACCATGGCGGCGAGTTCGGTGCCGTAGGCCGAAACCCGGTGATACGTCTCGGAGAAGCTGAGCTTGGCGATCGAACCGTCGCCCGGTTGATCCGCACCGATGATGAGCCGTTCGACGTGATCGTCGATGAAGGACTTCGCCACCTCGACTTCGACGGCCAGCTCGGCGACCGCCTGCCGGATGTCATCGTGTTCGAGGGCCGGGGTGCCTTCAATGATCGCGTTGCGCGCCACCATCACCAGATCATCGATCAGCAGCTCGAGCAGGATGACGTTGCCGCCGATCCCGAAGCGTTCGAAGTCCAAGCCCGCCATGATGATTGACCAGCCCTGGCCGACCTCGCCGATCAGGCTTCTCGCGGGCACCGTCGCGCCGTCGAGAAAAACTTCGTTCACTTCGATCGCCTCGTTGATGGTCCGGATCGGACGAACCTCGACGCCGGGTGCCGACATTGGCACGGCGAACACCGAAAGGCCGTGGTGGCGCGATGAAGTCTGGTCGGTGCGGATAAGCGCTAGCCCCATGTCGGCCCAGTGCCCGTCAGTGATCCAGGTCTTCCGGCCGTCGATCACCCACGTGCCATCAGGTTGCTCGACGGCTTTGCTGCGGACGGCGGCGATATCGCTACCGGCATCGGGCTCGCTGAGCAACTGACACCATATGTGCTCGCTGCGGCGCATCGGCGGAAGCAGTTCGGCCTTCTGCTCGTCCGACCCGAAGTGCAGCAGCACATGGGCCGCAAGGTTGACCTGATCGATGGGCCGCGGAGCACGGGCACGCAGGAGCTCCTCGCTGAGGATGCGGTCGTGCAGCGGGTGGTGATCGGCGCGTCCGCCGTGCTCGACGGGCCAGTCTGCGCCGACGAAACCCGCGTCGAACAACGTGGCGAACCAGCCGCGCAATTGCGCTTCCTGCTCAGGGTTTTCCGGCGCACGGTGGCCTTCCCGCGCGTCGAATGGGGGTGCGTGTTCGGCGATATGCGCCCTGACACGATGTCTGAACTCGGTCAGCTGCGCTTCGCTGGGCCGGGTGGGTGCGGCGCTCACCAACCCGACCTCTCCGCGAGAAGCGCACGACTGGAGCGAGCTGTGCCGAGCAGATAGCCGTTCGTGAACACCCGGCGCAGCTCGTGGTGCAAGGGGTACTCCCAGGTGAATCCGATACCGCCCGAGAGCTGCATGCACTCGTCGACGGCAGCGGTTGCCTTCGCAGCGACGAATGCGTGCGCCGCGGCGGACAACGCGTTTGCGCCGTCCGAGATTTCGTCGGCCTTCATGGCACGGGCGGCCTTCATGATGACCGCGCGTGCCTTCGCCTCGAAGACCAACAGATCCACCAGCCGGTGTTGCACCGCTTGGAAACTCGCGATCGGCACACCGAAAGCGATGCGCTCCTTCAGATAGGCGACCAGCCGCTCGAATGTGGTCGCGAAGGCTCCCAGCGAATCCGCGCTGAGCAGAACCCTCGCGACCGCGAGCAACCGATCCGCTTGTTCGGGCCCACCGATCAGAACGCTCGCCGCCCCGGAGAGGTGGACGCGCCATGCCGCGCGGCTGACATCCAACACCTCGTCATCTCGGCTTCTCGGCATTGCGTCGGACATCTCAAACAGATGGATTCCGTTGCGCCCCACTGTGACCAAGATGTCAATGACATCGCCCCTCGCAACCCGGACCGTGTCACTTGCCAGCGCGCAGCCTGCCGTCGCGGTCCCGTCGAGCATCGCGGGCAACCATCGATCGCGCAGCTCGCCCGGTGCCGAGGCCAACGCCGCTGCAGACAGAACACAACCGAACCACGTCGAAGAGTTCAGTGCGCGGCCGAGCTCCTCGGCGATGACGGTCGTCTCCACAGGACGCCATCCGCTTCCGCCAAGGTTCTCCTCGACGAGCAGCCCGGTCCAATCCATGGCCGCGAGCTCTTTGACGGAATCCTGCGCGACCCGTCCGCTCAGGAAATCGCGCGCCGCTTCGCGCAACAGATCGAGGTCGACGTCGTCGTCTGCCATAGGGCGTCTAGCTCCGGCTGAGCAGCTGGACAGCGTTGTCGCGCATGATCCGCTTCTTGGCGGCGTCGTCGAGCGGGTCGAGCAACTTGACGAAGTCAGCGGGCTCGACCAGCCCTTCTGCATGCGGGTAGTCCGAACCCATCACGAGGCAGTCGTCGTAACCCAAACTGCTGACGATCGCGGGAGTGTCGTCCTCGGGATACGGCACCACCCGAACGTGCTGCCGAAAGATGGCGGACGGCTTTTCCGTCAGTTTCCCGCCGATCCACGGACCATTTCGGCCCATGCCGCGGCTCTTGTCCATGTGTTTGGTGAAGAACGGCACCCACTCCGCACCGTGCTCGGCGACAAGCACGTTCAACCCGGGAAATCGGCCGAACAGGTTGTCGAAGATCAGCGCCGAGAGGGTCTCCTCGATCGGGCGTTGGCCGTAGACGTTCATCCACTGCCAGGCCGACATATGCCACGACGCGGGATCTGCGCTGTGCCCCCACGCGGGCGAGATCGCGTCGAAGTACCAGAAGGGCATGATGTGGAACACCAGGACACAGCCGGCTTCCTGAAGTCGGGCGTAAATCGGATCAAAGTAGGGGTCGCCCGGAGATCTACCGTATGCCGGACCCGTCGGCAGCAGGACGAACTTCGCACCTTGCGCGATCAATGCGTCGGTTTCGGCGACGGCGGAGTCGAGGTCGCGAAGTGAAAGCAGCCCGGTCGCGTAGATGCGGTCCTGGTAGTTGAAGCCCCATTCCTCGTCGAACCACCGGTTGAACGACCGGAGATTCGCGTAGAGCGCCGGGGTGTCATCAACGTAGTGCTCGGCGGACAGCGCCATGCCGCTCGGATAGATGACCATCCGCTCGACGTTTTGCTTCTCCATCACCGCGAGCCGTGCTGAACGCTCGATGTACTCGGGCTGCATGGGCTGCGGCTCGTAGGACTCCTCCGGGTTGCCGGATCCCATCTGCCTCAGCATCTCTTTCAGCGATCCAGGGCGGTATGCGACGTCCAGACCCAGGCCCCCCTCGCTGTTGAAGGTTGCGACGCGATGGCCGGCGAGGATTACCTCGACCCCGTCGGCTCCGCGCACGGTGGTGATCGCCCGATCCTGGAACTCCTTGGGCAGGTAACGGGTAAACGCGTCGCGCGTCTCGTAGCAGTGCGTGTCGCAGTCGAAGATCCCGTAGTCGAGTTTCGTCGTCACCGCGCGGCTCCTTCATGCGAGAATGAGGATTCTCCTATTTCAGAAAAGATACTATCCTTTCCCGGCAATGCCTATGCCGGGTCGGGCCGGGCAGACCCACACCAAAGGAATCCGCGATGAGTGAAGCCGACGAACTGCGGCGGGCGGTGCGGGAGTTCCTGGCGGTCACCTCCCCGTCCGGCCGGGTACGCGACCTGATGTCAACCACCGAGGGATACGACGAATCGGTGTGGCATCAGATGGCCCGCGAACTGGGACTGCACGGCATCGCCGTCCCCGAAGAGTTCGGCGGGGCAGGTGCGACCTTGTCTGAACTCGCAGTCGTGTTCGAGGAGATGGGCGCCGCGCTGTTGTGTGCGCCGTTCTTCTCCACCGTCGCTCTCGCCACGCAAGCGATCCTCTGCAGCGGCGACACCGCCGCGATGGGTGACTACCTACCGGGCTTTGTCGACGGATCCACCACTGCGACGGTGATCCTCAACGGTCGCCTCGATGCGTGGGATCCGCAAGCCGTCACGTTGACGGCACGTGCCGACGGCACCGGTCATCGGATTCGGGGCGACGCGGAGCTCGTTCTCGACGGCCATACCGCCGATGTTGTTCTGGCCGCGGTGAATACGGGCGAGGGCACATCGCTGTTCGCGGTATCGGCGAATGCCGACGGACTCACTCGTGAACCGCTCGCCACGCTCGACCGCACGCGAAAGGTCGCTCACCTACAGTTCCACGACGTCCCCGCCCGGTTGATCGGAACCGATGGGGCCGCGGCCGTCGGCCTGGCCCGCACGTGCGACCTGGCGATCACGGCGCTGGCCGCCGAGCAGGTGGGCGCCGCCCAGCACTGCCTCGACATGGCCGTGGGCTACGCCAAGGAGCGAATCCAGTTCGGACGGCCTATCGGCAGCTTTCAGGCCATCAAGCACCGTTGTGCCGACATGCTGGTGCTCGTCGAGGGCGCCCGCTCGGCCGCCGTTCACGCTGCGGAATCCGCCGACTGCAGCGACCTGCCGATCGCTGCGTCAGTAGCGAAAATGACCTGTTCGGAAGCCTTTCTGCAAGTCGCCTTGGACAACATGCGAATCCACGGCGGCATCGGGTTTACCTGGGAACACGACGCCCACCTCTACGTTCGGCGCGCCAAGGCCACCGAGCTGATCTTCGGCAGCCCCGACCACCACGCCCAGCGCCTGGCAGCCCTGGCAATGAAAGGACGAACGTGACCATCTCGTACTCGCTCGAACTGCCCACCCACCGGGTGGACGCCGTATCCGAATTCGTCACCGCCGAAGCGATCTCCGAAATCGCGCGCGTCGGCGAGGCGACCGGATTCGCCGCCGTGCACGTCACCGACCACCCTGCCCCCGACGCGAAATGGCTCGACCATGGCGGGCACCACGCCCTGGACCCGTTCGTCGCCCTGTCGTTCGCGGCGGCCGCCACCACGGTCGTCAGGTTGCTCACCAACGTCTACATCGCCGCCTACCGCAACCCATTCCTGGGCGCGAAGTCGATCCAGAGCCTGGACGTCCTCTCCGGCGGCCGGCTGATACTCGGCACCGCCGCGGGTTACCTCAAACCCGAATTCAAGGCGCTGGGAATAGATTTCGAAAATCGCGGAGCGTTGCTGGACGAGGCGCTGGACGTGCTCAACAAGGTGCTTACCGGCGAGGACGTCGCTTACGAGGGCACCTCGTTTGCCGCGCGAGGCGTGCGACTGTATCCGGTGCCGGCGACGCCGCCACCGATCTGGGTTGGCGGCAACAGCAAGCCCGCGGTACGCCGTGCGGTTGCCCGCGCGCAGGGGTGGGCGCCGTTCAACACATTCGGCTACGCGACCGCGTCACGGACCGCTGAGATCTCGACGCTTGAGGAATTGGCGTCGGCCATCGCCTGGGCCAAGAAATACGCGGCCGAGATCGGCCGTACCGAACCGCTGGACATCTGTTTCTCGGCAGGCAACCTGCTCGATGACAGCAGGTCGACCGACGAACGGCACGCCACGATCGCACAGCTGGAAGCGATGGGCGTGACCTGGCTGACCATCGCACCCCGGGGCGCCACCCGGGCCGAATACATCGACCACGCGCACGGCTTCGCAAGGGAATTCATCGCATGAGGCTATCGGCTGCAAACCCGTCCACGTTGATGCGCCGATGCGCGAACAACCACCGGCCGTTCAGCGGCACGAGAACGTCGCGATAGCGTCCCCAATGGTCGAGGCCGACGTCGGTGTGGACGGCGAAATAGCTACTGACCTCAACCCGGTCTGTGGCAACGGGACCGAACCGAATGCTCGAAACGTGATGGCGCACATGAGTGGGCGGCTGCCTCGTCGGGTCGGGGTCGTTGGACATGGCAGCGCCGAGTCCCGCCTCGATCTCCGCAGGACCGGTGAGCGGGTGCGCTCCGCCGGTGAATTCGAGGACGCCGTCGGGTCCGAAGCAGGCGCCAAGGCCGCGCAGATCGAACCGGTCGGTGGCGGCCGTGTAGTCGGCGATCGTCTGGCGCACCGACTCGCGAACTTCGAGCTCCCATGCATCCATGTGGACTCCCTTGGGGACGTGACTGGAAATTGCGTTCTCGCACACGATAACGTCTATTCTCATGCCGCCACCTAGCCTGCTTGATCTGTTGACCCCCGCCACGACCGCCCTGGTCACCCAGGAATGTCAGGGCGGTGTAATCGGCACGCAGGCCGGTCTGCCCATGCTGGCCGAGGAAGCCAGCCGGGAGGCGATCCCGAACATCGCCCGGCTTCTCAACGCGGCCCGGGCGGCCGGTGTTTCGGTTGTGCACTGCCTTATGCAGAAGCGCCCAGACAACCGCGGGTCCAATAGCAATGCCAGGCTGTTCATGGCCGGGAAGTCGTTCGCCGCCGAGTTGACCCCGGGCAGCCCCGGCGGCTCGCTGCTGCCTGAGTTCGGTCCGGATCCAAGCGATCTGGTCCTCACCCGCACGCACGGCGTCGGACCGATGACGGGTACCGACCTTGACTCGGTGCTGCGCAACCTCGGAATCCAGACCATTGTGGGCGTGGGTGTCTCGGTCAACATCGCGATTCAGAACTTTGTGATGGACGCGGTCAATCGCAGCTATCAGTTCGTGCTTCCGCGCGACGCGGTATGTGGTTACCCACGCGAATACGCGGAATCGATCATCGACAACACGTTGGCGCTGCTGGCCACGGTGACCACTACCGAAGCAGTCGTGAAAGCGTGGCAAGAACTCGCCTGACCCCGCCCCGGATAGATGTTGATGAGTGTTGGTGATAACGTCATTTTCAAATAACGTAAACGGCCATATTCGCTGCTCTGGAGGGATCAGTCACATGTCTACCCGGTCCTTGCCCTATCCGGTCTTCGACATCGACAACCACATGTACGAGACGAGGGACGCGCTCACCAAGTACTTGCCCAAAGAGCACCGCGGCAAGGTCGGATACGTCGAGGTCAACGGACGGCCCAAGCTTGTCGTCAAGGACCACATCAGCCACATGATTCCCAACCCGACATTCGAGCGGGTGGCCCGGCCGGGCAGCGCCGAGGACTACTTCTTGGGCAACAATCCAGAGGGCCTCAATTTCCGCGAATTCATCGGTGAAGCAATGGATGTCATCCCCGCCTACCAGGACCCGGCTCCCAGGTTGGAGCTGATGGATGAACTCGGCATAGATCAGTGCGTCATGTACCCCACCCTCGCCAGCCTCATCGAGGAGCGCACCACCGACGACGTCGTCCTGACCCACGCAATCATCCATGCACTCAACGAGTGGATGCACGAACACTGGACGTTCAACTACCACGACCGCATCTTCGCGACGCCCGTCGTTTGCCTGCCACTCGTAGACGAGGCCATCCAGGAGCTGCACTGGTGCCTCGAACGGGGAATGAAGACGTTTTTGGTTCGCCCCGCTCCGGTGCCAAGTCGCTTCGGCGGCTCGCGATCGATGGGTCTGCCCGAGTTCGACCCGTTCTGGGAAGAAGTCGTCAAGGCTGGCATTCCGGTGACCATGCACGCCTCGGACAGCGGGTACCAGAAGCACCTCATGGAATGGGAGGGCGGCGACGAGTACCTCTCGTTCAAGCCGAGCGCACTGCGCGAGGTGGTCATGGGGCACCGCGCCATCGAGGACACCTTGGCCGCGATGATCTGCCACGGCGCGCTATCACGCTTCCCCGACCTGAAGATCTTTTGCGTCGAGAATGGCAGCGGTTGGGTGCGCAATCTTCTCGAACAGCTCAACACCGCGTACAAGATCATGCCCAAGGAGTTCGACGAGCATCCTGTCGAGGTGTTCAAACGCAACATCTACATCCACCCGTTCCTCGAGGACGATGTCAAGGGGATCGTCGACATCATGGGTGAGGATCACGTGATGTTCGGCTCCGACTTTCCCCACCCCGAGGGCATCGGCGATCCGTTGAGCTTTGTCGACCGGCTCGACGGCATCTCCGATGCCGCGAAGGCGAAGATCATGGGCGGCAACGCCATTGAGCAGTTGGGACTCAAGGTCCCGGCATGACGCAGGCCTCCCCCACCGTCTACGACGGCATCTCGGGTTTCGAATCCCACGTCGGCGAACACCTCGGCTACAGCGGGTGGCACGAGGTCACACAGCAGGAAATCGATCTGTTCGCCGAGGCGACCGGTGACCGCCAGTGGATTCATGTCGACGCGGAGCGGGCGGCCAAAGGTCCGTACGGTAAGACGATCGCGCACGGATATCTCACATTGTCGCTGGTTCCCATTCTCGTGCAACAGATTTACCGGGTGACGGGACTGGCGATGCAAGTCAACTACGGTTCCGACAAGCTTCGCTTCCCTGCGCCGGTGCCGGTCGACTCGCGCATCCGCGCCGGCGCCGAACTGGTCAAGGTGGAACGCAACGACACCGGCGGCCGGGCCACCGTGCGGGTCACCGTGGAGGTTGAGGGATCCGACCGACCCGCATGCGTGGTCGATACCATCGCGGCCATGGTCGATGACTGAACCTACGCGTTCAGCAGCCGTTCGCCGATAACCTGATCATCACGCAGCTTCGTCAGCTCGTCATCTGACAGACCGAGAGCCGCCAGCACCTCGTCATTGTGTTGACCGAGCGTCGGCGATGGTGCGCGGTGATGCCGCAACGGTCCCGGCGTGATCCGAAACGGCCAGCCCGGGAACCTCTGTCGCCCAGCGAGCCGATGCTCAAGCTCCTCGTAGAAACCGCGCGCCTCGAGCTGGTCGACGTCGTACATGCGGTCCGAAGTGAGGATCCGCTCCGCGGGCACACCACGGCGAAGGAGCGCCTCGGCGATCTCGTCGGGCGGTCGGGCCGCCGTCCATCCGGAAAGAATGTCGTCGAACGCATCGTGGTTGTGCAGCCGTGCCTGTGGTGAGGCGAACCGCGGGTCGTTAAGCAGTTCGGGCCGGCCAATCACATCGACGACGGCGGCCCAATCGGAGTCGTCACGCACCGAGATGGCCACCCACTCATCGTCACTGGCCGCGTAGACGCCTTGTGCGTAGTTTCGGTGGCGGTTGCCTTCTCGCTCGTACGCCCGGCCCGTGAGCGAGTATTCGATGACCGGCTCGGCGGTCACCGCGGCACCGACCTCGATCTGTGCGACCTCGATCAGTTGGCCTTCACCGGTTCTGCGCTTGTGCTCGAGCGCGGCCAGCAGTGCGACAGTGGCATGTACGCCGACGATCGGATCGGCAGGCCCCTGCAGGTTGCACGGCGGACCGTCGGGGTACCCGGTGGCGGCCGACATCCCCGATATCTGCTCGAAGTTCAGTGCCCACCCGACGTAGTCGCGCCATGGGCCTTCGAGTCCGAGGCCCGGCATGCGGACCATGATGACGTCCGGATTCACCTTCACCAGCGAGGCGTAGTCCAAGCCGAACTGCTCCACCACGCGCGGCGAGAAGTTCTCCACCACGACGTCTGCCTCGGCGGCCAGCTTGAGGGCCAATTCGCGGCCGGCTTCGGTGCTCAGATTCAAGGTGATATCGCGCTTGTTGAGGTTGGTGCCCTGCCACATCGGTCCTATCTCGTACCAGTCATCGCTGCTGCGCAGCAGCGAGCCCGAATATCGGTGACCGTCCGGACGTTGGATCGACTCGACCTTGACTACATCGGCGCCGAAGGCACCCAGATAGCACGTGAGATACGCGCCCGACCAGAATGTGCTCAGGTCGAAAACCTTGAGATCCGCGAACGGCATCGTCGCATCGTCAACTGCGGATGCGGCCGGCTTCGTCCGTCGGACGTGCGAGGAAGCCGCCGCTCGATCGCCGAGCCGCGGCGCTGGTTTCGGTGGCTCAACCGGCGTGCGGGCCAACCTGAACGGTGCGCCTGGCCGGACGAAACGTTGGCCTCCCGCTTCGCTTTCGATGAAGAATCCCCGCTCGCGGTACTGGGGACAGTCGAGGATGGAGGCTCCGTCGTTGACCGGCGCCGCGGGGATTCGCATCGCCTGGCTCAACTCGACCAGATCGGCCACCGTCATCGAATCGAGCCAGGGCTGCGCCTTCGCGAAGAACTCCTCGCGTTCGGGCCCGCCCAGCATGATGGCTATCTGGTGCTCTCCGAATTCCGGCAGCCCTACCATCGCGCAGACGTCCAGCCAGTGCTGCCCGGTCAAGCAGTTGATCCCGATCCAGCCGTCGGCGGCGCGCACGATGCCGAGCATCGGGCCCGCCTTTGAATTCGGCGGAAGACCAAGGCTTTTCAAGCGGTCGGCCATCAGCATCGGGTACGCCAAGGTTGACAGGAGTGACTCGAACGCCGAGACATCGACCTCGATCACCCGATCAAGACCGGCGTCCGCGACCCGCAGGGCCGTCAGGGCCCCGAGCGCGGCGTAGCTGCCGGCGATGTACTCGGGGATACGGACGCCGGCCTGTACCGGCGCACGGCCGAGTTCGCGAGTGTTCACCCACCCCGACGCGGCCTGCAGGGTCAGCGACGTCGACGGGCGATTCCCGCGAGGGCCCTGCTGGCCGTAGTCGGAGATCCGGACGACAACAAGATTCGGGTTGACCCGTTGGAGCGCTTCGCGATCGAGCCCCCAGTTCAACCTGTCGGTCGATCCGGCCGGCAGATCCTCGACGACCACATCCGCTTGAGAAATAAGCTCAGACAGCGCATCGGGATGTGATTCGAGATCGATTGCCAGCCCGTGCTTTCCGGCGTTCAAATACTCGAAGAGTCCACTCGACGAACCCCAGCTTCGCAGCGGATCCCCCGCCGGCGACTCGACCTTGTACACGTCGGCGCCGAGATCGAGCAGCAGTTTGGTGCAATACGGAGCCGCAATGTCTGTACCGACTTCGACGACGCGCAATCCGGCGAGCGCTCCCGTCACGCGGGCACTCCGATCGCCTTCGGTTCCATGTATGCCCGCAGCCCTATCACGCCGCCCTCGCGGCCGATCCCGCTCTGCTTGAAACCTCCGAACGGCGCGTCGCCGGGTATCGTGCCGTTGATCGAGATCTGACCGGTCCTGATCCGTCGCGCAAGCCCGACCGCACGTTCGACGTCGGTGCCCCAGATCGCGCCCCCGAGTCCGTAGGCCGAATCGTTTGCGATGCCGACCGCTTCGACGTCGTTGCGGTAACGCAGCACCGTCAACACCGGGCCGAACACCTCCTCCTGCGCAATAAACGACTCGGCGGTGGCATCGGTCAAAACCGTTGGCTCGAAATAGAAACCGCGATCGAGCCCCTCCGGCCGCCCACCGCCGGCGACAATCTTCGCGCCGTCACCTTCGGCGCGGCGGACGAAACCTTCGACCCGCTCCAGATGTTGACGACTGATCAGCGGCCCCATCCCGGTCGCCTCGTCGGTGGGGTCTCCGACGGTGACGTTGCGGGCCAGCTCGGCGAGCCGATCGACGACCTCATCGTGCAGCGTGTCCGGGACCACCAGGCGACTGTTCAGGATGCACGCCTGCCCCGCGTGCATCGTGCACCCCTCGAAGAGGAGCCGCTCGAACAACTCGTCGGTCAGGTCGACATCGTCGAGCAGAATGCTCGCCGATTTGCCGCCGCACTCGAGCAGGATCCGTTTCATCGAGGTTGCGGCGCCGGCCATCACATCGCGGCCGACCGCCGAACTTCCGGTGAAGGTCACCATGTCGACCCGGGGATCGATGGTCAAGATCCTGCTGGCCTCCAGATTCCTCGGGGTGACGACGTTGACCACGCCCGGTGGAATGTCGGTCTCCTCGTCGATGAGGCGCGCCAGCGCGAGACCGGCCAGCGGTGTGAGCGGGGAGGGCTTGAGGACAAGCGTATTGCCCGCGGCCAGCGCGGCACCCAGCTTCATCACGTTCAGCGTGTGCGGGAAATTCCACGGCGTCATCGCCGCGACCACACCGAGTGGCTCGTAGCGCAACAGGGTGGTCCCCGCCGCTCCCCACGCGTCCATGGGCGCCTCAGCCGGTTCGAGCGCCAGTTCCGCGGCATGGCCGACCATGAACGCGGGCCCCTCCACATGGATCAGCCGCTCGTTTGCTGTACATCCCCACTCGGCCTGTGCCAGCGCGTAGATTTCCTCGCCGCGGGCGAGCAGTGCGTCGCTGAGCTGTTGGAGACAACGCGACCTCTCGGCCGGGTCGGCCATGGGCCACGGCCCGGAATCGAAGGCTGCACGCGCCGCACCGATGGCGTGCTCGACCTGCGCGACGCCGGCGTCCGGCGCCGAGGCAATGACCTGCTCTGTCGCCGGGTTGGTGACGTCATATCGGCCGGTGTCCGGTTCGACCCAGTTGCCATCGATATAGACGCCATAGCTGTCGACCAGGCTCGACTCGGCCATCACATCACTGGACCTTCCCCGTTGGTCGCCGAACCGTACGGTGTTCGCCCGATGCCGATGCGAACGTGTCCGACAATTCCCCAATTATGTACACCTGAGGATGCGCTGGCGTCAACGCTGTCGCCATTCAACTGGGCGAACGGTGATTGACATTTCCGGTGCTTGTCTGTAGACACAGACATTACCGGACATTCGTGAATTAACTGTCCGATTCCCGTGTGTCGAGGAAGGCCCGCAGTGCCCGCTGACTCCACCTCCAGACCAACGTCCACGCATCTCCTGCACTCACCGGACTTCTACGCCGGCGATCCATACGCGGTCTATCGGGAATTGCGCAGCAGCACGCCGGTGGTGTGGAACGACGTCACGAACTTTTGGGCCCTGACCAAGTACGAGGACATCCGCCACGTCTCCGGTCACCCGATGACGTTCACCTCGACGCGGGGCATCTCGATACCCGATCCCGCCATGCCAAGCCCGGTGCAGGAGGGGAACCTGATCTTCACCGATCCGCCACGGCACCGGCAGCTGCGCAAGCTGATTAACTCGGGGTTCACCCGACGGCAGGTCACGTTGCTGGAACCCAAAGTGCGCGAGATCGTCAAGGGCATTCTCGACGACGTCGACCCATCGCGGGAGTACGAGTTCGCCGAAGAGATTGCCGCGCCGCTTCCGACCCGGATGATTGCGGAGATGCTCGGCGCGCCGGCCGAGGACTGGGAGCAGTTCCGCACGTGGTCGGACGCGGCGGTAGGCACCGCGGATCCCGACATCGAGCTGGACAACATGGTGGCACTCGGCGAACTCTACGAGTACTTCACCAAACTGATCGACGCGCGGCGTTCCGGCGAAGTCACCGGGCAAGACGACCTGCTGTCCATCCTGGCGGCCGCCGAGGTCGACGGCGAGCGCCTGACCGATGCGGACCTGCTCAATTTCTCCTTCCTGCTGCTGGTCGCCGGCAACGAGACGACACGCAACCTGATCGCGCTGGGCACGCTGGCGCTGCTGGACAACCCCGATCAATTCGCCTTACTCCGCTCGAAGCCCGAGCTTTTGCCGCTGGCCGTCGAAGAGATGCTGCGGTTCACCAGCCCGGTGACCCACATGGCGCGCGAAGCCACCGAGGACGTCGAGATCCGCGGCCAGCAGATCAAGGCCGGTGAAACGGTGGTCATGCTCTACGGTGCGGCCAACCGCGACGAGGAGATATTTGGCCCCACCAGCGAGGAGTTCGACATCACCCGAAACCCGAACCCACACATAGCCTTCGGCGCCGGCGAACACGCGTGTCTGGGCGCGCAACTGGCACGGCTGGAGGCCAGGGTGATGTTCGAGGTGCTGCTGGGCACCTATCCGAGCATCGAACTGACCGGCGATGTGACGCGGCTGCGCGCCACGATGGTGCCGGGCGTCAAGCGCATGCCGGTACGGATGCGAGCCGGTGTCTGATGGATTTCGACTACACCCCCGAACAGGAACAGCTGCGCAAGGACTACCGCGAACGCCTCGAAGCCGTGATGACCCCCGAACGCCGCAAGGCGGTCGCAGGCTTGATGGAGGGCGGGGCCGCGGTGACCGAATGTCGGCGCGCGCTCGGCGAGGCTGGATTGCTTGGCGTCGCATGGCCGGTCGAATACGGCGGCAGCGGGTTGACCGCGCTCGAGCAGTACATCTTCGGCGAGGAAGCACGACGCGTGCACGCGCCACTGCCGATGATCACGCTGAACACGGTCGGCCCCACGCTTATTCAGTACGGGACCGAGGAGCAGAAGCAGAAGTTCCTACCCGCGATTCTCAATGGCTCCGTTGACTTCGCGATCGGTTACTCCGAGCCCGGCGCGGGAAGCGATCTGGCCTCATTGCGGACCAGCGCGGTGCGCGACGGCGACGAATTCGTGATCAACGGCTCAAAAATGTTCACCAGCGGCGCGGAATTCGCCGACTACATCTGGCTGGCGGCCCGAACCGATCCGGAAGCCAAGAAGCACAAGGGCATCACGGTATTCATCGTGCCCACCGACTCGCCCGGCTTCTCCTGGAAACCACTGCATACGATGCCCGGTGTCTCGACCTACTACACCTTCTACGACGATGTGCGCGTCCCGGAGAACGCGATCGTCCTCGGCGAGAACCAGGGCTGGAAGCTGGTCACCAACCAGCTGAACCTCGAGCGCGCCGCACTCGGCAATCTCGGTGCGCTGGAGCCGCTCTTCAGCAAGACGCTGGAATGGGCCAAGACCACGGAACTCGACGACGGGTTCGTGATCGACCAGCCCTGGGTCCAACAGGCATTGGCACGGGTGGAGGCACAGGTCGCGGCCTACCGATTGCTCAACCTGCGGGTGAACACGAACATGAGCTCGGGTGGTCTGGGCATGGGCGAGGCTTCCGCCGCAAAGGTTTTCGGCACCGAGCTCACCCAGCAGGTGGCCCGCGAACTGCTCGACGTGGTGGGCCAAGCCGGCCTGCGCAAGGAAACGTCGGCTCCGCTCCAGGGCGAGCTGGAGAGTGCCTACCGATTCGCCGTCATCAACACCTTCGGCGGCGGTGCCAACGAACTGCAACGCGACATCATCGCGATGGCCGGTCTCGGAATGCCACGCGCACCCCGCGACATGCGAGCCTCCTGAAAGGAGTGTCGACAGCTATGACCGAAATGACCAAAGACGAACTGCGCCAGCGCCTCGACGCGTTGATCGGCACGCCCACCGACGGGGTCGGCAGACCCGCCCGCGCGCCGGATCCGGTGAATGCCGCGATGATCCGGCACTGGGCGCATGCGTTGGACGACATGAACCCGGCGTATCTCGACGAGGAGTTCGCCAGCAACTCTCGCCACGGCGGCTTGGTCTCGCCGCCGGTGATGCTGCAGAGCTGGACGATGCCCCCACCGAAGCTGGCGGGCATTCGCGAGCGCGGCGGTGTGCCGATCGAGATCAAGAGCAACCCGCTGCAGTTCCTGTCCGACGCCGGCTACACCGGCATCATCGCGACGAACTCCGAGTTCGAGATCGAACGTTATCCCCGGGTCGGTGACCAGATCACCGCCGAGACTGTGTTCGACTCGATCTCCGACGAGAAGAAGACGGCGATGGGCAACGGCTTCTTCGTCACCTGGGTGACCACCTACCGCGATCAAAATGACGAAGTCATCGGCCGCCAGTGGTTCCGCACGCTGCGATTCAAGACGGGTGGGGCCCCCGCCGGAACGGCTGGGGACTGATGGCCAGGAGACTCGCCCCCTCCATTAGTCCCGACACCGAGTTCTTCTGGTCGGGCCTGAAAGACAACGAACTTCGCATCCAGCGCTGCGCGGACTGCCAGACGTTACGTGTCCCGCCACGACCGATGTGTGGCAAGTGCCAGTCGCTGAAGTGGGACTACGTCGTGGCGTCCGGTCGTGGCACGGTGTACAGCTTCGTGATGCCGCAGTATCCGCCCCTGCCGTTCCTGCAGTACCCCTACGTCGTCGCCCTCATCGAGCTCGACGAGGGCGTCCGCATCGTGTCGAACCTCTGCGACATCGATCCCGTCGCGATCGAGGTCGGCATGCCCGTCGAGGTCTTCTTCGAGACGTTCGAAGCCCTGCCGAGCGGCGACGAGTTAGTGCTGCACCAATTCCGGCCCGCCGGCTGAGGAGAAGGTAAAGCGGAAACAATGGATTTCACGTTCACCGAAGAACAAGAGACAGTCGGAAAAGTTGCGCGCCAGCTGTTCGAGCACCGTGCAGCGCCCGAGCATCTGGCCGAACTGGAGTCCGGCGACGTGCGCTACGACGCCGGACTGTGGAACGATCTCGCATCCGCCGATCTACTCGGCATCGCACTACCAGAATCCGTGGGCGGCAGCGGCGGCGGGTTCGTCGAATTGGGTGTACTGCTCAGCGAGGTCGGATTCAGTGTCGCGCCGGTACCCGTGTATGCCACGCTCCTGCTCGGCGCGGATACGATTGCCCGGCACGGCGATTCGGTGTTGCGGCAACGGTATCTGCCGGGCGTGGTCGACGGCAGCACGATCCTCACCGCGGCGCTCGTCGAACCTGGCAACTCCGACCCGACAACACCGCGCACCAACGCGCGATCCGACGGCGACACGTGGCGACTGGAAGGCAACAAAGAGCTGGTGCCCGCCGCGCAACTCGCAGCGGCCGTCGTGGTGTCGGCGCAGACCGAGGACGGTCCCGGATTATTCATCGTCGACACCGGAACCGACGGCGTGGGCATCACACCCGTGCTCACCACAAATGGTGAACCCCACGCCGATGTGGAATTGACCGGCGCGATCGGCCGCCGGCTCACCGAGCACGACACCGGGAACATAGTCGGCTCGCTCTACACCCGCGCCCTCGTCGGCTTGTGTGCAATCCAAATCGGTGTTGTGGAACGGGCTTTGAAACTGGCCGCCAAGTACACGAGCGAGCGCGAACAGTTCGGCCGCCCCATCGGATCCTTCCAGGCCGTCCAGCAGCGCCTCGCCGACGCGTTTATTGACGTCGAAGCCATCCGGTGGACCACGTGGCACGCGGCATGGTTGATCGCCCAAGGGCGACCGGCCGATCGAGAGGCCGGTATCGCCAAGTTCTGGGCCGCCGAGGCGGGCGCCCGCGTCGCCTCCTCGGCCCAGCAGGTGCACGGCGGCATGGGAATCGACGTCACCTACCCGCTGTCCCGTTATTTCCTGTGGGCCAAGCAGAACGAACTCGCACTCGGGTCGGCATCACAGCAGTTGGCCCGGCTCGGCAACGCATACCTGGAAGGAAGCCACAAATGACCTCCACCATCAAGCGCAACACGACCCTAGCGTGGAACACCGTCAATGTGGGTGACGAGGTCACACCGATGGACGTGCCAGTGACCACCACGCTGATCGTCGCGGGCGCCATCGCCTCCCGTGACTACATGCCGGTACACCACGACCGTGACTTCGCCAATTCCCAAGGCTCCAAAGACATCTTCCTCAACATCCTGACCACCAACGGGCTGTGTGTGAAGTTTCTGCACGACTGGGCCGGACCCGAGGCGATGGTCAAGAAGCTTTCCGTTCGCCTGGGTGTTCCCGCCTACCCGAACGATCCGCTGCGCTTCGAAGGCAGCGTCAGCGACAAGTCGTCGGCCGACGGCGAGGGCTTGGTCGAGGTCACCTTCAAGGGCACCAACAGCCTCGGAGCGCATGTCTCCGGCACCGCGGTGCTCAGCCTGCTCGACGGGGTCGATGCGTGAGCACCGGCATCGGCGGTGTAACCGCTCTGGCCGGTATCGGCCAGACGGAATTCTCCAAGGAGTCTGGCCGCACCGAAATGCAGCTGGCCTGCGAGGCGGTCAAGGCAGCCATCGACGACGCGGGTTTGCGGCCCCGCGATATCGACGGCATGGTGACGTTCACTGTCGACGAGAACGAGGAGATCGAGGTCGCCCGCAACGTCGGTATCGAGAACCTATCGTTCTTCACCAGGGTGCCGCACGGGGGCGGAGCGGCGGCGGGCACCGTGATGCAGGCCGCGATGGCCGTCGCGACCGGTGCCGCCGAGGCCGTGGTGTGCTACCGGGCATTCAACGAGCGCTCCGGCTTTCGTTTCGGCGGCGCTGGACGCCAGCCCGGTGTGACGCCGTTGTGGATGGCCCCGTACGCGCCGTTCGGGTTCATGACACCGGCCGCGTGGGTCGCCCTGCACGCTCAGCGGTACATGTCGACCTACGGGGTCACCAACGCCGACTTCGGCAAGATCTCGGTCATCGACCGCAAACATGCCGCCAACAATCCGGACGCCTGGTTTTACGGCAAGCCGATATCCCTTGAGCAGCACCAGGAATCACGCTGGATCATCGAACCGGTGCTGCGCCTACTCGATTGCTGCCAGGAAAGCGACGGCGGCGTCGCGATGGTGGTGACCAGCGTCGAGCGGGCGCGCGATCTTCCCAAGCCGCCCGCCGTCATCACGGCGGCCGCCCAGGGCGCGGCCTACGACGGCGAGGTGATGACGAGTTACTACCGCGAAGAGATCACCGGGCTACCCGAAATGGGCGTGGTCGCCAACAAGCTGTGGCGCGACTCCGGACTGAAACCGGATGACATCTCGACGGCGTTCCTCTACGACCACTTCACACCGTTCGTGTTCACCCAACTCGAAGAACTCGGGTTCTGCGGACGGGGCGAGGCGAAGGATTTCGTGTCGATCGACGAACTGTCGTTGGGCGGACGGATGCCGATCAACACCAACGGCGGCCTGCTCGGCGAGGCCTACATCCACGGGATGAACGGGATCACCGAGGGAGTGCGACAGGTGCGCGGCACGTCCCACAACCAAGTCGACCGCGTCGAACACGTGCTGGTCACGTCGGGCACCGGCGTCCCGACCAGCGGGCTGATCCTCTCACCCGACCGCTGAGTCGCAAGGACAGCTACTCTCATCGGAAGCTAGAAAGGGGTCCTCCATGACGCAGGCAACCGCGACCGATACCCGCGCTGCCATCATCGCGGCGGCCTTCGCCTGCTTTCGGACTCAGAGCCTGGCCAAGACGACCATCGTCGACATTGCGCGGGCGGCCGACGTGTCCCGCAGCACGTTCTACGAATACTTCCGGGACAAGGAGACAATCGTCGAAGCCTGCGCCGAGGCGGCATCGCAGCGGTTCTACCGCAACATGGCCAAGGCGATCGACCGTCGCGGCGGTAGCACCCTGGAGGGCCGGCTCGTGGAAGCCGCAGTCTTCGTGAGCCAGGCACGGCGCGTCGTCGAGCCGGAAGCGTACTTCGACGAGGCGGAAGTCAGCCTGATGATGACCAAGAACGCCGCAATGCTCCTCAAGGAATGCACCGAGTTCCTGGCGCCTTACGTGTCGGCTGCCAGGTTGACCGGCGAGGTCCGAAGTGATCTCGACATCCCCACTGCGACCGAGTGGTTTGCTCGAATCCTGTTCTCGCTGTTCACGACTCCGTCGCCGACGATCGATATGCGCGACGACGACGCGGTGGCCGACTTCGTGCGGGCCTATGTCGTGAAAGGATTCGTCGACGGCGGCCCGCGCCGGCGCTGAACGGCAGGCCTTAGCCAACCCTGCGCACGGGAACATTTGACCAGCCGCAGACATTCGCCATCGCCACCCGCTGTAGCCCGTCACGATCGACTTCGTACTCGGGAAGCAGGTCCAACAACGCTTCGAGCGCGATGCGACTCTCCATGCGAGCCAGCGCCGCACCGAGGCAACTGTGTATGCCGTAGCCGAACGCGAGGTTGAAACCCATCTTGCGGTCTCGATCGATGTCCAACCGGTCGGGGTCGTCGAACATTCGCTCGTCCCGGGTAGCCGAACCTGTGACGAGTAGTACCGCGCCGCCCGCCGGAATCGTTGTCCCGTAGTACGTCACGTCGCGTGTGGCGGTCCGGACCTGATACTGCGAGGGCGCCTCGTAGCGCAGCAACTCCTCCACCGCGGCCGGGATTTTGCTTCGGTCGTCGCGAAGCTTGCGCCACTGGTCGGGAAAATCGGCGAAGGCGACCATCGCGTTGCCCACCAACTTGGTGACCGTTTCGGCGCCCGCCCCGCCGAGCATTGTTGCGAAACCCGTGATGTCGACGTCGGTGAGCTTTTCCACCACGCCATCACGTTCGATCTCGGTCTCGATCAAACGGCTGATCATGTCGTCTTCGGGGTGGGCCCGCCGCTGCTGCACCAGGTCGTAGTAATAGAGGCCGGTGTTCACCGAGGCCTGGTATCCCCGCTTGGTGGTGGCGATCGCGCCGGGGTGGCGTTCGAGGAGCAGATCCAGCCAGAGGCGGATCTGGTCGCGGTCCTGTTTCGGCACGCCGAGCATCGTGGTGATGACCTCGTTGGGGAACAGGGCCGAGAAGTCGGCAACGACGTCGAAGGACGCCGGATTCAGCGCCTCGATGCGCTCATAGACCTTGTCGCGCACCATGTCTTCCAACGCGGCGATCGCCCGCGGGGTGAACACGTTGCTGACGAGCCTGCGCATCTTCTGATGCTCGGGCGGGTCCATGGAGATGATCACCTTGGGCACCGGGATGGCGTCGTCGTGCGCCTTGACCATGTCCAGCGTCGCGCCTTTGGCCGACGAGAAGGTTTCGTGGTCTTTGGTCGCGGGAGCTACATCCTCGTACCGGGTGAGCGCCCAGAAGTCCCACTTCGCGTTGTAATAGATGGGTGCCTCGTCACGCAGCCGTCGGTAGGTGTCGTAGGCTCCGTTGAAGAATTCGGTTGAGAACGGGTCGAATTCGATGGAGATCGCTGAGCTCACAGGATCGCCCCGGATTCCTTATACTTCGTGATCGTGTCCCAGTCGATGCCGGCGTCCATCAGGACTTCCTCAGTGTGCTGGCCGTGCTCGGGCGCTCCGGGCGGGATAACCGACCGCCCGTCGAATTGAACGGGATTGGTGGGCAACGAAAATGGCACTCCGCTGACGGTTTGGGTGCGCGCGACGTAGCCGTTCGCGACGACGGCGGGGTCCTGACAAAGCTCGGCCGGTGTCTGCACGATTCCCCATGCCCCTGAGAGTGCCGCCAGAGTCTCGCGCCATTCGGCCAATGTGCGCTTGGCGAACGCCTCGTCCAGCAGCGCGACCAGACTTACTCGGTTCTCGAACCGCGACGCGGGATCGGCGAATCGCGGATCGTCGACCAACTCGGGCAGACCGATCACCCGCATCGCCTCGGCGTAGAACTTGTCGAGTTGCAGCATCATCAGCTGCACATAGCGGTCGTCTTTCGTGCGGTAGGTGGCAACCAGCGGGTTGGGTGAATCGGCGTGCCCATACTTGGGAATGGCGCTGCCACCGTGTATCTGGCTTACCGCGACGTCGGGGCTCAGGTTCCACGCGGCCAATCCGAGGAGAGAAACGTCGACCACCGAGCCCTTCCCGGTCGTTGCCTTCTTGTAGAGTGCGGCGGCGATCCCTCCCGCGATCGTCATCCCGCCGAGCAGGTCGCCGAACGCGGGCCGCGAACGCACCAGCTCGTCGGCCTCCTCGGTGAGAACGTTGGCGATTCCCCCACGCGCCCAGTAGGACACACCGTCATAGCCGGGCTTGTCCGCATCGGGCCCTTTCGGCCCGTGCCCCGACCCACGCACATAAACGATGCTCGGGTTGGCCGCTCTGATGTCCTCGACGTCGATGCCGAGCTTCTTGCGGCGCTCCGGCAGGTAACTGGTCAAGAACACGTCGCAGGTCTTGGCCAGCTCGCGCACCACTTCCCGACCGCCGGGAGTGCTCAGGTCCACCCCGATGGATTTCTTACCCCGGTTGGGGATTTCGATCATGTAGTTGACCGACCCGCCGCCCCCATCAACGATTCCCATGGTGACCAGCCCGCGCTGGGGATCACCGCCGTCGCGCGGCTCGACCTTGATGACTTCTGCGCCCCACTCCGCGAGTACCGCTCCGGACGAGGGCACGAACGTCCACGCGGCGACCTCCAGCACACGAACTCCGCTGAGCACCTTGTCGTCGGAAATGACGCCCTCCCAAGCTTGCGATAACTAGCATTTACGTAAATGAGAATTTCACTTTCGCTCCGTATTGTAAACGGACTACGGCCGCCGGGAGAGCCGCCCCGGTTGCTCGGGATCTCCATTCTCCCAAAACGCTCGCCAGCTCGGCATCCGCTGCGGCATGGCCGCGCGAACCGGTACGTCCGTCGGCCACCGGATGAACTCCGGCCCGGGCCGTTCGGTCACGTCTACGGAGTACCACGGATGCTCACGCCGCTTGACGAAGTACCACCGGCCATCGCGTCGTTCGTACAAATCGTCGTAGCGCATCGTGATGACGTACCACCCGTCACCGTCCTCGTGCTCCGCGCGGCAGTACACCGATCCCGTTGCATGATCGGCGTCGATGAAGTCGAACTCGTGCCCGCAGATCAGGTGGATGCTGCGGTAGAACCGCCGCAGAACCCGGTCATACCAGCGCTGCAACGCCTCCCGGCTGCGGCCCTGCGGGCCGGCGTCGACATCGTCGACGAAAAGCGCCACTAACGCGTCCACGTCGCGGGCATCCAGCGCCATGGCATAGCGACTCGGCAGCTGACTGATCGCCAAACTGGACTCGATCCGATCCAGACGGTCCGGCGCCATGGTTTGCAGTGTAGTTCGACACCGCAGTACCGAGAACCGGTGTTCTCGTTTGACGGAAAGGCAACTATCCTGTTGAGGCCCAATGAACAGGGAGATGACGACCACATGCCCTTCCCGACGATCATGCCCACGGTCCCCACCTTGGTGAGATCGTCTGCAGAGCGTTTCGGTGACAATCCATTCCTCGTCGCCGACGGACACGTGCTGACCTACGCCGACCTCAACCTGCGTTCGTCGCATTTGGCGATGGCACTGCTCGCCGAGGGCATCGGAAAGGGAGACCACGTCGGGATTCTGATGCCCAACAGCGTGGAATGGGCGCTCGCCTGGTTCGCGGCAACCCGCATCGGCGCCGTCGCTGTTCCGCTCAATACGTTCTACAAGGCGTCCGAACTCGCCTGGACCGCCCGTCACGCAGATCTGAAAGCGATTCTGGCGTGGTCGGCCTTCCGCAACAACGATTTCGTCGAACGACTTGAGGAGGCGTTACCCGAGCTCGCCGAACAGCATGAACCGGGCCGCATAGCCCTGCACAAGATGCCGTTTCTGCGCACGATCGGGGTGTGGGGATCGTGTGACCGGGCCTGGGCGACGGCACTCGAGGACAAAGAACTACCGGCAGGCATCGACGCCGATTTCCTCCTCGAAGTCGAGTCCTGCGTGACCCCGGCGGACGAGGCGATGATCATTTACACCTCGGGCAGTACCGGTGACCCGAAGGCGCCGGTACACACACAGGGCACCCTGGTTCGCCACAGCTATAACCTCAGCTTCCAGTACGGCATCACCGCCGATAGCGTCTTGTTCACCGCCATGCCGTTCTTCTGGGTGGGCGGGTTGATCACCGGACTGCAGGCCGTGATTCACCACGGCGCAACGCTTGTCACTCAGCCGGCGTTTGATGCGGCAGAGGCCTTGGAGTTGATGGAGCGATACCGCGCGACGATCGCGCTCGGTTGGCCGCAGCAGGGCAAGTCTTTGTCGGAGCATCCGGATTTCGCCGGGCGCGACCTGAGTTCGGTGCAGCGCACCAGCATGCCCGCGATGGTGCGCCCGGACCGGCGACCCAAGGGGCCGAGCGCCCTTGGCATGACAGAACTGTGCGGCAACCACATCGGCGTGGACCCTTATCCGCCGCAGCCGCCGGATCGAGCTGAGACCGGAGGGTTTTCGGTCGAGGGTCTCAGCCACATCCTCGTCGATCCCGAGACCGGTGTACCGGTCCCGGTCGGGACGAGCGGTGAGATCTGGGTTCGCGGTTACTCATTGATGCAGCGCCTCTACAAGCGTGAGCGCGAGGATGTGTTCACCGCGAACGGGTACTACCGGACCGGTGATTGCGGCGTCGAGTACGACGACGGCTGGATCAAATTCACCGGCCGGTTGGGCGATCTGATCAAGACGGGCGGCGGAACCAACGTCACACCGAGCGAAGTAGAACTGGCACTTGCCGATTGCGACGGCGTGCTCGAAGCGTATGTGGTCGGTGCCGAGAGCCCCGAGAACGGAACGGTGGTCGCGGCGGCGGTGGTGCCGCGCGGCGATTCGACGCTCGACGGCGAGTCATTGCGGGTGCAACTGCGGGGCCGACTTTCGGCATACAAAGTGCCGAAGTTCATCTGGGTTACCTCAAAGCAGGATCTTCCGTTCACCGCGACGGGAAAGGTCAAGAAGGTTGAGCTGGCGCGGCAGCTCAGCGGACTGCTGGTGCGCTGAGGGTCAGCTGACCGCCGCCACCCCGCAGAGAATTCGCATTCTCATATGCGAGAATTGCCTCGACCACGGCAAAGGGAGCGATTCATGAGCGACCGGCACTCCAGCATCGCAGGGACACGGATGCTGATCATCGGGGCATCCTCGGGCATCGGACAGGCATTGGCCGTTGCCGCCCATTCCCGGGGCGCCAACGTGGCGCTCGCCGCGCGGCGGCTAGACCTACTCGCGAAGCTGGCCGATCAACTGCACGGATCGTCGCACGAGCTCGACGTGTCCGACCCCCGCGGCGTCGAATCCGTCGTCGGTGACGTCGTGGCCAAATTCGGCAAGCTCGATGCGGTCGTGTTCACCAGCGCCGTGGTTCCGTTCGCGCTGATCGAAGATACCGAAGTGGAGACTTGGCTGCATGCGTACGCCGTCAATGCCGTCGGCGCCTCCCATGTACTGCGCGCGGCACTGCCGCATTTGGCCGACGACGCCGTGGTCATCGTCGCGTCGAGCCACGACGTCGGTCGGCCTCGCGCGGGTGTGGCCGCCTACCACGCGAGCAAGGCGGCGCTGGACGAGATCCTGCGGTCCTGGCGGGCCGAGCATCCCGATATCGCCGTGATCCGGGTCAGTGTCGGCCCCACCTGTGACACCGAGATCCTCCGCGGAGCCGATCGCGACCTGCTGGCGAGTTTATACCGGGCCTGGGCGCACGAAGGTCAGATCCCGGACGAGATGTCCACGGTCGAAGACGTGGCCAATGCCATGCTTTCCCTCATCGCCATTTCACGCGCCAACCCCACGGTGATCAGCGAGATCGTGCACCTCGCGCCCCGAATCATCAAGCGCCGGCCGGCTCCGACCGGCAGCTGATCGGGAAAGGACGACGAATGGACCTAGGTTTCAACGGCGCAACGGCTGTGGTCACGGGGGGCAGCAAGGGAATGGGCCTGGCGATCGCCGAGACTCTCGGGGCAGAGGGCGCTTCGGTGGCGATCATGGCACGCGGCCAAGCTGGATTGCACTCGGCTGCGGAGAAGATTCGCCGTGCCGGCGCTCCCGAAGTGCTGACGATCAGTGTCGACATGTCCGATGCCGAGTCGATCACATCGGCGTTCAACGCTATCGGTTATGCGTGGGACTGCCTGAATGTCTTGGTACACACCGTCGGTCCGAATGCGGGCGCGTTCGAAGACCTCGATGACGACGACTGGCACGCCGCATTCGATCTAGGTACGCTCTCTGCGGTGCGCTCGGTGCGGGCCGCGATGCCGATGTTGCGCCCGGCCGATTGGGCCCGCATCGTCACCGTCTCGGCGCACTCGATTCAGCGCCAGAGCACTCGCCTGGTTGCCTACACCGCCACTAAATCGGCACTGTCGAGCTTCACCAAAAACCTCTCCAAAAGCCTTGGCGCCGACGGCATCCTGGTCAACTGCGTCTGCCCCGGTACCATCGTGACCGCCAGTTTCACGGAGGTACTACGCGATGCGCTCGCTGCGGAGGGGCTGGACTCGTCAGATGCAAAGGATGTCATGACGTGGGTCGAGAATACCTACGGCCATCCCTGTGACATCGGGCGCGCCGGCTTGCCCGAAGAGGTCGCGTCCCTTACCGCGTATCTGGCATCACGGCGGAATGGCTACGTGACGGGGGCCACGGTCAATGTCGACGGCGGATCAGACTTCATTTGACCCTCAGTCAGCGCTTAGACGCGCGACTGCCGACTCACGATCGAAGGTCCCGACAGCGGTTGAGCGATCACGCCGGGCGCAGCGTCGACTACGTCGGGAATCGCGTTGACAGCGGCCATCGCCGTGACCGCCACACCCGGGTTCACCCGGTCGGACGCCGACTGCTCAAGATGCAACTCCAGGCTCATACGCGGACTGCCCTCGACCCGGAAGACCATGCCGCCTTCGCCCTCGCGGGCCGGCTTCGGCCAGCGGTCCGGCCAGGGTGTGCTGCTGACAGTCGCGAAGTATTGAACGGCGACAACCGGTCTCGTGCCGACCACTCCGGCGAGTTGCCAGCGATGGGCACAGATGGTTCCCTCGGAGATGACTCCCAATGCGGTCTTGAGATCCGTCGGCGCAAGCAGCGTCTCCCAATCCAGTTCTATCCCGTCGAGCTCGATTCCGAGGATGTCCGCGATGTAGCGCACCACGGTGTCCCAGTCCTTATTCACCTTTCCCGAGGCGATGCGAACCGGCACATGGCCGTCGGGCTTCCCGAAGCCCATCGACTCGTGCAGGACGTCCCAGATCGGATACGCCTTGTCCAGATCGAGCGCGTACTCGTCCATTCGATACGAGTCGACCCGACCTGCCCCCGCCAGAAGAGCGGTAGGGACGTTCAGGCTGATAAAGCCCGGCTCACTGCCGGTCGCGTAGAACGTTGAGTTACCTTTTGCTGCAGCAGTTTCGAGGGCGTCGCGCCATTCGCTGGGCGCCGCAGCCGGATAGACCAACGGAATCGTCGAGAACGTCACCACGTTGATGCCCGCCTCGAGGTAGCGGGCGATGTCGGCGATGGCTTCCTCCTCGCGTCGGACCGCCGTCGCGCAGTAGGCGACACAGTCGGGAGCCAGCGCCAAGACGGCTGACATGTCGCCGGTTGCGCTTACACCGACATCCGCAGTCCCGCAGAGTTGACCCGCATCCACTCCGACTTTCTCCGGTGTCGACACCTTGATACCCACGAGTTCCAGCACAGGATCGTCGATGATCGCCCGCAACGCCTCGCGGCCAGTCAGTCCAGTACCGACATGGACGACGCGGTAGCGCGCCTTACCTTCAATCGCCAATGTTTCACTACTCCTTAGCATTTCGATAGAACGGCCCGGGCTTGCCCGCGTTCTGCAGATGGCCGTAGGGGTCGTAGACCTTGACGCTCGGATAGGGGTTCTGGTCGTAGGCGGGCTTGGACAATCCCGCCGCCCGCAGGCCCGCGAGCACCGCAAGCGGCACTGCGAACGACACCAGGCCCACCGTCACCGAGATCAACAACTGTCGGGTAAGCGTCAGTTTCGGACGTCCTCGCCGCGCAGGCAGCGACCGCGCGATGCGGCTGATCAGCGCCAGTTCGCCGTCCTCGTCGCGAACGCACATCACCGCGACCATCGCGAAGATGAACGAGTCGTACACCGCCATGATCAGTGGGAAATAGACATGCCCCACGTGCAGCACGGGGCCGACGGCTTCCGTGTAGAAGAAGATGCCGCACCTCATCCAGGTGAATTGAACCAGCCCGTTGATGGGAATTGCGATGACGGCCGCGCCGAGGAACACCGAGACAAGCCGATGGCGCGCAAGCCAACTCGTCCGCGGGATCAGCGGATCGACGATTCGGTCATGCAGTTGGAGGATGGCGAGGCCGGTGAGCAAATAGTAGGCGGCATAGCCGCCCAGGAATGCCAGCGCCGGTTCGAGATTCGGCGATATGTTGACATACGGCCAGGTCAGCGGGAAATGCAGCATGCGCGGATCGAAGATCGCGAACGTTGCCCAGTTGGCCAGAGGATCGAGCGCGCCGGTGATCAACCCGGCGAAGGCGATCACCACCGCCCAGTGCACCTTGCGTTGCCTACAGGACAGCCATACCAGCGTGGCGATCAGGCCGATCGCCATCGGAACCGAGCTGATAGAGACGGCTAGCGGCCAGTCGTCGAAGCCGAGGAACGGCTGATAGGGCGCAGGATTCGGATTCGGATTGGTCCTGGTCGGGTCACCGTGCAGACCGGATTGAATCGTCGCGATGGTGATGACCGCAAAGGCCAGGTAGGCGACGATGAACAGCCCCCAGCCCGCTCGTGCCGGCCATCGCGAGAACCGAGGCCTGGTCACATCGGCGGCGCGAGAATCAGGCTTGCTGTCAACGGTATTCGTCATGTCAGACATGCACCGGCAGGCTCGCCCAGCCGCGGACGCTGGTGGTGTGAGCGCGCTTGGCGTTGTGGTAGTCGACTTCCCAGTCGGGCCATCTGGTGAGCACTTCCTCAAGCGCGATGCGTGCCTGAACCCGCGCCAGCGCAGCACCCAGGCAGAAGTGGATGCCGTGCCCGAAGGACAGATGTGCCGCGCTCCGGTGGATGTCGAATCGATCGGCGTGGGCGAACTGGCGTTCATCGCGGTTCGCGGATCCGTTGAGCAGCAACATCACCGACCCTTCGGGTACCGCCTGCCCATAATGTTCGACGTCACGGGCCACGTGACGCGCCTGCACGGGTGACGGGGCCTCGTAGCGCAGCACTTCCTCGACCGCCCCGGGAATGAGGCTGAAATCGGCTGCGAGCTCTCGGCGCTGGTCGGGATGATCGGACAACAGCTGCCCGGCGAAGCCGATCAACCGCGTCGTGGTCTCGTTGCCGGCGCCCACGACGGTGCCCGTGTAGGTCAGCACCTCTGCGCGGGTCAATCGCCTGCGGCTACCGTCCGGTTCCTCGACCTCGGCGTTGACCAGTTCGGTCATCAGATCATCGGAGGGGTGGTCGTAGCGCCAGTCGATGAACTCCTCCAGCATCGATCCCTGACGCGTCAGCACGTCATCGGCCACCTGGACGAGCCCGCCGTCTTTCAATTCGAGGAGCCGGTCGGTGTTCCGCCGGATCGCGACCTGCCTGTCCTCAGGTATGCCCAGCAGGTACCCGATCGTGCGCATCGGCATCCACGCGCCGAGGTCGGCGATGAAGTCGAATGTGTCGGCGTCCGCAAGGGGCTCCAGCGCGCGTCGGCAGAACTCCCTGGCCAGCGGTTCGATAGCCGCCATCCGCCGCGGCGTGAACACCCCTGACAGCAATCGCCGGTGCGCATCGTGAATCGGCGGATCCTCGAACAGGATGATCCCGGGAGGCACCTCGACCCCGTTGAGGATGATGTCGATGGTGGTGCCTTTACCGGACCGGTAGTCATTCCAATTCACCAGCTCGCGCGCGACATCTGCGTGCCTGCTCAACGCGTAAAAGCCGTACTTGTCGTTGTGGTAGAGCGGCGCGACATCACGCAGCTGTTTCCAGACGGGATACGGGTCGTCGTCGATCTCGAAGTCGAAAGGGTCGTAGTACGGATCAACCTTCACCCTGTATGTCACAGGACGAGAATAGGCGTTATCGGCTGCCGTAGCGAATTTTTGGCCTACTAGGATCATCACTGCCGATACATCGAAGGGAGCGATGCTTGACCGCCAGCACCCGTCCGCTACGAATCATTCAGTGGGCCACCGGCGCCGTGGGCACCGAGATGGTCAGGGCCATCCTCGATCACCGGCCAGACCTCCAATTGGTGGGCGCGCGGGTGTATTCCGACGCCAAGAACGGCGTGGACATCGGAACGCTGGTCGGCAGAGCGCCGATCGGCGTGACCGCAACCACCGACGTCGCGCGGATCCTCGCGCTCGACGCCGACCTGGTGTTGTACGCGCCGTCGTTTACCAATGTTGACGACGTGTGCGCTCTGTTGGCGAGCGGAAAGAACGTGGCAACGCCGGCGTTCCTGTTCCACCCGCGACGGATCCCGGAGGCCGACCGCGTGCGCCTGCAGGCCGCGTGCGACAGGGGAGGCAGCACCATCCACGGCAGCGGCCTGAACCCCGGCAACCTGTCCGGTGTGCTGCCGCTCGCGCTGTCCGGGATGAGCCGCACCATCGATCGGATCACGCTGCAGGAGCGCGCCGACTGGACGCTGTGGGAGAGCACCGAGATCACCTTCGACGGGATGTGGTTCGGTCGGCCAATCGAGGAGGTCACGCCAACAGCCAACGAGTATCTCAGCTTCTTGACGAGACTGTTCGTCGAGCAGACCTGGTTCATCTCGGACGTCTTGAATGGCGACATCGACGATGTCTCAGTCACGCTTGAAGCCGTCCCCGCGACAAAGGACTTGCAGATCTTCGACCACGTTGTCAACGCCGGTGCTACCGCTGGACAGCGGTGGAACTTCGTCGGCCATCGCAACGGGGAAACGCTGGTCGAGTTCGAGACGCTGTGGACGCTCGGCGGTGAATACCCGGAGCACTGGCCCAAACCTCTCGACGGCTGGACGCTGACCATCGAGGGCGATCCATCCATGCGTACGCACTTCTTTCCCCTGGCCAGCTTTTCGCGCGAGGCCTCGATCGAGGAGCACGTCAGAGCTGGAATGATCACCGTCGCCATGCAGGTCGTCAACGCCATCCCAGCCGTGTGCGCCGCGCCGGCAGGGTTCGCGACGATGGCCGATCTCCCGCTGATCCGCAGCTACACCGGTTTCGGCAATCGAAGTCTGGGTGCGCTCTAGCCGTTTGTCCAGTGCGCGACAAACGGGGCGATCGTGGAAATGTCGTAGAGGCCCGGATCGGCCGCCACGACCATCGGTATCGCGTTGATCGCATGCATTGCGGTGGCCAAGCACCCTTGTTTGGAGTGGTCTTCGTCGTGCGAGCCGATCACGAGGTGGCAACTCAGGTTCGGCTCGCCGTCGAAACTCACGTCGTAGCCGATATCGGTCGGCCACTCCGGCGCGAGGTCATCTGCCATGCGGGTGAGGTGTTCGACCGCTAACGTGGTTGCGCCGCAATCGACCTCGACACCAAATCGCATGGCGGCCACGGTGCCCGCGGGGATCTCGCCGGCGGCCACCGTCAACACTCGCGGGGTGGTCCGGACGTCGCGGAAACCCTGAATGGACCTGATCTGCAGCCCCAACGACTGCGCGAGCACAGTGGCACTGCCGATCCAGGCGCTCGCCGCGTACTCCGTGTTGGTCAGCAGCGGGGTCGTGTCGTCGGGCGTATGCCCGAAACCCATGGCGTTGAAGATCAGATCATGGCTGGCGTAGGTCGAGTAGTCGAGCACTTCACGGACGCTGATCCGCCCGACGCTCGCGGTGAGTCGCGACAGGATGGGCGCGAGTGATTCGCCGAAGAATCCGGGATATAGACCGACTCCGAGAAACGAGGATTGCCCTGCGCGACAAGCGTTCTCGATGCCGTCTGCCAACGATGCATGCAGCGACCGGGGATGGATGAACCGGCTCCCGGTGGCCACGACGTTCTTGCCCGACGCGAGGAGCTCGCAGACGTCGGCAAAACAGCCGGGCGTATCGGTCTCGACCTTGCCCATGTAGAGGACCACGTCCGCGTCGGTGCTGATTATCTCGTTGCGATCGGCGGTGGTGCGAAGTCCGACTTCGCCCGCACCGCAGAGCGTGCCGGCGTCCACACCCGCCTTCGCGGGGCCATACACGCGCACCCCGACCAGTTCCAGATCCGCGAGTTCGATGACGTGACGAAGCGACATCATCCCCGTGACGCCGGTCGCCCACTGGATCACCCGTGTCATGGCTTACCTCTTTCAGTCCCACACCACGTCAAGGCGGGGCGGGGACCGGAACATCGTGCCGGTGATGTACGGCGGCGCCGCGTCCGGGTCGAGCCGCAGATTGGGGAGTTCATCGAATATCGCATTGAATATTTTGGTCGTCTCGAGCCGGGCCAGGTGCATTCCGAGGCACACATGCGCCCCGTGAGCGAAGCCGATGTGCGGCTTGCGTTCCCGGAAGATGTCGAACCTCTCGGGTTCGTCCCATCGCGTTTCGTCGTGATTCGCGCTGCCCAGGCTGAGCATCATGGTCGCGCCCTTGGGGATGTGGACGCCACCCATCTCGGTATCGGAGGTGACCTCCCGCATGAAGTTGAGCAGCGGGGTTTCCCAGCGGATCCCTTCCTCGATGGCCTGAGCTAGCAACGTGCGATCGTCACGGACGGCGTCGAGTTGGTCGGGATGCGTCAAGAGGGCCAGGGCAAGACTGGCCGTCGACCTCGAGGTCGTCTCCGCGCCGGCCGGCAGCAGGTTGCGCATGAAACCGTAGATCTGTTCGTCGGACATCTTCACGCCGTTGACCTCGGCACCGGCCAGGATCGAAACCATGTCGTCCTTGGGGTCTTTGCGTCGGTCGGCAAGTATCCCGACGAAGTACTCCTTCATCTCGGCCGACGCGCGCAACGCGCACTCCATGTTCCCCCGGAAACCCAGCAGGTCGATGGCGAGTCGGTGAAACTGCAGCACATCGGCATCCGGAAGGCCCAGCAGCGCCGCGATCACCCGCACCGGGATCGGCATGAAAACCGCGTCGACGAGGTCGGCACGCTTGGCGTCCTTGAATTTCGCGATGGTTTTGTCCACCAAGGGGCCGACGAGTTCGGCGTCCCAGCGCTTCATCGAAGAGCGGGCGAAGGCGAACTCATGCAGTTTGCGATAGACCGCGTGTTCGGGTTCCTGCATCTCCAGGATCGTCGGACCCTGGAGTGGCCGGACGACATCTTCATAGCAGCGCGTGCTGAAGGTGATGTTGTCGGTGAAGATCGCCTTGACGGTGTCGAACGTGTAGGCGGTGAAGGTTGGCGGGCCGTCACCCGAATTGCCGACCATCCCCATCTCCGGCCAGCCGGCGTGCACCGGACTCTGCGCACGGAGTTTCCTGAGCATCGGATATGGCGATGCGTCGCCGTCGGCACCCATGCCTTGGTTGAATCTGTCCTGTGCGTCTCGAATGCTCTGTTCAAGCTCCTCAACAGTCGCCGGCTCGGCCATGTGACGACTCCTCACTCGTGCATAGGCTCGCACAACATACACCTTGCTGGTTGAAAACCTACATGATGTAGGTTGAGGGCACCAATAACTGTGGATCGCCGAAAGAGCAATCAGGAGCGTTCGATTGGCAACTCGAGTCGTGCAATGGGCTACCGGCGCGGTGGGCCGTGCCGCGCTGCAGGAACTGATTGAGAATCCCGATTACCAGTTGGTCGGTGTGCTGGTGTACGACCCGGCCAAGGCCGGGCAGGACGCCGGAACCTTGTGCGGGTTGCCGCCCACCACCGGAGTGGTAGCCACCTCGGACAAGGAGGAGATCTTCGCGCTGGGCGCTGACGTCGTCATCCACGCCGCCAGTAAGGCGCATGCCGCCGAAACCAACGCCGAAGATATCTGCCGACTGCTCGCGTCGGGAACAAGTGTCATCACGACCACCTCGTACAACCATCTGCCCACCTGTGGGGCGGAGACCGAGCGCGCCTTTGTCGCAGCCTGTCGCGCAGGCGGGTCCCGCTTCCATGCGGCGGGTGAGAATCCGGGCTTCATGTTCGAACGCCTGGTCGCCACGGTAACGGCGCTGTGCAAGAGCATCGACCGGATCGATCTCTACGAGTCCACCGACGTGTCGGCGGTCGACAGCAAACCGATGCTCGTTGACCTGATGGGCATGGGCAGACCGCCCGAAGACGTCAGCGTCGATTCTCCGATCATCAAGAAGCTCGATTTGGCCTATCGCCAGGCGCTCAACGCCACCGCCGACGTCCTTGGGATCACGCTGTCACATGTCGACGTGTCGGTAGACGCCACGACACTTCCCCACGACCTTCAGGTCCGCGCCGGCACCATCGAAGCGGGAACTGTCGTCGGACAACGGTTCTCGTGGGTTGGCCACTGGTCTGACCGGCCGCTGCTCGCCATCCACGAGGAGTGGGTCCTTACCCGCGACTTGCCGCAGTGGGGCCTGAAGCCACTCGCCCCCGGCGAGAAGGCACCGTTGATCCGGGCCGTCATCAAGGGCAAACCCAGTTTCGAGTTGCAGCTGGACGTCGGATGGGACGACAAGCCTTCCGGAACGCACGCCGAGCCGGGGCATCTCATGATCGCGATGGGGGCGGTCCGCGCGATTCCCGACGTGCTGGCTGCGCCACCCGGCGTCGTCACCGCCCCGGTGTTCGGTGCGATCCGGCTAGCGGGTGCCGACACCAACCGCGCGTGAGATGTGGTCGCTGGGCGCCGCGTGGAACACGTGCGCCGAACCGTCCGGCAGCACCCGGCGCGCGATCAAATAGTCCGTTCCCATCCAGCCCTGCCGGATGTAGCGGCCGAATCGCAGGAATGTCCCCGGCGCCCCACTGGCCGACGGGACGAGTTTGACCTGCTCGATGCCGTCCTTAACGCCATCCCCGGTCAACGGCCGGGCCGCCGCGAGGCCGCGCGCTATCACCGTCGCCACGTCGTGCGTCAGGCCGGGCATCGAATGTGCCGGCCTGCGACCAAATCGGGCCTCGAAACGATCCAGGAACGCCTGCCCCACGAGGTTGCGTTCGTCGTAGCTGTCCAGCCCGACCCAGCCCGACAGCTGTCGCATCCACTCGGCGTTGATGTGCGCCATCTCGAATGCCGTGGTGGTGTACCGCGGCGGGTTCCATCCTGCCGCCAGCAGCGCGTCGGTGAAGCCCCACAGCCCGTGGCCGAACCCGATGTGCACGAGCGCGTCCGGCTCGGCATTCTGCAGCTCGTTGACGACCTTGGACTTGTCGGCTTCCACCTGCGGTATCGCGACCGTGCTCACGACCTTCAATCCGGCAGCGGAATAAGCCTTTTCGGCGAACGCGAGGTACTCCTTACCGATCAGAGAGGCTTCGTAGGCGATGGCTATCCGCGACCGGCCGTCCCCGAGCATCACGGCGGCCAGCATCACCGGCTCTTCGGGCATCGATCCGTTGTTGAGCGCAAACGTCCACTCGCCGAGCGCCCCCTCGGAGCCCGACAGGATGATATTGGGAACCTTGGCCACCCGATCGGCGTGCGCGGCCAATGGCACCGCGTTGTCGGAGACATACGGACCGTAGATCGCGAGGCACCCCTCGGCCACCAGCTCGTCGTAGGCAGTCTCCACGGCGTGGTACGTGCCGTTGGGCAGGCCGATCACATGGCGTTCCACCAGTTCTATCGGCCGGTCGACCAGACCCGCGGCGACCGCCTCGTCGAAGACCAACCGCAGTGTGTCGAGAGTGTCGTTCTCGGTGCCGGCTTGGGTCGGATAATCGTTGAGCAAGCCCACTTTCAACGGCGCAACCGATCCGTACGCGCGAACCTCTTCGTCTGCCATTAGGGCAACATACAATACGAAGGTTGTCTGCCAGCCTACGGAAATGGGCGTTTACGAAACCGCATATACGAATTACCGGCTATTGGTAGCGTCGCCGCCATGTCCGTCGAATCGACCACCGGCAAGAAGTACCGCGTCATCCAGTGGGGCATGGGCAATGTCGGGACGCTCGCGCTGCGCCACATGGCGCACAACCCCGTCTTCGAAGTTGTCGGGGTGCTGTGCAATCGCCCGGAGAAGGTGGGCAAAGACGCCGGCGAGCTCGTCGGGGTTCCAGCCATCGGCGTTGTGGCCACCACCGACAAGGACGCGCTCGAGGCGTTAGACGCGGACTGCGTGTTCTATGCGCCGCTGTGGTCAGACGTCGACGAGATCTGCCGACTGCTCCGCGGCGGCAAGAACGTCGTCGCCTCGGGTGGCGCGTGGTGGCATCGAACCGAGGCCAACGCGGTTGACATCGAGAAGATAGAGGCCGCATGCGCCGAGGGTGCGACGTCGTTCCACGGCGGCGGAATCCATCCCGGCTGCGCCGCGGACCTGCTAGTGCTCACCTTGGCCCGGATCGTCGGCAGGACCGACCACATCCACATCTACGAGGCGGTCAACTTCAACAAAGACACCCTGAAATATCTAGATGAGATGGGCTTCGGGAAGACGCCGGACGAGTTCGCCAAGGGCAATCTCTTCGCCGACGCCTGGTCGCTGTTCGCACAGTCGCTGACCATGGTCGTGGAAGGACTGGGCAAAACCGTGGAGAAGTTTATGACGGAGGTCAAGCTCGGCATCGCAACCCGCGACATCCCGTACGAGGGCACCGCAGATATGGACATGCCCGGTCTACAGGGCGTGATCAAAAAGGGAACCGTCGCCGCCCAGCATCATCTCTGGACGGCATGGGTGGACGGCAGGCCGTTCATCACGCTGCACGAGCTGTACTCGTTCATCGAACACGACGCCATAGAGCCCAAACCTGACTGGGAACCCTACTACCACTACAGGATCGTGATCGAGGGCGAGCCGGGCACCGAACTGATTCTGCGCGGTGACCAGAACGCTCGCGACACCGCCAAACCCGGCTACGTCGGCTATGCGTGGACGGCGATGGAGCCGGTGAACACCATTCCCGCCATCTGTGACGCACCCGCGGGGTTCAAGTCCCACAACGACCTCGGGCTGATGCGGGTGATCGGCATCGTGCGTTGAGCACTCAACATACAGGTTGAATGTTGCTACGATGCTGGAATGGCCAAGCGTGGTGGCGCCGACGTCGAGCGCCGGGCGAGGGGAGACCGGACTCGGCGCGATTTAGTCGACGCCGCTCGCGCGCTGTTCGTCGAGAAAGGATATTTCGAAACCAGTATTTCGGACCTGGTGACGAGGTCCGGTGTAGGCACTCGCGGTGCTTTTTATCACCACTTCAAGGACAAGGCCGAACTCTTTCGTGCGGTCTTCGAAGAAGTTGAACGCGACCTGACGCTGCGCTCGCTCGCCTCACCCCCGCCGGGCGCGGATGCGTGGGAAAAGTTGTCCGTCGGGATGCGCGGATTCCTCGAGTCTGCTCTCGAGCCCGAAGTGCAGCGCGTCATGCTCATCGACGGGCCTGTGGTGCTCGGTTGGCGAACGCTGCGGTCCATCCAGGAGAGCAACAGCATCGCCCTGATCAACGAGATGGTGGACGAAGCGATCGCCGAGGGCATTATCGACGACCACCCGGTCGGCGAGCTGACCCATCTACTGGTGGCGGCAGTCGAGGAGGCAGCGCTGCTCGTAGCGCACGCCGACCGCCCAGCCAAGGCGCGGGCCAGGGCGGCCAACGTTCTCGACCGGCTCCTGCTGAGCTTCGCCCTCGAACCGCGAAAAGTCCTGCGGCGATAGTCTTCTGCCCGGAAGGCGGAACTCTGTCGCACCTATATGGAAATGATTGTTTTCGACGCCTGAATATCATGCTTCTACCGAAATGATAATGTTCCTCTCAAATGCTTCGAGGAGAGCCGATGCCTGAGAAACCACCGCTGAGAGTTGCCGTGGTCGGAGCGTCTGCGGGTCTGGGCCGATGCATCGGAATGGGTTTGGCCGACAGGGGTGCCAGGGTCGCCTTCCTCGCCCGGCGTCGTGACCGCCTGGAGAGCGCGGCCAAAGAGGCGCGCAACGGCGCGGTCGCGGTCGCCTGCGATGTCACCGATGATGCGGTGTGTAGGCAGGCGATGGACGAAGTCGTCGATACTTTCGGCGGCCTGGACGCGCTGGTGTACACCACAGGCGTCGGCGTGCTCGCACCGCTCACCGATGTCAGCGCCGAGCAGTGGGCGAAGCTGTTCGCTACCAACGTGGCCGGTGCGTCGCTCGTCACCGCTGCCGCGGCGCCGCACCTGGCCGCCTCGACCGGATCCGCGGTCTACCTATCATCTTTGAGCGCCTCCTATTCCGCGCCGTGGCCGTTGCTTGGCGCGTATGCGGTGTCCAAAGCCGCCCTCGACAAGCTCGTCGAGGCATGGCGCATCGAACATCCCAACATCGGCTTCACCCGACTTGCGGTCGGAGACTGCTTCGGCGGTGAGGGCGACTCACAGACCGAGTTCAATAAGGCCTGGGATCCCAAGGCGCTGGAGAGTGCCATCCACTACTGGATGGACCACGGCTACATGCAGGGCGGTCTTGTCGAGGCCGACCATCTGGTCGACGTCGTCTACTCCGTACTTCGTTGCGGCAGCAGTAGTTTCATCCCCTATCTAACCCTTGCGCCTCGGCCGTCCGGCGCCGTGGCGGAACTTCGACAATGGTGAAGGACATCTGAAGGAAACCGCGATGAAATCAAAAGCGGCCGTGTTGCACGGTGTAGGTGTGGACTGGGAAGTCACCGAGGTCGAACTCGATCCGCCACATGCCGGCGAGGCCCTGGTGAAGATGGCGTACGCCGGCATCTGTCACTCCGACGAGCACTTCTACACCGGCGACAGTGTGCCCAGTAAGGAAATGGAAGAGATGATGCGGGCATCGGGGCTCCCGGTGCCCGAGTGGTTTCCCATGCTCGGCGGCCACGAGGGTTCCGGTGTTGTGGAAGCGGTCGGCCCCGGGGTGAAGACGTTGCAGCCCGGTGACCACGTAGCCATCTCGTTTCTCCCCGCCTGCGGCAGCTGCCGATGGTGCGCGACCGGCTACTCCTACCTGTGTGACGTGGGCGCCGATATCTACGACAAGGCGATGACCACCGATGGCACCCGACGTCGCCATCTGGGGGGCGCGGACCTCATGGCGATGATGCAGGTCGGCACCTTCTCGGAGTACGTAGTGGCATCCGAGCGCTCACTGGTCAAAGTCCATGATTGGATCCCCCTGGAGGCGGCGTCGCTGGTCTCCTGCGGTGTGACAACGGGATTCGGGTCCGGTTCGGTCGCTGCGGGCACCCAACCGGGTGACACGGTCGTCGTAGTCGGTGTTGGTGGTATCGGCATGAACGCCGTGCAAGGCGCGAGGGTCGCGGGCGCGAAGCACATAATCGCCGTCGACCCCAACGAGTTCAAACGTGAGATCGCGCCGACGTTCGGCGCCACCCACACAGCTATCGACACCGGTGTCGCACTGGAGTTGGTCAAGGAGATCACCTGGGGGGTGATGGCCGACCGGGTCGTTCTCACGCCCGGAGTCGTGCCCGTAGACATGGTGATGATGGGAATGATGTTGTTGCGCAAGGGTGGAACGTGCGTGCTGACCGCAATGCCCAAGATCACCGACCTGATGGTGCCGATGGTCCTTACTGACATGATCAGCTCGTGTAAGACGTTCAAGGGTGTGCTTTACGGCGAGATGAACCCGCGGGAAGCCATGCCGAAACTACTGTCGATGTACGAGGCGGGCCTGATCAAGCTCGATGAGCTGGTCACGCAGAAATACAAGCTCGACGACATCAACGAGGCCATGAAAGACCTCCGGGCCGGCAAGAATATCCGCGGTGTCATCGCTTTCGAGTGACGTCGTGTGCCGTTTGAGGCGATGAAACAAAATCGGCGCGAAAGGGAACGACGCGATGAGCACGCGGACCGTGCGGTGTCTCAAGGCTCTCCGCGCAGATCGGCGTGGCCATCGGATCAGTGACTTCAGAGGCGCGGCTGGCGCAGTCTGTGCTCGCCCGGAAAGGACTGTCAGGCTGGCGTCAGACGGATCGGTAGGTGGGTCGGCCCGCGTAAGGAACTGTGGGTCGACCAAATGGTCGAGCCGGTGGGGTTTAGGCGACTGACGTGGGTGACGAGTTGCCGAAGCACGGCTTGGGCTTCCATTCGAGCGAGTGGTGCGCCGATGCACATGTGTGGGCCGTAGCCGAAGGCGACGTGGGTTCGCGGGTTGCGGTCAGCGCGGTACTCGTCGGGTTCGTCGAACACTGCGGGGTCGCGATTCGCCGCTCCGAAGGAGAGCAGCACGCGTGACCCGGCGGGAATGGTGACGCCCCCGATTTGATAGTCGGCGCGGGTGTAGCGGTAGAGGTTCTGTATTGGCGTTGTGATGCGGAGTTGCTCCTCGACGGCGATCGGGATGAGGTCGGGATTGGCGCGGATCAAGTCGTACTGATCGGGGTGATGGGCGAGAGTGTCGAACATTCCACCGAGAAGGTTCGTGGTTGTTTCGTTCCCGGCGATCAACAGGTGAATTGCGATGAGCCAAAGCTGACGATCGGTGAGGCTGCCATCGGTGTTGTGTTCGAG
The DNA here is from genome assembly GCF_059812385.1 of Mycobacterium sp. NGS58. Lineage (NCBI taxonomy): Bacteria > Bacillati > Actinomycetota > Actinomycetes > Mycobacteriales > Mycobacteriaceae > Mycobacterium > Mycobacterium sp. NGS58. The sequence continues at coordinate 106,795 of NZ_JCALCO010000011.1, read as the reverse complement.
GAGCCGCCCCAGCACAGTGCCCGATCCTTTGAGTGCGCCCTGTGCGAATTGCCTCACGAAGTAGCGCTGCAACGCCACCATTGCGGATATGGATCGGACTGCCTCGGTGAGACCCGCGCGTGTCGGGCTCAATTCCATGACTTTCACGGCGTTTTCGGACCACCGACGGAAGTCATCGACGTCGTCTTCGGGTACCCCGAGGATCTGAGCGATCAGGCGGATCGGCATTGGTATCGCCAAGTGCTGCACGACATCGCAGCCGGGGTTGTTCAACAGGTCGGCAACGAGTTCCGCGGCCAGCTTCTCGACGATTTCCTGCCAAGCGCGCATGGCTCCCTTGCTGAATCCCGGTTGGATCTGCTTACGGAGTCGGGCGTGTTCTTCGCCGTCGGTCAGCACCGCGAGCGGTGCCGACATTCTCAATCGGGTGACCCCTTGAGTACTGGTGACCTCATCGGTGTCGCGCAGTGCAGCTCGCACGTCGTCGAGTCGGCTGACGATCCAGGTGGCACGCCTGGGGTTGTAGTGCACCCGGCCACTTCTGTGTAGGGCGCGGTAGGCGTCGAATGGTTGGGCAGCGGTGATCGGATTCTGTGGGTCATAGTCCGTGTTCACCGCGCCGGTCCAACCGTCGTAGCCGCGTCGGCGGGTGCGTATCGCGGCAGCCAGGTTCATCCGGACGGCATTACTGAAAGGCCTAATGGCTTCGGCAACCCCTTGGGCGGTCTGACTGATCGACACCTTTCGCTCCCCTTACCCGAGCCATCGGCTCCCCTGACTGCATCCGCGCCGAATCCGAACCTGATTGCGGACGATGTTGGTCGTCAAATGAATTGCGTAACAAGCACATACGATGGTCAACTGCCGTTTCGTTCGAGGGCTCGCCATCATTACCCCGATCGTCGTTTCGATGGCACCGTTGATGTAGGTAAACATGCGCGCGTGTTCGGCAAAGCCGAGGCGGTTGATGGGGTCGAAGAACCGTGGAACGACGAAGTGTGCGACACCGATCACGGTGACGATGACCCCGACGCACTGCTCGCGGGCCCTATCCGAACGACGAGCAGTTGTGTCGGTCATTGAAGTTAACAGTATTCCGAGCGATAGCGATCATGTCTCTATTTACGAGATATTTTTTCTCGTAAATAATGACACATCGTGGTGCCGATGTACATGGCTCCCTCGCCCAGACGTATGGGAGTCAACGCGTCCAAGATTTGCTTAGGGTCGTGACGTGAGCCAACCCCGCCGAGGGCGACCGCGTAGCGCGGCCGTGCATGAGGCCATACTCGACGCCACGCGCACCCTTCTGATCGAAGTCGGGTACAGCGGAGTGTCAATGGACAAGGTCGCTGCCAATGCCGGAGTGGGAACGCAAACGGTATATAGACGGTGGCCGTCGAAAGCTCCTCTGGTGGCCGAAGCGGTAATGCAGGCCTACGCGCAAGCCGACTTCACTCTTCCAGATACGGGAGACACGCTCGAAGATCTCAGGACCTGGATGCACGAATCCGCCGCGCTAAGTGCCGCCCCCGAGAACATCGCACTCGTCCGCGCTCTTGCCGCTGCCGCCGCTGAGAACCTTCGAGACCGCGACACCTTGTACCAACAACTCACTAGCCGCTTCCACGGCGCGGTGATGCAGCGGTTGCACGCCGGCATCTCGTTGGGTCAAATCCGCGCCGACGCCGACATCGAAGCTGCCGCTGACGCATTTATTGGAGCCACGCTATATCGCATGCTCAGCGTCACATCGTCGGTAAGCGAGGCGATCAGACGTTACGACGGGCTAATAGACGCATTGATGAATGGCCTCTCGACGCGCTGACCCGATCACCTGAAAGTGACTCCGAACGAGACAGACATGCAGGCTAGGTCAGTCCCGCGCCGGCCCGCCCGGCCACCGTGTTGCTTCGCGACGAGTGAAGTCGAGGCGCCACCGCTCGCTATTCTCATCTGCGACAAACGTATTGAGCGCGTCAGCGCGTTCAGGGAGAATCCGCGATAGTCGAGTGTGGAACTCCGAGTCCTTCCGCCAGATTCTGCAAAGCGATTTCGGCCAGCGGAAGATCGACCCCCATTTCCCTGCCAAGACGTAGCGCCAGGCTGAGATCCTTCTCTCCCAGAGCGCAGGTGTGCGTGAACGGCTGGTAGAGAAAATGATCCGGGTCGAGTGGGCGGCTCATGTCGTCGCGAAACATCATGGCGCCGGCGCCACCGCTTTGTGCGTCTGTATGACGCACAATACGGCCCAACGCTTGAACATCAAGGCCCGCACGTTCGGCCAGCTGCATCGCCTCACAAGCGGCCGCGAAGGAAGTGAAGGTCAGCATGTTGCGCGCCAGTTTCATTCGCGTGCCGGCGCCCGGCTCGCCGGCATGGACGACCATCGACGCCCACTGTTTGAACGCCGGCTTGACCCTTTCGTAGGTCTCCCGGCCTGCGCCCACCATGACAGCGAGTTCACCGGTCTTGACCGCCTCCACACCACCGCTGACCGGCGCGTCGATGAGCTGAATACCCTTGGCTTGGAGCTCCTTTGCCAGCTCGGACGCAGTGTTGTGGTCGATCGTGGAATGTATTGCGATGACGGTGCCGGGTTGGGCGTGAGCGGTGAGGTCGGCCACCACGCCGCGGACTTGTTCGTCGTTGAGCACCATGACACTGATGATGTCGGCGGCCGCCACGTCGCTCGCGGTCCCGGCCACCTCCGCCCCGGCTTCGGCGAACGGCGTTGTCGTGCTGGTTCTTACGTCGAAAACAATCAGGCCGCCGGGCCACTCGACGAGTCGCTTGGCCATCGGCGCACCCAAATTGCCCAGGCCGATGAACCCCAACTTGGGTGCTTGAGTCTCAGCCATCGACATTCCTCCTCGGACTTGGTGACCGCCTGGTTATCCGCATTCTCACACCTGCCGCAACAACATCGCCGTGGTGCCGCTGTTGGCTGCTCCTACGCCTACCGCAGCCAGCTTGGCACCGTGGACCTGTCGCTCTCCAGCCTGGCCTCGAATCTGCAAACACGCTTCGTGCAGATGTCCGAAGCCGTGCAGGCGTCCTCCCGATAGCTGCCCTCCGGCAGTGTTGAGGGGCAACTCTCCGCCGAGCGAAATGCGGTGAGGGTCCGAAACCCATGCGCCGGATTCTCCGACCGGGCAGAAAGCGAAGTCTTCGAGCCAGCAGAGCACGAAGACACTGAACCCGTCATACAGCGAGGCGACGTCGACATCGGCGGCGGTGAAGTCGGTCCGATCCCAGATCGTGGACCATCGAGAGCTGATACGGGTGATGTCTTGACCGCCCTCCCACATGAAGCGGTCGTGGTGAGCACAGTCGACCGCATCGACGGTCACCGCCGGGTGGTCGAGCCCCGCGGCATGCTCGGCGCGGGAAACGACGAATGCGGTGGCGCCGTCGCAGGCGATGTCGCAGTCGAACATGCACAGCGGGTCGGAGACCATGCGCGCGTTGAGATATGTCTCGAGGTCGAGCGGATCGCGGTAGATCGCCGAGGGGTTACGAGCGGCGTGACTCCGTTGCGCGATGGCGATCGACGCGAGCTGCTCGCGAGTAAGCCCATATCGCAACATCCGCGCGCGAATCTGAAGAGCCGCCAAGTTAGCCGCCGTGGCACCAAAAGGAAGCTGCCAGGACAGCATTCCACCCGGACGGCCGCCCCCGGACCCGTATCCTTTGCGTCGGCCGGCACCTTGCGCGGTGCCCTCCCAGATGCTGCGCCAGCAGAGCACATGGTTGGCCAACCCGCCCGTCACAGCGAGCATGGCGTCGACCACCGCGCCGAGCTGACCCGGGGACTCCACTCCCCCTGCGACCCAATTCGGCTCGATTCCCAAGGCGTCGTGGATGTCACGCAGTGACGCCCCGGAGAATCCGAGGCCCGGTTGGGAGCTGCCGGGATACGTTGTGAGGCCGTCGATGTCGGCCACCGTCAGACCGGCGTCGGCAACTGCGGCCAGACATGCTTCGGCGGTGAGCTCTAGCGGATCCCGCCCCAGTCGACGACCGATTGCCGACTGACCGATGCCGCTGATGATGATCCGATCGGTCAACCCCTTAGTCATCAGCGCTCCGGTTCGAACAACGGAATGAACACCTCGTCGTCACCATCTACACATCGATCGAAGATGACGCGCACCGGCATGTTGTGGGTGACGTCGTCAGGTTCGACATTCACCAGGTTGGTCAGCAGGCGCACCCGTTTGTCCTCGACCGGATTTACGAAGGCGATGAGGTATGGCGACAGGAACCCAGGGAACCATTGATGACGATTCACCGTCCAGGATTCGACCAACCCCCGGCCGCTGAGTTCGACGTATTCGGTCGCCGCATGGTCATGAGGGCACAACAGCGAGGGTGGATGACAGAGCCGCCCGCAGGAAGTGCAGCGTTGCATGCGCAGCACTCCGTCCGCGCCCGAGGTCCAGAAGGGCCGATTCAGCGCGGTGAGCGCAGGGGCGGGCCGGTGAGCTTCTGGCATTTGCGTCATGCGTCGTCGGATGAATTGGCCTGTTAACCAAAGACTCCCGGCGATTGCGAGTAGTCCACCGTCGATAGCTCGGTCATGCCACCATCGACCTGCAGTATGGTGCCCGTCACGAACGCTGCATCGTCTCCCGCCAGAAAAGCCACGGCCGGCGCAATCTCAACGGGGTCAGCGCCGCGTTTCATCGGCGAGGCGGCTGCGGTCCGCGTGTAGTTGTCCCATTCGGTGCCGATCATCTTTTGCTGGGTTTCGGTCAGGGCAAACGGGCACACCGCATTGACTCGGATGCGGTGGCGAGCCCACTCGTTGGCGGCGACCTTGGTCAGCGCGGCCACCGCGCCTTTGGCCGCCGAGTAGGGGGCGGTGTAGGCGATGCCTGCCAGAGCAGACCCTGACACGAAGTTGATCACTGACGCCCGTCCGGACTCACGGAGGAACGGAAAGCAGAGCTGCATGAACCGGAAGGTCGCCTTGGGCCCAGTGGCCTCTGAGAGTTCCCAATCCTTTTCGGTAACAAGTTCCAGCGCCTTGGGCATGGCGAAGAACTGGGCCGCGTTAACCAAGACATCGATCCGGCCGTCCCCGGTATCAGCCACCTGATGCACGGCGGCTTCAATCGCTTCCCGGTGGGCCACATTGGCCTTGATGAAGGAGGCCCGCCCGTGGTTGGCGCGAATCCGCTCTACGCGCTCCTGGCCCTTCTCTTCGTTCAAATCGACGATTGTGACATGGGCGCCCAGACCGGCCAACTCCTCAGCGATCGCTCCTCCCAACCCCTGGGCTCCGCCCGTGACCAGCGCGTATCTGTCCTCCAAACGAGACAACACCACTCCTTGCCGCTATGTAACAATGGAACATCAGACGTTCTATTATTCAATAATTGCAGATCCTCGTCGCCGTGCCTAGTGGGGCTGGTCCAAGCGGCTGTCGTAGTTGGCCCAGGTTCCCGTAGGAGAGGTTCCACCTGCTCGCGAAACCGCTGTTCGTGAAGCGGCCGCCATGTGCCCCCAGATGGCGTTGTCGCTACACACTGACTAGCGGCCAGTTCGCTTGTAACGGCGCGGATTACAGTTCGGAGCCGCCGAGGACGCCAGGCGGGCCACGGGTTTCGGAAAATACAACATTGCAGAGTCTGTACTTCCTTTTGCTTTGTGATCGCTATCTCCGTTCTGGTGTTGAGCGTGATCCCGTTCGGCGATGAGGACGAGGCCATTCGGCTGGCGAACGACACCACCTACGGACTGGCAGCCGCGGTCTACACCCGCGACGTCAGCCGAGCATTGCGAGTTAGCTGTGCCCTGCGGGCAGGCAACGTCGGTGTCAACACCTGGACGCTGCAACCGCACGCCCCGTTTGGGGGGATGAGGCAGTCGGGTTTGGGCCGCGAAAACGGGCGCGCAGGAATTATGGAGTACCTCGACACCAAGACCACCTTTCTTGGGCGAGTCCTGCACTGCGTGTCGTTAGCGCGATTGGCGCGCTTCAGGAGACCGACACCGGGTGTCACGTAGCATAAAGAGCTGGGAATATAGGCACCGCACGCGGAGGAAAGACATGTCGACTGACCGAGCAATTGCCGAAACAGAGGTCGCCGACGAGTTCGATCGACGCGAACAGATTCTCGACGCCGCCAATGAGTGTTTTACACAACTGGGCATCCAGCGCACCAGCGTGCAGGACGTAGCGCGGATGGCCAGGGTCTCCCGGGGCACCATCTATCGGTACTTCGTCGATCGCGACGTACTCATCGAGGCGGCGATCGAGCACGGAGCCCAACGCTTTTACCGTGAGGTCGCCGCGGCGATGGAAAAGAAGACCACGCTCGCTGAAAAACTCGGCGCTATGGCGGAAACGCACGCAAAGATCCTCCTGGAACATCGCACCCGCAATCGACTCATGGCCGATGACGCCGAGCTCATGCGACACATGGTCTCCGATGGCGACAGTGCAGTCCGGCGCACGACTAAGTTTCTCGAACCCTATGTGCGCGACGCGCAAAAACGCGGTGAGGTCGGAGCAGGAATCAACGTCACAGCGGCCAGCGAGTGGCTCGCGCGCATGATTTATTCCTTTTCGACGGTCAATAAGGGACTGAGCTTCGATATGACGAAGCCAAAAACCGTCCGCGACTATGTAGAGAAATTTGCCATCAACGGCCTGCGCTGAGGCAAGGCATTACCCGGCCGATCACATAGCCGTTCGGCTGTCGTGCCCCATTGCGGCGGGATCGGCCGCGAATTCACGGACCATCGCCTGGATCGTGTACGACGCGGCCAGCCGACCGTCTTGGCTGAACACCCGCCCGTCGCCCTGCACCAGCCCGCGCCCCGACCAAAAAGCGTGATTGGTGTACAGCAACCAGTCGGCAATATCCACCTCGTCGTGAAACGCGATGGTGGCCTTGATGATTCCCGTCGAAAGGCTGACGTGCGCGCGAGCTTCACCTAGTCCCCGGTGGGGAAGCATACCGGCCGCAATGGTCCAATGCGTCGTCGACTGAGCGAGCAGCGCGGCCTGTAAATAGCGTTCACCCGGCGCCTCACGAAATCGGACCCACGCATCGATCACTGGCGGTCCGACCCGGTCGGGGTCTGGATCGTAGGCCCCGTCGACCACGCGGATTTCGCGCCCGGTCATCCCAAAGCCCGGAAAGGGCACCGCCGCATCGGGTCTCGGCACGTCCGGCATCCGGTCAGTATTCCGCATTACCTCGCTCGCACCAGAGTCCGCGAGAATGATTCCCGCGCTGCGTAGCACGCCGTGCTGATTCACGCGGACTTCGGCCGACGAGAACGTTCTGCCACGGCGGAGAACATCGACGGTCAGGTCCACCGGTGCATCGAACGACGCCGCCTTGGTGAAAATCATCGATGCCGACGTAACTCTCTGCTCTGGAAGCACTTTCGATGCGGCGACGATGGCCTCGGCGAGGAGTTGTCCACCCTCGACAACATTGCGACGGGTGCGTCCATGAGCCGGCCCAACGAAACAGCCGTTCTGCATGGGCTGAACATCGATCAGCCTCTGCAGCTCAATTGCGTCTCCCCAAAGTGGGAACGTGACAGGAACCTTCGAGCCATCAGGCCAGTGTTCGACGACGACGACACGCAATCCATCGTCATAGAACGAGACGTGCCCCGCGATCGCGGCCACTTCAGGCAACGGGGTGCGGTATGTCCACACCACGTTTTCGATTGCGGGGTCAGCACCATTCAACGTCCAGTAACTTGCCCGGCCCTTGAAGGGGCACACGGTGGTGTGGTCCGACGGCGCGAAAAGTTCCCACCGCACATCAGCTTCGGGGAAGTACAGCCGGTCGTCGTGGTCGGTCTCGGTGACCACGAGGCAGCGGTCACTTTCGGCGACAAGTACATCGCCGAACCACACCTGACCGGCATGAGGGCACGGGATTGCTTCGATTCGGTATTCGGGGTGATCGGGCCACGCTGATTGGACTTGCGCTGTCATGCCGTCACGGCCCTACGCATCGACGACGGCGGACGGACGACGAGCTGCTCGAGACCGACGGCGGGAGAGTTCAGTGCACTCGCAAAAACGCCTGCCAGCACGTCGGCAACGTCTTCGGGCGTCATCAGCTCCTCTTGAAGCAGACCCCGCGCGATCCAATCCTGAACGACAATCCCCAGCAGATCGGGATCAAAGGCCGCGGTGAACTCCGTGGGCACGGTTCCTCCCACCGTAACGCAGCAGAACCGAAAACTCGGATGCTCGGTGCGCCAAGCGTTAAGGCTCTCCGACAGGGCGGCCTTACTGGATGAATAGGCACCGAGGGCGGTCCTCGGCTGACCCACGGTTTCGGAGGACAGGGCGCTGACGATCGCGGCGGGCGCAAGCACCGGCACACAAGACTTGATCACTTGATGAACGCTGATCACGTTGGTACGCATTACGTCCAGCCAGTCGTCGGCGGAGGTATCGGCGAACATGCGCAACGGGGCGTAACCCACCGATATGAAAAGCAAGTCGATGCCGCCCAGGGCGTCTCGTGCGACATCGGCGAGGCGCGCGCAATCCTCCATGCTGCGCACATCTGCGATCACCGCGCTACCGCAGCCGGCCTCGGTGGCAACCTCTTCCAGCCGATCCCGGCGGCGTGCAGCGATGAGAAGCTCCGCGCCCTCCTTACCCGCACGCACCGCGAAAGCCCGCCCGATCCCGGCCGATGCGCCCACGACCACGACGCGCTTGCCGGCCAAAGTCCGCTCACTCATGGCGCCCTCTTCTCACGTTCGCGGCTCAGCCCGCATCCGCCTTTGGTGAACACTAGTACATATGTTGTTCAGTTGCGCCCAAGCCCGTCTTGCGCAGGACGGAGATCAACGGAGACCGTTGATCGCGAAAGTTTCGACGTAGCGCCGCACTGTCGCCGGCTTGGACATGTCGAACGTCTGTGCCTCGTTGACGGTGGAGAACGAATAGATGATGCGCGCCAGCCATTCGCTGGCGGCCGTCACATCGACACCGGCGCCGATCTCGCCGCGTTCCCGGGCGTCGCGAACGTAAGGCATCAGAAATGCCGTCGTGCGGCGCACTGCGGTGTCTCCATCGGAGATCATGTGTCGCATCAACTCTGCGTCATCGGCCATCAATCGGTTTCGAGTGCGGTGGTCGATCAGTATCTTCGCGTGGGTTTCGGCCATCGCACCAACCTGTTCGGCCAGCGTCGCCTTCGCGGCCATCGCCACCGCGACTTCGCGATAGAACCGCTGTGCCCCGAACTCGATGGCGGCCTCGATGAGCACATTGCGGTCCTCGAAGTAGCGGTACACCGTGCCGCGCGACACGTTGGCTGTCCGCGCGACATCCTGCACGCTGGTGCGCGCGATCCCGAGCTGGGTGAAGCATTCGTTCGCCGCCCCCAGAATTTGGTCCCGGCGATCGAACTCCTCGGCCGAGTCCAGCTCGGCAGTGGCCCGTTCCGTCGACATTTCGCTCCTCTGCCGTGATAGCCGCCCCACCCGAAACAGCCATCTTACGCGACAAATATGCTCTTTATGTTCAATCTATGCCCAAGATCGCCCTTGCAACAGGCAGATTAGTGGTCATTTCTACATTTCCCGTTCTTTTGTTTAATATGGGCCTTTGCCGGGCGCGTTGCGTCAGGGTTCGCACGGAAGGGGCTTGGGCGTGGACCTGGGTGTGGCGGGGCGCAACTTCGTTCTCGTCGGCGGGACCACCGGGATGGGTTTCGCCGCCGCCCAGCAACTCGCCGAAAACGGCGCGAACGTTGCGCTTTTGGCTCGCGATGGTAACCGCGCCCGCGATCGCGCCGAGCAACTGAGCGCCGACCATGGCGTCCGTGCGGTCGGAATCGCCGTTGACGCCGCCGCCCTCGGCGACGGCGTGGACCGGGCTATCGATCACGCGGCGACGAGCCTCGGCCCGCTGCGAGGTCTCGCCGTGACCGCTGGCCCGATGAACCAGCAGGGACCGTTCCTCGAACACGGCGACGACTCGTGGGACTGGTACTACCAGCTGATCCTGATGGCTACCGTCCGCTCTTGCCGCGCCGCCATCCCCCACCTGCAGCGCAACGGCGGCGGGACGATAGTGACCACCGCCGCGTACTCGGTACGGGCGCCGAAGATTCTGATACCGCCCTACAACGCGCTGAAAGCGGCGGTGCTGACCCTGTCGAAGATCCTGGCCAAAACGCACGGTCCCGACGGCATCAGAGTGAACGCTGTGTGTCCAGGGTTGTTCGACACCGAGGTGAACGACTTCATTCGCGCGCAGCGCGCGGCGGAATACGACGTGCCACTCGAGGACGCGATCTACACGCACTTGGCGAGCAATCCGGACTGGAACATGCGGGTCGCCCTTCGCCGCGGAGGCCGCCCCGCCGAGGCGGGCGAGCTGATCGCCTTCCTGCTCGGCGAGCGCGCAGCCTTCATGACTGGCGCGGCCATCAACATCGATGGGGGCACGGACTTCTGACGCGCCCGCGCGTGCCGGTCTTAGATCCCGATCTCGTCGGCGAGCAGTCCGCGGTGGAACGTGGGGTCGCCCAGCAGGTGGCCGGAGGATTTTTCCCGCTTGTAGTACAGATGTGCGGGGTGCTCCCAGGTGAAACCGATACCACCGTGGATCTGGATGTTGGCCGCGGCGGCGCGCGCATACGCATCTGAGCTGCATGCCTTGGCCAGAGATGCGACCGCCGGCAGCTCGTCGGAGAGTTGGGCTGCTGCACGCACCGCGTAATGTGCTACGCCGCGGGCACATTCGACGTCCAGTAAGACGTCGGCGCACTTGTGGCGGATGGCTTGAAAAGACCCGATCGGCTTGCCGAATTGTCTGCGCACCTTGGCGTAGTCGACTGCCAGCTCGAGGCAGCGCTGTGCGCCGCCGACCTGTTCGGCCGCCAGCGCGGCACAGCCGAGCGCCAGGGTCCGCATCAGCACCGGCCACGCCTCACCCTCGCGACCAACCAGCGACGCCGGCGTTGCACTGAATTCGATGCGTGCCTGCTTGCGAGTCTGGTCCAAGGTCGACAACGACCGGCGAATAAGGCTGTCGACGCGGTCAACGGCGAAGAGCGACATGCCCGCATCGGTGCGGGCCGCCACGAAGATCACATCGGCGCTGCAACCGTCGAGAACAAACGCTTTGGTTCCGTCCAACACCCACCCGTCGCTTGTGCTGCGCGCCCGCGTCCGGATGGCGCCGACTTCCCAGCGGCCCGACTCTTCGGTGACGGCCAACGTCGCGACGGTGCCGCCGGATGCGATGTTTGGCAGATATCGCTTTTTGGCGGCGTCGTCGCTGGAATGCAGGATCAGGTTGCCCGCCAGCACGACCGACGCGAAGTAGGGCGACGGCAGCAGAGCCCGGCCCATTTCTTCGATGACAATTCCGAGTTCGACGAAGCTGAAGCCCTGCCCGCCGAATTCTTCCGGGATGGCCAGCCCGACGAGGCCCATCTGGTCAGACATCTGAGCCCACACACTCGAGTCGTAGCCCCTCGGCGATTCCATCTGCCGACGCACCTCAGCCTCGTTGGCCTTGCTCTCCAGGAATGAGCGCACGGTATTGCGCAGTTCGTTCTGCTCATCGGTGAACATGAAACTCATCGCATTGCTCGGCATTTCAGGTCTCCGGGCCGGTACGGCCGGTGGGGTCGACGCGAGGCACGTCGGCACCCCGGCGCAGGGTGCGCAACCACGCGCCGACGGCGGCGGGGGCCGGGACGGGCGCGTCGAAGCGTCCCGGGTCGGCGGTCCAGAAGGCCTCCCAGGACGGGAAGGCGTCGTGGAATGCGCCGTCGTGGTGCGGGGTATCGAGCCAGCGCATCTTGCGTGGCCCGACCGGTGGGTCGGTGATGTCGCTCTGGTACCAGAACAGCGGTGTGCGGCGGGCGAAATACCAATGGCCGTCGCGCCGTTCATAGCTGTCAAGGTAGGCCAGCAGTTCGATGACCCATTTCGACTGCGTCTCTAGGTCGTTGCGCGAGTAGACGAGTCCGCTGGCGTTGTCGGCGTCGTGCACGTCGATGACGTGGCCGAGGACACCGTGCGCGCTCCCCAACAGCGAGCGCCGGATCTGGGCGTCGTACCACTCCCGCATCGCCGCGCGACCGCGACCCTTGCCCGGCACTCCGATGTCATCCACGAAAAGGTTTGCCAAGGAATCGAAGTCACGCATGTCCAACGCCACCGCGTACTTGGCGGCCAGTTGCCGGATCTCGTCGATGGCTTCCAACCGGGCGATGCGCGCTTCCAGGTCCGTCACGCCAATTCCCCGGACTCCAGTAGCTGCACCAGCCGGTTCTTGTCGATCTTGTTGGTGGTGGTGTATGGCAGCCGGTCGGCGTCGGGCAGGATCGCCCACCTCTTCGGAATCTTGTAGGCGGCGAGTTGTTTTCGGCATGCGGTGACGAGCTCGTCTCGCGACGTGTGCCGTCCTTCGTTAAGCACGACTACCGCACAGACCACCGCGCCCCTGTCCGCGTCGGGAAGGCCGACAACATAAGCGATCCGGACGCCGTCGATGCCGGTGATCACCGCTTCGACCTCGACGGGCGCGACGTTGGCCCCCGCGGTCTTGATCATGTCGTCGGTGCGGCCAGTGAAGTACAGGAACCCGTCATCATCCAGGTACCCGGCGTCCTTGGTGTGATACCAACCGTCGGCGTCGAACACCTCGGCGCGCTGCCGTCCGATGATGCCGCGCATCATGGCCACACCTCGGACGCAAATCTCGCCGACCGTGCCATTGGGCACCTCCGCGCCGGAGTCGACAATCTTGTGCTCGTAGCCGGGTGCGGATACGCCGAGCGAACCGCGCTTGGTCTCGGGTACGGGCTCGTGCGGCGGCCACCACGTGTGCGAACTGCAGGTTTCGGTCATCCCTAGCTGCGTTACCCGCAACGAAGGATCGCTGGCGCGCAGTTCCGGCGCCAGCAGGACCTGGTGGTATCCCTCCCGAAGGCTTGAGAGGTCGGTGCGTGCGAAATCCGGATGATTCGCCAGGGCCGGACCGACATGTGGGAAACCCGTTGCGTAGGTGGCCCGCTCGGATTCGAGCAGGCGCAGCACATCACCGGCCTCGAATCGATGCTCGGTGAGAATCGTGATGCCCGTCTGCATCGGCCCCAGCAGGCCGAAGACCAATCCACCTACCCAGAAGAACGCCATCGGGATGTAGACGCGGTCGTGGGGCTTCCACTCGTGCTGGGTGGCGATGAAGCGGGAGTGCGTGATCACCGTGGCGTGCGTGTGAATGACGCCCTTGGGATCCGACGTGCTTCCCGACGTGTAGATGACCACCAGGTCGTCGGATGGGCGCACGGTAGATTCGCACGCCCGCAGGAATGCCTCGGACACCGGCTCCGGCCAGGCTGTCGGCCAGCGCCGATCGGTGTCGCCGAGCGCAAAGACGTTGCGCAAGTGGGGTAGTCGCTCTATAGCTAGCTGCCCGGCCGTCGTGGGAAAGCCACCGGCGGCCTCGGCGACCCGCGCTAGCATGTCCTTGCCGAGCAGCGAGTCGACCGACAGCAGCGTGTGGATGTCGGCATCGCGAAGCAGCCACCTCAACTCCTGCGGCTGGAAGAAAGTGTTGATCGGCACCGCGACAGCACCGATCCTGGTGGCTGCCAGGAACGCGACGACGAAGTCGGGCCCGTTCGGTGCGATCACTCCGACGCGGACACCTTTGGTCACTCCGGCCGCCACGAGTCGCCGGGCCATCTCGGCAGACCGGAAATCGGCCTGCGCATAGGTGATCCGCTCGACGGTGCCGTCACCGACCGAGGAAACGATGAAGTCGCTGTCGCCGTAATCACCAACCAGACTGGCCAGCATCGCCGGCAGCACCGGTGCGTACGGCAACGGGTCATAGCTGAACGTCCGTGCGGACTGACTCATGGCGCGACAGTCATTCCACTACCCAGCGTGGTTCACGCTTTTCGGCGAACGCGAGCATCCCTTCCCGGTAATCAGGATGGGTCAGCTGGTGTTGCAGCACGTAGCGATAGGCGACGTCATTGGCCGCGTGCAGCCCAACGTCGAGGCTGGCCCACATCGCCTTGATGGACGCCTGTACAGTTGCCGGCGAGAGTTTCGCTATTTCCAAAGCGATTTCCCTGGCGCGCTGCTGCAGTCGGTCAGCGGGCACCACCTCATTTATCAAGCCGATCTCGTAGCCTCGTTGTGCGCTGATACGCCCTTGCTTGGTCATCAGCCCCAACTGCATCACCATCGACAGCGGCATTCGGCGCAATAGCACCGCGGGTTCGAGCGCGAACACATTGCCCACTGTCAAGTGTGTGTCGATCAGTTCGGCATGTTCGGCTGCGATGATCAGGTCGGAGTCGGCGACCTGATGCAGAGCGCCTCCGACCGCCATCCCGTTGAGGGCGCAGATGACCGGCTTCCATACGTTGTGGTGAAGCCGGGAGCCGGGAATCTTGTTGCGGATGCCGCCCTCTGCCGTTGCCCGAATGTCCTGGCCCGCGGAAAACGCGCGGTCCCCCGCTCCGGTGATGATGGCCACTCGAATGTTGGGGTCGTCGCGGACGTGCGCCCACGCATTGCCGAGCTCGGTGCGGGTCAGATCGTCGGTAGCGTTGAGCCGCTCCGGGCGGTTGATGGTGATCGTGGCGACATGCTCGCTGACCTCGAACAGGATTCTCTTCAGTTCCACGGCGTCCCCTGGCATCGATCTCTAGCAGCTAAACAATATAGCAGAATTTGTCTTATCGTCTCATCCGGCACTTTCATGGCATCCACTGGCCCCCGGACACCGAAATCAGCTGGCCTGTCAGGTGTTTGGCTGCCGGCGAGCATAGGAATGCGACCACACCGGCAACGTCCGCCGGTTCGCCCAACTGCCCGCTCACGGTGGTCCGGCGCATCTGTGCCAGCTCGTCCTCGGTCTTGCGCCCGACCAGCCAGGGCGTCGCCGTGGTGCCGACGACAACCGTGTTGACCCGCACCCCGTGCTCGCCCAACTGGACGGCCATCAGCCGGCTCAGTCCTTCCACGCCCGCCTTCGCGGCTGCGTAGGCCGCCGGACCGGTACGCACGCCGTGGGCGGACACCGAGCTGATGTTGACGATCACCCCGCTGCCTTCGGCCACCATTTGCCGGGCCGCAACCTGCGCCATGATGAACGTGCCCTTGAGGTTGACTTTCACGATGCGATCCCAGTCCTCGTCGCTCTGCTCGAGAAACGTTCCGGGCAGCGTCATCCCGGCGTTGTTCACCAGTGCGCGAATGGGTCCGTACTTCTCGGCGAGGTCGCCCAGCGCATCCTCCACGGCGCCACGATCCGTAATCGAAAGGTTCATGGGGATAAGATCGCCCGAGCGCGCAGCGTCGCAAACCTGTGCTCGTGCAATGGCTTTCGCGTTGATGTCAACCGCGGCCACGCGATGACCGGCGGAAATCAACTCGGCGACGATGGCCTCACCGATGCCACGCGCTCCCCCGGTGACGACCGCCAGCGGACGTGATTCAACCGACACGCTGACCCCCTGTCGCCCCTGCCGCACGCTCGATCGCGGCGATGGAAGGCCGCACCAATTCAACGGATTCGGCCATCAGCTCTGGCAGGTTTCCCTGACCACCGCCGGCCACCCACACATCGATGGCCGCGCGGTTGGCGCTATTGGTCAGCGTGGCGGCGAGCCGGGGCCGCAGGTCCGACTCCCCATTGCTGTTCAGCCAACGCGCCACCTCGGCGGTGAGCTGATCGATCCAGTCCTCGTTGATCCGCAACATCGTTGCGCGCAGCGAGGCCACGTTGTGGTACATGTTGGCGCGGACCACGAAGAGCTCGGGCTGTTCGATGATGGCCTCCGCCACCGCGGTCGACGCTTCGGCAAGGGCGTCCCATAAGGAGTTCGACCGCGCGGCACGAAACCGGCGGGTGGCCTCCTGGAGCCGCTCGGCGTAGCCGTCGAACAGTATGTCGTCCTTGGTGGCGAAGTGGTGAAAGAAGGTGCGCGGCGCCACACCCGCCGCGGCCGAGATCTGCTCGACTGTGGTCGTTTCGTAGCCCTGGGTGGTGAACAGCTCGATCGCCGCGTGAATGAGTGCCTGTCGGTTGCGCAATCCGCGTGCCCGCCGTTGGTCCATGGTCAACCTCCCGCCAGGGTGGCAGTTCCTGAGTTCAACGCGACGACGTCTCCTTGCAGCGTCCGGAAACGCACGGAATTTCCGGTTCGCCACATCTCGGTGCGCAGCGAAGCGTCGAGCTCGACCGGCTTGGCAAACCGGCAACTCAAGGATGTCAACGCCTGTGGATTGCCGTGGCCGATTGCGTTGATCAGCGCCCGCGCGGCGAATCCCAGGGTGCACAGCCCGTGCAGGAACACGTTGTCGAAGCCGAATTTGCGGGCGGCGGCCGGATCGATGTGGAGCTGGTTGCGGTCGCCGGACAACCGATAGATCGCGGCCTGTTCCGGCCGGATCACGTCGTCGAAGACTTCGTCCGGTGGCCCGTCCGGATCTGGCTCGGCCGACGGGCCCCGCTCGCCGCCGAATCCCCCGGCGCCGAGGACCATGGTCTGCGACCGGGCCACAAAGACGGTCCCGTCCGCGTCGACCCCACGACTGGTCAACTCGACGGCGGCGTGTTTCCCCTTGTCCCATACCGACGACACCTCGGCCTGCACCGACAGTTCGCCGCTGGCGCCGATGTGTCGATGCAGCTCCAGCGACTGGGCCGAGTGGACGATCGGAAACGTACCCAGGTCGAGAACACTGCGGAGATCCTTGACTGCCCACCAGTTGGCGATGAGGGCAAAGGTCGGCAACACCGCAGGACCGCAAGCCTCATTGAGCAGTGCCAACTCGGCGGGTGGGCGGGCGCCAACCCCCAACGCGTAGAGGATCACGTCGGTCTGATCCCACGTGAATGACGCCGGCCTCAGAGCGGTTCCGACCACCGAGTCGGAGAGGGTCACGGCGCCTCCTTGGATTGAACGGATTGACGATATATGTTCAATCGTGCAATATAGTGGCAGTAACTGCAACTATATTAATAGGGTCAGAAGGAAGGACCGACATGAAGTTCGGCGTGTTCATCCTCGGCGACAAGCCCAACCACCTCAGCGAGCGAGAGGTGCTGGCCAACGTGCTGGAGGAAGCGCGCTGGGCAGAGGAGCTCGGCTACGACGAGGTCTGGCTGGCCGAGCACCACTTCTCTCCATACGGGATGCTCCCCGACCTTCCGCAGGTAGCCACGGCGATCGCGGCGCAGACCGAACGCATCCGCATCGGGACCGCGTGCATGGTCGCGCCCTTCCACGAGCCGATCCAACTGGCAGAACGCATCGCGATGGTCGATGTCTTGTCCGGCGGACGCTTCGACGCCGGCTTCGGCCGCGGCTACCAAGCGCACGAGTTCCAGGGTTTTGGCATCTCGATGGACGAGGCCACCAGCCGCTACCAGGAGTGCGTGGAGATCGTCAACCGGCTGCTGACCGAGGAAAACGTCAGCTATCGCGGCAAGTACTTCCAGCTCCAGGACGTGACCATCTACCCGCGACCGGCGCAGCAGACGATTCCGGTGTGGGGCACGGTGATGAAGACGCCTTCAAGCTTCGAGTGGCTCGCCGAGAAGGGCTTCGGTGCGATCATCGGCAACCCCTACCAGGTCGACCCGGACCTGCAGGGGGCGCTGGACATCTACCTGAAGGTGCAGTCCGAGAAAGGACTCGAAGCAGCCACCGGCAACGTATGGGCGTTGCTCAACGCGTTCTGCCACGAAGATGACGCGTTCGCCCGCAGCTACCCGCGTGAGAGTGTCGAGCTGTCCATCCAGACCCATCGCAAGTATTCGAGCCCCTTCGAGCGGGGCGGCGAGATTCCGGCCGACTATAAGGCCTACTCGGACTGGTTCGACAAGCACGACAAGCAGAGCTACGAGCAAGTGCTGAATTCACACCTGACACTGATGGGTAATCCGGACCGCATCGTGGAGAAGATGCGTACCGTAATCGACATGGGTTGGCGCAACATCATATTGCGCATGTCGCGAGGCGGGGCGATGGATCGCGCAAAGGTCTACGAGTCGATGAAGCTGTTCGCCCAAGAGGTGATCCCGGCGGCCACCGAGCTCGCGGCAGCGGCGGCTTGAGCCAGCAGCTGGCCGACCGCATCCGCGCGGTTCTGGCGATCGACCCCGGGGCGCCTGCCATCGAGTACCAGGGTTCTTGGACGACTTGGCAGGCGTTGGCAGACATCGCTTCGGGAGTTGAAAGTCAGCTGGCGGCAGTAGGTTTGGACGAGGGGTCTCCTGTCGGTCTGGTGCTGCGTAACCATCCCGCGATGGTCGGGGCGATGCTCGGAGTGCTATTGGCCAACGGTTGCATCGTCACGATCAACCCGTCACACGGTGACGCCGGACTCGCATCGGACATCCGTGGGCTGAGGTTGCCCGCGGTGGTCGCGTTGCCGACCGACTGGCAGCGCCGCGGAGTCGCCGACGCCGCCGACGGCGCGATGGGGCTGCGGGCAACGATCGACCCGGCCTGCTGCCAACCCGTGTCCGGGCTCGAACGTCCCGGGCCGGGCCCGTTTCGCGAACCGGCCGACGGCATCGCAGTAGAAATGTTGACCAGTGGCACGACCGGTCCGCCGAAGCGAATACCGCTGTCCTACAGTTCTTTCGAGCACACCCTCGCCGCGGCGAGCGCACATTACGGCCCGGGACGCAGGGCGGAACTCAGACTGCGTTCCGGCGTCGCGATCGTAGCCTCGCCGATGGTGCACATGTCCGGCCTGTTTCGCACGCTGCTCAACGTCTGCGAAGGCCGAAAGATCGCACTGCTGGAGCGATTCCGGGTGCCCGATTTCGTGGAATTGGTGGTCCGGCATCGGCCACGCGCCGTGAGCCTGGTGCCGTCGGCGCTGTCAATGGTACTCGACGACGGGGTGGCCCCTGAGGTGTTCTCCAGCGTCGAGGTGGTGACCTCGGGGACCGCACATCTGCCCGTCGACATACAAGAGGAGTTCGAGCAGCGCTACGGGGTTGCGGTGTTGCCATCCTACGGCGCAACGGAATTCGCGGGCGGCGTCGCAGGGTGGAACCTTGCTCTACATCGCGAGTGGGCCACAGCCAAACGCGGGAGCGTAGGGCGGCCCCAGCGGGGCCGGGAAATACGCGTGATGTCCCTAAAAGGCGACCGCGAGCTGCCGGCCGGCGAGCAGGGTCGCATCGAGGTCCGTACCCAGGGGGGCGAGTGGGTGCGGACCACCGACCTCGGCCGTGTCGACGACGACGGCTTCGTGTTCATCGATGGGCGCATCGACGACGTCATCATCCGCGGCGGCTTCAAGGTCACCCCCGCCGAAATCGTCGAGGTCCTGCGCAGCCATCCGGCTGTGCGCGACGCCGGTGTGGCCGGTCTGCCCGATGAGCGGCTCGGCCACGTGCCGGTCGCAGCAGTCGAGTTGGTCCACGGTGGTCAGGTCACATCGGAGGATCTACTGACCTATGTGCGCGACCGAGTCAGTCGCTATCAGGTTCCGGCCCGTCTGGTCATCGTCGACGAGTTGCCACGGACGCCGTCGCTGAAGGTCAGCCAGCCCGGCGTGCGCGAATTATTCGCAGAGGTGCGGAGTTGACAACCGTCATCCGAGGAGCGGCGGCCATCGTCGGCGTGGCCGACGAGGTCTCGCCGACCGGTGTGATCGACGTCCCCCTGCGGGAGCTCGAGGCGCGAGTCATCACCGCGGCGTTGGCCGATGCGGGCTTGTCCCTGCGGGACGTCGACGGCCTGTGCACCTGCACCGGCGGAACACTTATGCATTCGGTGGAACTGGCCGAATACCTAGGAATAACACCACGCTTCACCGATGCCACTCAAACCGGGGGCGCCAGCTACGGGCTGTACGTCGAGCATGCCGCCGCTGCGATCGCCGCCGGCGAAGCCGAGACCGTGGTGATCGTCTACGCCTCCACGCCGCGCGCCGCGCGCAAGCGTGGCGAAAAAGGCCTCGGCGTCTTCGCCACCCCCGAGCGGCTGGAATGGGAGACGCCGTTCGGGGTAATGCTCCCTATCAGCGCCTATGCCCTGGCGGCCAACCGCCACATGGCGACGTACGGGACGACGCCCGAACAGCTGGCCCAGATCGCCGTCGACACCCGGCGCTGGGCGGTAATGAATCCGCGCGCTCACCTGCGCGAGACGATCACCGTGAATGACGTCTTGGACTCCGGCTTCATTGCCGAACCGCTACACAAGCTCGAGTGCTGCTTAGTCACCGACGGCGCCGCGGCGCTGGTGGTCACGAGCGCCGAGCGCGCCCGCGACCTGGCCGAGCCGCCGGCCTTCGTCCTGGGTGCGGCGTCGGCGGCCTCGCACGCGATGATCTCCCAGATGCCCGATCTCACCGTCACGCCCGGGGCGGTGTCCGGGCCCGCCGCGTTCAGGGCCGCTGGCCTCACCCCGGCCGACATCGACGTGGTCGAGCTCTACGACTCGTTCACCATTACGGTGTTGCTGGCGCTCGAAGACTTGGGCTTTTGCCCGAAGGGCGAAGGCGGTCCGTTTGTCGCGGACGGCGCATTGGGACCCGGAGGTACGCTGCCCGGTCAGACGTCCGGCGGCGGCCTCGCCTACACACACCCCGGAGCGTTCGGGGCCTTCCTGCTCGTCGAGGCCACGCGCCAGCTGCGCGGTGAATGCGGCGAACGCCAGGTCCCAGAAACGAAAACGGCTGTCGCACATGGCACCGGCGGGGTGCTCTCGGCCACGTCGACGGTGATTCTGGGAACGGGGGCCACGCTATGAGCGGAACCGTCCCGGTTCCCGCGCCCAGCCCGGCGTCCGCCCCCTTCTGGGACGCGACCCGGCGTCGCGAGCTGACGGTTCAACGATGCGAATCGTGCGCGCGGCTCGTCTGGTACCCGCGGTTCGTCTGTCCGCACTGCGGCGGGTCATCGCTGGTGTGGGAGAAGTTGAGCGGCGACGGGGTGGTTTACGCGGTCAGCGTGCACCATCGCGCCGCGCTCCCCGCCCTTGCCGACAGGGTGCCGTATTCGGTTGTGCTCGTCGATCTGGACGAAGGTGTCCGGATGATGTCGAACGTATTCGGTCCCGCTCCCGCGGTCGGTGACCGTGTCACCGTGGCGTGGGTGCCGCTCGAGGACGGCCGCAATCTTGCTGTCTTCGAACCGAAGTGAGTCCTGACAGCGCCCTGCGGCGCGCCCGCGAAGAGCTCGTGCTCCGGCACGTCGCGGCCGAGAATGCGCGCGACCTGGAGGCGGCGATGGCTACGTTCACCCATCCCCGCTACGAGATCATCCCTACCGGAACCGTTTTCGACGGCGACGAGGCGGTCCGCGCAATGTTGTTGCAGCAGTGGGTGGATCTCTCCATGCTGCGATATGCCGCGGAGGCGATCTACCATGGGGACAATGGTCTGGTCGTGGAGACCCGCACGACCGCACCCGGCACACCGTTCGACATGTTGAGCGTCAACCTCTTCGGGTTCCGTGGGCCCGATCTCGTCCTGGAACGTTGTTATTTCGACCGGATGCTGCTCGCTGCGCAACTCGAGTCGATCCGCACGCCCTAGCCATCGACAGCGTCACGGACCGCCTGGACGAGTGCGGGGATGTCGCGTTCCCGATTCGCGCCAGGCAAGGGCCAGTGGGTCATCCGCAAGTCGGTGACGCCGGCGTTCGCCAGCGCGGTCGCTCCCGCGGCGATCGCGGAGAGGTCGAGCCGGCCATCGGCACTCGTCTGCACACGCAACGTCCCGGCAACACCAAACCCGTCCGGGTCGCCGCCGGCGCGCTCGACCGCGGCGCGCATTCGACCTATTCCCGCGGCGACATCCCGCGCATCCGGACCCCACGGGATCCAGCCCTGTCCAAAGCGAGCGAGCCGGCGAGCGACCGCTCGGTTCACCGTCCCGCTCACCCAGAGCGGTACTCCGCCGGGCTGCACGGGTTTGGGCATCTGGTGTATCCGCTCGAAACTCAAATCGGCTGAGTGGTAGCTCACCTCGTTTTCCCGCCATAACCGCTGGCATACCTCGAGCGTCTGGTCCAGGATCGCCCCACGTCGGTCGAAGTTCACCGCGGCCGCGTCGTATTCCTCACGCTGCCAGCCGACGCCTACCCCGACATCGATGCGGCCACCGGACAGAACGTCCATGGTCGCAAGGGTTTTCGCAAGGACCGCGGCCGGACGCAGCGCGGCGAGCAAAATGTTTGTGCCCAGCCGGATTCGCTCGGTCCTTGCCGCCAGGTAGGTCAGCGTCGTGAGCGGTTCCAGCCAGTGTCCGTCGGGCCCGGTCGGTTGCCGACCGCCTACCGTTCCGCCCGTCCGTGGATCCGCGTACGCGTCCATGTTCGTGCCGAACGCAACGTGTTCCGACACCAACAGGCGGTCGAATCCAGCGCCCTCCAATAGCTGCGCCCAATCCGTGAGGTGGTCCCAATCCGGCGGTGCCGCGGCCGAGAACGACGGAATGCCCATCGAGAGCTGTAGCGGGTCCATCAACTGAGTCCTCCGATCGACGCGGTCCGGTCCTCGGTGGCATCAACGACGACCTTGCGGTGCGCGATCCGCCACCGCCCCTCGCCGTCGAGCGAATACTTGTCCAGATAGCGGATGTGCATGACGTGGTTCTGCCCGTCCGGCTCGCCATCACGAAAGTGATTGGCAGTGCAGTAGATTTCGCCGACGGCCGACTCCCCCTCGACGACATACAGGCCCTGTGCAATGAGGTGAGCCGTGCGCGGCCAGCGCGCGACGATGTCGATGACTCGTTGGATCTCGTCGTGACCGGTCAACGTTCCCGGTTCGCGCCCGCCCCTTTCGACGAGCATGGACGCGTCGGGTGTGAACACCGCCAGAAGCGCGTCGCGATCTCGGCGATCGACCGCCGCCGCGTACCTGCGAGACAGCGCTTCGAGTTCCGCATGGGGAACTGCCCGCGAGATATCCATCTAATTCCCGTGCCGACCGGATAAAGACCCGTAGACGATACCGCCCGGGGTTGTCGGGTCAGCGGCCGGCGGTTTCGGTGCGCGCCTCGTCGGCGGGCCGCGCCCCGAACTGGGGCACCGCCACGAACCCGCGGGCGTGCGCTGCGGTGACGGCACGCTGCAGCGGTATCAGCAGCGGCACGAAGAGGAGTTGGTCGGCAACCATCGGTGTCAGCAGCCGGTTGTGTACGAAGCCGAATGAGCTCTTGCTGATCGGGTCGGCCCAGCCGATCGTCCCGCCCAGACCGGCATGCCCAAAGCCCCGCAGTAGGCCGGGCACCGGTGATCCGTGGTAGCCCAGGTGAAATGACATCGGGAAGAAGACGTTGAGGTCCGGCCGCAAGCTGCGCGTGCCCGTGAGCGACACGACCAATTCCTCGGAGAGGAACCGCTGCCCGTCGATATTTCCACCGTTGGTGAGCGCCCCGTACATCTTGGCCAGCCCCCGCGCGGTCACCACCGCGTTCACGGCGGGAATCTCGCTGTCGAGCAGCGCCATGTCGCCCTGCACCAGGGAGGTGATACCGGGTACGTAGGTCGCGCCGAGCGGGCCCGGAACCGGCAGTCTGGCCATCAGCGAGACCAGGTGGCCGAGCAGCGGGCCACCCGAGAAGCGTTGCGGGAACATGGTCTGCGCTGCCTTCGTCGGCCCGTCGGCCGGCGGCCGCCCCAGGTGGATACCGTCGGTGTCCAGTGGTCGCGCGATCTCCGTGCGGAACAGCTCCCGCATGCCCTTGCCGGTGATCGCGCGGGCCAATCCGGATGCCAACCATCCATAGGTGAACGCGTGATACGCCGCCCGGCCGGCGAGGCGGTCAACCGGCGCCGCGGCCAGCCGCTCCTCCATGAACCGGTGATCGAGCAACTGCTCGGTGGTGATGGTCCCGAGCCGGGAGAGGCCGGTCGTGTGACGCATCATGTCACGCACGGTGATGTCGGATTTACCGTTGGCGCCGAACTCGGGCCAGTACTGCGCGATGGGGTCGTCGTAGGACAGCGACCCACGGTCGGCGAGCCGGTGCAGCACCGTCGACGCCACGCCCTTACCCGCGGAGAAGACCATCGCGCCGGTGTCCGCAGACCAGGGCACCCGCCCCTCGCGATCGGACCAGCCGGTCCACACGTCGACGACGGGTTCCCCATCGACATACACAGACAGCGCCCCACCGCCATACCGTGGGCCGGGAAACAGCGTGGCGAAGGTTTTCACTGCGCAGGCAAATCGAGGGTCGGCGGCGCCGTGCACATGGGTGGGCAGACCGTCACCGGCTTGCAGGGCTAGTCGCTTGGGCATCGGGGTCCAAGTTCTCCTCAACTGCGTTTGAGCCGCCCATCGGACGACTGAACAGATATCGTCATATTGTATTGTATGCTCGTCGACGGAGTGTGCATGGCGAAGGAGTGGTGATGGCCACGCAGGTAGACACCGGAACTCGGGCCCTGAGTAGCGACCGTGCCGTCGAGTTGTACCGACTCATGAGCAAGGTGCACCACAGCGACCAGCGCGTCCGAAAGGGCCTGTCTTCCGGTGAAATCGCGATGAGCTACTGGCCGGTGGACGGGCAGGAGGCGATGTCGGCCGGGGCCGCGCTCGCCCTGTCAAGCACCGACCAGCTGGTCACCACCTATCGCGGACTCGGCGACGTGGTGGCCAAGGGCATCGACCTGCCCGGATACTTCGCCGAGATCTTGGGCCGCGGCACCGGCCTGTCGAAGGGCAAGGCCGGCGCCATGGGCATCTACGACCCTGACCACGGCATCGCCTGGACCACCGGCATCGTCGGTGCCGGCCCGCTGATCGCGAACGGGATCGCATTGGCGGAGGCCATCAAGGGCAGTGACCGCGTAATACTGGTGAGCTTCGGCGACGGGGCGACCAGCATCGGCTACGTCCACGAGGCCATGAACATGGCCGCGCTGTGGTCGCTTCCGGTGGTGTTCTTCTGCCAGAACAACGCGTGGGCCGAATGCACGCCGGTGGCCGGCTATACCCGCACGACGCGATTCTCCGACCGGGCCGCCGGCTACGCGATGCCCGGCGTCACGGTGGACGGCACGGATCCTCACGCGGTGTATCACGCCGTCGCCGAGGCCGCCGGGCGCGCGCGGTCCGGCGGCGGCCCATCGTTCGTCGAAGCGGTGGCATATCGCCTGCAGGGCCACTATTTCGGGGACCAAATGCCGTACGCGGACCCTGACGAGCTGGCGGCCAAGCGCGCCGACCCCGCCTTTGCGCGGTACCGGCAGCGGCTCATCGACGACGGTCTCGCAACCCGAGACGAGCTCGACCGCATTGACGCCGAACTGATCGCAGAAATCGACTCGGCCTTCGCCACCGCCCGCGACGCAGAGGCTCCCGCCGTAGCGGAACTCACTCGCGACGTGTTCGCCGCGCACGGCACCGAACTAGCGGCACCCGTTACGCAGCGTGCGACGGTACCCGAAGGAGATACCGAGAATCTAGGTCTCGTGCAGGCGATTCACCGCACGCTGGATCGCGCCATGGCCGCCGATGATTCGATCGTGCTGCTCGGCGAGGACATCGCCGATCCCGCGGGCGGCATGTTCAAGATCACCGCCGGGCTGTCCACTAAATATGGCGCCAACCGGGTGCGCGACACCCCGATCGCCGAGTCCTCCATCATCGGAGCCGCCGTTGGTGCGGCACTCGGCGGGCTGCGGCCGGTGGCGGAGCTCATGTTCATGGACTTCCTGGGTGTGGCCATGGATCAGATCGCCAACCACGCCGCGAAGATCCGGTACATGTCAGGTGGCCGGCAGGGCGCACCGGTCGTCATCCGCGCCATGGTGGGCACGGCCGCAGGACCGCAACACTCGCAAGCGTTCGAGGCGTGGGCGATGCATACGCCCGGAATCAAGGTCGTCTGGCCCAGCACCGCTGCGGACGCCGTGGGCCTGCTCAATGCATGCCTGGCAGAGGACGATCCGTGCCTGTTCGTGGAGTCGATGAAGCTCTTCTATGGCGGCGGCAAGGGGCCCGTGCCCACCGCCGACTATGTGATCCCGCTCGGGCAGGCCGACATCAAACGGGCTGGGACCGATGTGACGATCTGTACGTACGGCACCATGGTCCATTCCGCGCTCGATGCAGCCAACCAGCTTGACGCCGAAGGTATTTCGGTCGAGGTCGTGGATCTGCGGACGCTGGTGCCGCTGGATCTGGCGGCGGTGATCGAATCGGTCCGCAAGACCCGGCGCCTGGTGGTGGCCCACGAGTCGGTCGGATTCTGCGGACCGGGGGCCGAAATCGCCGCCGCCGTGGGCACCGAGCTGTTCGGTGTGCTGGTGAGCCCCGTTCAACGCGTGGCCGGCACGTATACGCCGGTGCCGCGCGCGGCCACCCTCGAAGCGGCGTGCCGTCCGGGCGCCGCGCAACTCGTCGAAACCGTCAGGAGAATCGTGTGATCGAGGTGCGGATGCCCAAACCTGGAGATGCGATCACCGAAGCGGAATTGATCGAGTTCTACGTGGCGGACGGTGACCACGTTTCCGAGGGCGACCCGCTTTACCAGATCGCCACGGACAAGGTCGAAATGGACATCGAGGCGCCGGCCAGCGGAGTGGTCGCCTGGAAGGTCAGTGTGGGCGAAACCTACAGTGTCGGTGAACTTCTCGCAGTGATCGGGGAACAGTGACCGCGCTCCCCGAATCGGTCGACATCGACCTCGGCACCCCAGAGCTGATCGGGCGTATCGAGGGCGACACATTGACCGTTACGATCAGCCGTCCCGAGAAGAAGAATGCCGTCACGGCAGACGGCTACCACGGCATCAAGCGGGCAGCCATGATCGTCGCCGACGAGCCGGGTTTGAGCTTCCTGGTGATCACCGGATTCGGCGAGGCGTTCTGCGCGGGTGGGGACATGAACGCGGTGGGGAACCCGGACCGGACGTGGGACGCATTCACCGAATCATACGACGGGACGCCGTTCGAAACGCTCGGCAAGATACCGAAACTCGTCGTCTGCGCGGTTAACGGAATTGCCCTTGGCGGTGGTTTGGTGATGACGCTGTTCGCGGATCTGGTCGTCGCATCCAATCGAGCCCGATTCCGCGTCCCCGACCTCACCCGCGGCGTATACGAAGCGTTCGTCGCCGCCCGGCTGCCGCAGCGATTGGGGACCCTAAGAGCCAATCACCTTATCTATGCCAACGATTGGATCGACGCGCAAGAGGCCGAGCGACTCGGCCTGGTCGGTAAAGTCGTGCCGCACGACTCCTTGCTGCCGGAAGTCGACGCCTTGCTAGAACGGGTCCGAAAGACCGGCCCCGTCGCACGCGCCGCAATCAAACGCGAGATGGCGCGTGCGCTGCCACCCGTGGACGTCACGGGTTACTGGTCGTCCATCGGCACCACCGAACAGATCGAAGCTTTTACGGCATTCCTGCAGAAAAGGGCTCCCGAGTGGCCGGTGAACCACGACCGCGAGGCCTTCGTGCAGACTCGCCGACCGAGCTGGCTACCACCAAGAGATGGCGACTGATCCACGATGACCGACCTACCTACGGGCACACCAGAGCTGACCGGATGCGACGAGATCCTCGTGGCCGCAGACGGTCCCGTACGGATCGTGACGTTGAACAACCCCGACAACGCGAATGCGGTCAACAACAGGATGCACACCGCCTTCACCCGGCTGTGGGCCACCCTGGCCGAAGAGCCCGACGCTCGGGCGGTGCTGATCACCGGCACAGGAGATTACTTCTCCGCTGGCGGAAACTTGGTGGAATGGCTGGAAACCCATGTCAACAACCCGGTCACACGCCGCGCCGGAATGCGAGACGCCCGACGCATCGTGCGCGACATGATCGACTTTCCGCTGCCGGTGGTCGCGGCTGTCAACGGCCCCGCAGTCGGCTTCGGGTGCAGCATCGCAGTGTTATGCGACATCGTCTTGATGTCTGACCGAGCGTTCTTCGCCGACACTCACGTCGCGAGCGGACTGGTGGCCGGTGACGGCGGGTCGGTCCTGTGGCCTCTGCTGATGAGCCTGCTGAAAGCCAAGGAGTACCTCATGCTCGGTGAACGCATAAAAGCTGACAAGGCGGTCGAGCTGGGCTTGGCCAACCGCGTGGTACCGCACGAACAGATCAAACAGGAGGGCCTGGCAGTGGCCCACCGCCTGGCCGCGCTGCCGCCGCGCGCGGTGCAGGACACGAAAAGAACGTTGAACCTGCATGCCCAACGCGCGATCACCGGCATCCTCGAGTACGGGATATCCGCCGAGACAGAGTGTTTCACCACACCCGAGCACCGGGCTGCTATCGACAAGTTCCTGAACCGGTAGGGGTGGCCCGATGGTCGACGACGCTGACGCGGACGCTCTACTAGTCCGTTACGAAGAGCGAGACGGCATCGCTGTGGTCTTATTGGACCGCCCGCGCCAGCGTAATGCCTTGTGCTACGAATCGTGGACCGAGCTATCGATCGCACTCGGTGGCATCGTCGCGTACGGCGCCCGCGGCGTGGTTTTGGCCGGGGCGGGCGGATTCTTCAGCTCCGGCGGTGATTTGAAGACCGGACCCGCCCGTGGCAGCGGGCCGTTGGGGCCCGCGGGCCGCATCGAGCACGCGCAACGGGTGATGGAACAACTCAAAGCCGTGCCGGTGCCGACCATCGCGGCGGTTGAAGGCGCGGCGATTGGCCTCGGCTGGAGTCTGGCACTGTCGTGCGACCTAGTTGTAAGCGCCTCAGACGCCTTCTTCGCTGCTCCATTCGTGGCGCGCGCGGTGATACCCGACGGCGGGCTGGCCTGGCGCCTCGCTCAACAGCTGGGCCGGCACCGCGCGGCGTCCCTATTACTGCGCGGCATGCGGCTATCGGCCGCCGAGGCCGAACGGCTAGGACTGGTAACAAACGTCGTCGAACCCGGATCGGCGATCGATCGCGCCGTCGCGATAGCCAACGAACTAGCACAGGCCGATGCGGGGGCGGTGGAAATGACCAAACGGTTGATCAATTCTGCTGAAAGTGCTCAGCTCGCCGCGTTTCATCCGCTCGAGCTCGCAATGGCGACCGTGGCACAACAACGTTCGGCGGCCGCCGAGGGACGAGCGGCCTACTCCTGATTTCAGCGGGGCATGCCCAGCCCGACCGTCGAGATCAGGTCTCGCTGAATCTCGCTCGTGCCCCCACCTATCGAGTGTAGGAGAGACAGCAGCAACCCCTCCGAGAAATGGCCATCGAGCACCGAGTCCGGATCGTCCGGCATGAGTTCGCCTGCGTGCCCGAGGATCTGTGCACCAAGTCCCCGTAATTCGGCGGTCAATTCGGAGTGATACAGCTTCGATAACGACGGCAGCGCGGGATCCAGGGCACCTTCCGCCTGCAGGTGTGCTACCCGATACGACAGGGCGCGGCCCACCTCGACGCGTTCGACGGCGCGAGCGAGCGCAATGCGATTGGCCGGATCGGACAGCGGGTCGTGCGTCGATCCCTTTTGCGCGCGGCACCAGTCGATCAGCTCATCGAGATAGCGCTGAGCCTGTGCGGCCCTGGTGATATTCGACCGTTCAACGTCGAGCAGTGCCTTCCCGACGGTCCACCCCTGCCCCTCGGCTCCGACCAGATTGGCCGCGGGAACCCGGACACCATCGAAGAACTCCTCGGCAAATGTGGGATAGCCAGTCATCGACCTGATGGGTCGACGGGTAATCCCTGGTGTCTCCAGGTCGACGAGAAAGAATGAGATTCCGGCTTGGCGCTTGTCTGCAACCGGCGACGTGCGGGCCAGGACGAAGATCCAGTCGGCGAGCACCCCGTTGCTCGTCCACGTCTTCTGCCCGTCCAGGACGTAATAGTCGCCGTCGCGTCGAGCGGTCATCCGCAAAGCCGCCAAGTCCGAGCCCGCCTCCGGTTCCGAATAGCCCTGCGCCCACATACGTTCCGAGCGCGCGATGGCCGGCAGATGCTCCGACTTCTGTTCCGTGGTACCGAATTTGAACAATACCGGCGCCAGCATGTTGACCCCGTTGGTGTTCACCAGTGGTGCGCCCGCATACGCAAGCTCTTCGCGGATGACCACCTGCTCCACGACACCGCGACCGCCACCCTCGTACCGGGCCGGCCAGTGCGGCACAAACCAGCCCTGCTCGTGTAAGGCCTTGCAGAACACGACCGCGCGCTCGTGGGCATCGCGCGGCAGATAGTCGGGATTGGCCGCAGTCCGGCGGAACTCGTCAGGCAGGTTGTGCGCCAGCCAATCACGCACGGACGCCCGAAGAGACTCGGTGTTCTCGTCCCCGCCAAACCGGATGATCGGTTGAAGCGGCATGGTCAGATGCGCTCGCTGGGTTTGGCACTCTTTTTCATGAGCTCCGCGACGAACTGCTGGAACTCCTTGCTTCCGGTCACCACCGCCTGAAGGTCGTTGCTTGCCTGTTGATGCGTGCGGAAACCCATGGTCTCCCACGCCCGGATGACGCCTGATTTGACGGCCTGCAACGTGATCAGCGGCGCCGTAGCGATCTTGGCGGCCAGTTCCTCGACCGTCGCTTCGAGTTGATCAGCGGGCACCACTCGATTCACCAGGCCAAACTCGAGTGCTTGCGCGGCGGTCAACCGCTGAGCCGTGTACAAATATTCGGCCGCCCGCTTGTAGTTCATGAACACCCACGGCTCGAACATCGTTTCGGCGCCGGGCAGCCCGAATCCGGGTACCAGAGGCATCTGGAACCACGCATCCTCGGAACAGACGGTGATTTCGGGGATCAACGCCCAGGTCGTGCCCCCACCGATCGCGTAGCCGTGTACCTGGGCGATCACCGGCTTGGGAAACTCCCACAACTTGAGGACGGGCCACAGGAACAATTGCGCCGCAGAACGCCACACTTTCCCCGATGCTTCCAGCTCGGCTTTGAACTCCGGGTACGCGCCGGTGGGGATGTGACCAGAGCAGAAGCCCTTGCCATTGGCCTTAATAATGACCACCTTGACGTCGTAGTCGTACTGCGCGTCGTCGAGGGCCGCGTCGAAGCTATGGACCATTTCGGAGCTCTGCGCGTTGGCGGCGTCAGGATTGTTCAGGATGATCCGCGCGATCGGGCCGTCCTTCTCGTAGATCACGTGCTCGAGTTCTCGCGTTTCCACTTCGGTTCTTCCTCCTCAACACCGTGCGGTCCACCACCGCAATGGTGCAACTATACAGATAATGTATTACTGTTCTTCAGGAAAGGACGGTGCCGATGACGACAACAGACTTACGTTGGGATCCGTTCGATCGCGCCCTGCACCAGGACCCCTACAGCGTCTGGAAACGGCTGCGCGACGAAGCGCCGACCTACTACAACGAACAGTACGACTTCTACGCGCTCAGCCGTTTCTCCGACGTGCTGGAGGCGTCGCTGGACACCGAGACGTTCTCGTCGGAGCACGGGGTCACCCTGGATGCGATCAACGAGCAACCGTGGCCGCCGCCCAGGGCGATGATCATGATGGACCCGCCGGATCACACCGCATTGCGGAAGATGGTTAACCGCACCTTTTTCCGAACCGAGGTTGCCCGACTCGAGGAGCGCGTCCGGACGCTGTGCAGCCATTATCTGGATGCCTTCGTCGGCACCGACGGCTTCGACTACGTGCGCGACTTCTCGATGAAATTACCGGTGATGGTGATCAGCTCGCTACTGGGTTTTCCCGAAGAAGATCACGACAACCTGCGCGAGTGGTCGGATGCCCAGCTCCACCGCGATGAGGGCACAACCCAGCTCAGCGAGGACGGCCAGCAGGCCAACATTAAGCTGCTCGGCTACTACGCCGACCAGATTCAGCGCCGCAGGGCGAGACCGAGCGACGATATCGTCGGCAACCTGATGACCTCCGACCTCGTCCAGGCGGGCCGCCAGACCCGTCGCCTCGACGATCGTGAAGTGTTGATGTTCATCGCGATGATCAACGTCGCCGGCAATGAGACGGTTGCGCGCCTGCTGGGATGGGCCGCGCTGACACTGGCGAACTATCCCGATCAACGAGCCAAGCTGGTGGACCATCCAGAACTGATCGGTAACGCCGTCGAGGAATTGCTGCGTTACGACGCCCCATCACCCGTACAGGGCCGCTACACGAAACGCGACGTCACCTACAACGGCACCCTCATTCCAGCGGGCTCGCGGGTAGCACTGCTGACCGGATCTGCGGGCCGCGACGAACGCCAATACGAGAACCCGGACGTCCTCGACGTCGAGCGCGCGGGAATCCGTCACATCAGCTTCGGTCACGGTTCGCACTTCTGTCTGGGCGCGGCGCTCGCCCGCCTCGAGGCCCGGGTCGCGCTCGAAGAGACGCTGAAGCGTTTTCCCGCTTGGGATGTCGACACAGACGCCGTGACCTACGTGCACACCAATTCGGTGCGCGGACCCGCCAGCGTGCCGATCCGGCCGTGACCCCCGACCTCGCGGCTCACACGCAGGACGCGGTGCGCTGGCTGGTTCTGGACCGACCGGACGCCGGCAATTCGGTGACTCGTGCCATGCAGCGAAACCTGATCGAGAATCTTCAGTCCGCATCCAGTGATCCCGACATCAGAGCGGTGGTGCTCACCGGTCGGGGCGACCGGCATTTCTGCACCGGGCCGAATCTCCATGATCCCGGCATGCAACCCAAAAAAGACAGGGTGGCCGGCGACGCCGCCCGCATTCTGCGTACCGGGTCTCAGGCGGTGGTCTCAGCGTTGCTCGACTGCGAAAAGCCAGTGCTGTGTGCGCTTAACGGCATCGCCGCCGGGGTGGGCGCGAGCATGGTGCTCGCCTGCGACCTCATCGTGGCCGCCGAAAGCGCGCGACTCATAGAGCTTTTCGCGCGACGAGGGCTCGCGCCCGACGGTGGTGCCGCATATCTGCTGGCCCGTAAGGTGCCCTTCAATATCGCCAAGCAGCTGCTGTTTTTCGGCGAGGAACTGTCCGCGCCCGAGGCCTACCGGATCGGACTGGTCAATGAGGTGGTCGCGGACGGCGGCCTTGAGGACGAGGCGACCGCCTGGGCGCGCCGGCTCGCTAACGGACCGACACGCGCGCTGGCGGCGGCCAAGGCGATGCTCAACCAAGCACTCGACGTGGATCGTGACGCCGCCCTTCGAACCGAGGCATTGTTGGTGGAACAGGTAGCCGCGACCGACGACGTCGCCGAAGGAATAGCCGCGTTTCTCGAGCGACGCGATCCCGATTTCCGGGGACGGTGAAGACCAGCTGGCGAATACCGCTGCTAGAGGCCCAGTTTCAAGCCCGCGCCGGCATCGACGAATATTTGCTGTCCGGTGACGTAACGGGATTCGTCCGACGCCAGGTACACCACCAGGTGGGAGACGTCATGCGGCTCGATCCACGGGACGGGCATCGCCTGCAGGATCGGAAAGACGATTTCGGCGTCCTCGCGGCTCGGTTCGGCCAGGTCCGGACGAAACGTCCGGTACATCGGGAGGTTGTGCAACATTCCGGTGTTGACGTTGGTCGGGTGCACGGTGTTGATCCGGATCTGCTCGGGTGCCAGCGTCAACGCCAGCCCCTTCGTGTACTCGCACAGCATCTTCTTCGCCAGTCCGTAGCCGGCGCCCCCGGGACCTTGCGGCCCACCACCGGTGGCCAGATCCTTCTGCG
The DNA here is from genome assembly GCF_059812385.1 of Mycobacterium sp. NGS58. Classification (NCBI taxonomy): domain Bacteria; kingdom Bacillati; phylum Actinomycetota; class Actinomycetes; order Mycobacteriales; family Mycobacteriaceae; genus Mycobacterium; species Mycobacterium sp. NGS58. The sequence goes on along the minus strand of NZ_JCALCO010000011.1, from coordinate 73,213 downwards.
GAACCAGTCCGGCGATCGAGCCGGTGACAATTATCGACGCACCCGAGCGCAGGTGTTCCATGCTGATATGGATGGTGTTGATGACACCAACGAAGTCGACGTCGAAGGCATCGGTGAAACCGCGTGACGGAACATCGTTGCCCAGCGGGCAGATGCCTGCGTTCGCCACGACGACATGGAGGCCGCCCAACTCCGCGACGGCCTCGTCGATCGCCTTCTTCAGCGCGGCGCGGTCGCGGACGTCGGCGACCGCCGAAACCGCGCGGCGACCCGACTTTTCGACCAGCTTGACCGTCTCGTCCAGATCCTCCCTGGTAGCAAGCGGGTACTCGTTGGTTTCGATGTCGGCGCACATGTCCAGAGCGATGATGTCGGCACCCTCGTCGGCAAGATGGACCGCGTGGCTGCGGCCCTGTCCGCGGGCGGCACCGGTTATCACGGCCACCTTGCCGTTCAAACGCTGCATCTGCTCCTCCATCGTCATTCGACGAACCAACTGCTCGGCCGCACACCCGGCACGAGCCGCAGGACCGTTCCTGCGGGCGGCGCGACCCCCACGATATTATTGGATAATAGAACACTCAGTGTTAATCTGTCACGCGTGTGGATACGGCGGCTAGTCCGATTCGCGTGAGGGAAAGCGAGTGACGCTGCACCGCAACGCCGCGTCACTGGACGGCCGGGTGGCCGTGGTGACGGGAGGCGGGGCCGGCATCGGCCGGGCCGTTGCCGCAGCGTTCGCTGAATTCGGCGCAAAGGTCTCAATTTGGGAGAGGGACGCGCAGACGGCCACATCTGCGGCCCAGGAAATCGACGGCCTCGCGTGCGTCACCGACGTCCGCGACGCTGAGCAGGTTGATGCCGCACTCGCCGCCACCGTCGAGAAGCTGGGGACGCCAACCCTCTTGGTGAATAATGCCGGCGGAGTCTTTTGGTCTGGTCTGCTCGAAACCTCCCCCAACGGATGGGACGCGCTGATCCGCATCAACCTGACCCAGGTCTTGCTGTGCACGCAACGGGTCGCCCGCGCCATGGTCGAAGCCGGCACGGGCGGCAGCATCATCAACGTCAGCACGATCGAGGCGGTGCGGGCAGCGCCGGGGTTTGCCGCCTACGCCGCGGCGAAGGCCGGGGTCGTGAACTTTACGAAAACCGCTGCGCTCGAACTCGCGCCGCACGGTATCCGTGTCAACGGACTGGCTCCCGACTTCACACTGACCGAGAGCCTCGCGAAGATGGCCCCTGCGGGGTCCGAGAACGCCAGATTCATGGTGCCGATGGGCAGAGCCGGCGATGTCGACGAGATGGCCGGGGCGGCAGTCTTCTTGGCCAGCGATCTCAGCGCATACGTGACTGGACAGACATTGCATGTCGACGGCGGTACGGCAGCGGCCGGGGGCTGGTACCACCATCCCCAGACCGGGCACTACGTCCTCGGCCAGCCAACGTCCACCACGTGATACGACCCTATAGAAGTCAAACGCAGTGCGTCCGTTCATGACCCATCCAATGCACACGTTGAAGAACATCGACCTATAACTGTGGCGGAGGAGGATTCGGTGGTCACGATCGATGCAGCCGTACAAGCCATGCTGGCGCGCGAGGAGATTCGCCAATTGCCGTTCCGCTACGCCACCGCGATCGAAACCCGCGACGCTGACGCGATGGCTGATCTGTTCGTTCCGCACGCGCGGTTCGGTGCTTACGGAGAGGGTCGCGACGGCGCGCGCCGTCTCATGTCCGACAGCCTCGACGCCAGCGTGTTCGCGGTCATCCTGGTCGCCAACCACCTCATCGAGCTCGACACCGAGGACCGGGCACACGGGCAGGTCTGGGCGCAGTGCTTCGCCCAGACGCACGCCGAGGGATTCATCGAACAGCTCATCAAGTACGAGGACCGCTACGAGAAACACGAAGAGCGGTGGTGTTTCTTGCACCGCCGGCATCGGCTGTTCTACGGCGTCAACAGGCCCACGTCACCGCTGACGCAGAGCGCCGCCGACTGGCCGCGAAATCAGACCGGCGTTGGGGACCTGCCGCTGGCGGATCCGGCCTTCGTCGCTTGGTGGAACAATGCAACTAAACACGTTGTACCGCAACATTATAGGAAAGAGCCGCGATGAGCCGCTGCCTTGCCGACGGCTTAGCCTTCCCGGAGAGTCCGATCGCCTTGGACGACGGCACCGTTGTCGTGTCGGAGATGGCGGCCGGCCGGATCACCCGAGTCCACCCCGATGGGGCTACCGAGACAGTCGCCCACACGGGTGGCGGACCCAACGGCGTGGTCAAACTCCCCGACGGTCGGTTGATCGTGTGCCAGAACGGCGGGTCCAAGTTCGGGGTCGGGCCGTGGCCGTACGACTTCAACGGCTGCGTGAACCTCTTCCGGCCGATAGGTCCGCCCGACCAACCCGTCACCCCCGCGCTGCAGATCATCGAATCCGACGGTAGCGTCAGCACGCTCGCTACCGAGTTCAGCACGCGATCCGGTAAGAAGCTGCCCCTGGTGCGGCCCAGCGACATCTGCGCTGACAGCCACGGCGGCTTCTATCTGACCGACGCAGGTACGGTGCAGAGCCGCACCCGCAGCGTGACCGGACTCCTCTATGGCACGGTCGACGGTGACCTGCGCGAAATTATCTACCCGCTCGAGATGCCGAATGGGGTCGCGTTGTCACCCGACGGCTCGTCGCTGTACGTGGCAGAGACGCGTACGCGCCGGATTTGGGAATTCACGCTCGACGGACCGGGCGTGGTCGGCCGGGCGCGGGGTCTGGCGACGGTGCCGAGCGGCGGCCCGCTGAACGTTGGAGGGGCCGACGGGCTGTGCGTGGACCCCGCCGGCCGAATCCTCGTCGCGACCCTGGGGACGGGCGGGGTCACCGTCTTTTCCGCGACCGGCGAATTTCTCGGTGCGATTCCCGCCGACGACCCGATGACCACCAATGTCGCACTGAGCGCCGATGCCCGCACCCTGTTCATGACGCTCGCGTCGTCGGGACGACTGATGAGCATTGCGAACTGGTTGGACAAGTCGAGCATCGCGCGGGCGTCACCGTGAAAACCTCGCTTGCCGAACGTCGCCTGCCGTTCGCTCGCACCGGCAGATCGCTGGTGATTTCAGGGGCGATCGTTCCGACTGTCACGGGCTCGGCGCTGATCGCAGCACTGACCGCCTGGGCTTTGCCCACCGGTGCGGCGCTGAGCAAACACCATGTGATGTTGGTCAATATCGTTGCAGCACTGTGCTACTCCGGCACCGTCTTGCCCTTGGCCGGGTTATGGGCGTACGTCTGGATGAGCCTGCCCGCGGGGGCAAACGATGTCACCGTGCGCCGCGCCGTCCTGGCCATCCCAATGAGGATGGCGGTGGTCCAGGGGACCGTATGGTCGGCGGCGGCTGCGGTATTTGTGCTCATCAACCTCGACACACCGTGGCTGGCCGCGACGCTGGGAGTGTCGATTCTGCTCGGTGCCATCGTGACAACCGCACTGGCCTATTGGATGTGCAGGATCTCACTGCGGCCGACGGCGGCCAGATTGCTCACCGACAACCCGCCGACACGGCCGCGGGGGCCAGGGCTCCGGTTGCGCGCCGTGAGCGCCTGGGTGATAGGAACGGGAGTTCCGACGCTGATGGTCATGCTGGTCGCCGAGAGCGCGTTGTTCGTCGAATACTCCGCGCATCGACTTGCGCTTCTCGTTCTCGTACTCGGGGGGTGCGCCATGGCCTGCGGCCTGGTGATCGCCGCCTTCAACGCGTCGACCATCGCCGACCCCATCGATGAGGTAAGGCGGGGTATGCAATACGTCGAGCGGGGTGACTTCGACGTCTCCGTTCCGGTCTTCGACGCATCAGAGCTCGGGCTGCTGCAGGCCGGCTTCAACACCATGGCCAGCGGACTTCGCGAACGTGAACGTCTCCGCGATCTGTTCGGTCGGCACGTCGGCCGCGACGTAGCGCGCCTGGCGGAGCAAGTCGCTCGCAACGGCGTCGAGACCGAAATGGGCGGGGAGAAATGCGAAGTCGCGGTGTTGTTCGTCGATCTGGTTGGTTCGACACGACTGGCCACGGCACTAGAACCCGACGAACTGGTGATCATGCTGAACGAATTCTTCGCCGTGGTGATCGACGTCGTCGAACGCCACAACGGTTTGATCAACAAGTTCGAGGGCGATGCCGCCCTTGCGGTTTTCGGCGCCCCGAACGCCAACGCCCGGGCGGCCGCGGACGCACTCGCGACGGCGCGTGAGCTCAACATCCGACTCAACCGGTCGGACGAGGACATCAGGGTCGGCATTGGGGTGTCGGCCGGAACGGCGGTGGCCGGCAACATCGGCGATCCCAACCGGTACGAGTACACGGTGATCGGAGACCCGGTCAACGAGGCGGCGCGGCTGACCGAGGTCGCCAAGCTGTCCGGTGGTGTCGCAGCGTCGGGTGCGGCGCTGAGCCGGGCGGACGAGTCGGAGAGGCGGCGATGGCGCGTCATCGACTCCAAAGTTTTGCGCGGACGCGACAATTCGACCGAGATCGCCGTTCCGGTCGATTAACGGCTCAAACCTTCTGAGCCTTCTGCTCCTCCATCTTGTTCATGAAGGCCTCCATGCCGACCCCGCCATGACTTGCCATGACCTCGTCGTAGTCATAGTCGGCCGGGTTGCCGTCATTCGGGCGCCACCCGGAGTCCGCCGTGCAGGACTTGAAGCCCTCCTCCGGGAACGCATACCAGCGCCGAGTGTTGAGCTCGACGATCTTGGCAGCTTCCTCGTCGGGTACATCGGCCAGCATTTCCTCGGCGCGCGCTCGGCTCTTGGGCCAGAACGAGTCGGAGTGCGGATAGTCGCACTCCCAGGTGATGTTCTCTATTCCGATCTGGTGCCGCATAGCCATCCCGACTTCGTCTTCGATAAAGCATCCGGAGATGTTGCGCCGGAACAGCTCCGACGGCGCCACGGTCGGGTGAATGTTCTGGTAGTACTTGTGTTTGCGCCAGACGTAATCCGCGCGCTCGACCAGGTAAGGCATCCAGCCGACGCCACCTTCGGAGAACGCCACTTTGAGGTTTGGATGCTTGTGGAACACCGGCGAGAAGATGAGCTCGGTGGCCGCGGCCATCGATGTGGTGCCCATCAACGTGATCATCACCGCGAACGGCCCCTCCGGCGCGGTCTGAGGCGGGAATCCGCCACTGCCGAAGTGCATCACCGCCGTCAGATTCGTCTCTTCCAACGCCGACCACACCGGCTCCCAGTACGCGGTGTGATAACTGGGCAGCTTGAGGTTTGTCGGGTTATCCGGGAGGCCGATCGCCCGGGCTCCCTTGGCCGCCACCCGCTCGATCTCGGCGACGATGAGCGCTGGGTCCCACAGCGGAGTGATCGCCATAGGGATGAAACGGGCGGGATCCGTAGCGCACCACTCATCGAGCGAGAAGTCGTTCCACGCCTTGACGCCCAGCAGCGCCAGTTCCTTATCCTCCCCCTCGAGGAAGACCGTGCCGCAGAATCGGGGAAACGACGGAAAGCACAACATCCCATGGACACCATCGATGTCCATATCGGCCAATCGGGCCTTCGGGTCATAACATCCAGGGATCATGTCGGCGTAGCGGATCGGATCGACGCCGAACTCTTCCGGGGGCCTGCCCGCGACCGCATTCAGCCCGATGTTGGGATACGGTCGGCCCTCATAGACCCACTGCTGCATAGGCGGAGCACCCTCGCGCGGGAAGTCGACGATGCGAGGACCCTGATCGATGTACTTCTTCGGCAGCCTGTCGATCCAGACATGGGGTGGCTCGATGAGGTGATCGTCGACCGACAGAAGCTTCATCGATGGTTGCAGCGGCATCGTCCAGTCCTCAACTCTTCCGATTCATGCGTTACAGTACAACTAAACACTTTATGTCTAACTGACTATAACGCCGATCTCCACCTAGGCTCAAACCAATGGTGCACTGAGGAGAGACGATGGACTCGCATGAGCGCATCCCCTATGACGACTGGGCCGACCAAGATTTGCTCACCAAGGGTGAAGCGGCCGAACGGGTCGCCGCGGAGATAGCGGAGGTCAGCGCGAAACTCAGCGGGGCCCACGCGGGCGACGAGATCCTCGAAAGGCGGCTCAACGGTCTCAAAGAGGCGTACAGACACCTGACGGAGGCCGGGCCGGGGTAACGGGCACCTGCTCAGGCGCGCGGCAGCCCGAGTACCCGCTGCGCGACGATGTTGCGCTGGATTTGCGCAGTGCCCCCGTAGATGCCGGCGGCGCGCGACCACAGGTAGATGTCCCATTCCAGGCCCTCGGTGAGCAGAGGGCCGCTGGCGCACAGATCCATCATGGTGTGGCCCAAGTACTGGTCCGCACGGGCCATGAGCAGCTTGTCGACCGACCCCTCCGGCCCCGGAAGTTTTCCGCGTTGGCGCTCCGTGAGTGAGCGTTGAACCTTGATCTGGAGAGCGCGTAACTCCACGTACGCCTGCCCAAGCCGGGCCCGCGCCACGGGTGAGTCGAGGAGCCAGCCGGTCCGGATGTCGTTCTCGAGCCGCCGCAATTGTGTCGAGAGCCGGCTGACCCAGTTGATGTCGCCGGGACCGCGCTCGTAGGCCAGCAGTTGGCTGGCGATGGACCAGCCCTGGCCGCGCTCACCGAGCAGATTGGCCACGGGTACGTCCACGTCGTCGAACGTGACCTCGGTGAATTCGCGGTTGCGTGCGGCATTGACAATCGGGCGGACCTGGATCCCTGGCGTCGACATCGGTACCAACAGCGCCGAGATGCCTGCGTGCTTGGGGGCCTCGGACTCGGTGCGGCACAGCAGGAAACACCAGTCGGCGACCGCCCCGAAGCTCGTCCAGATCTTGCGGCCATTGACGCGGAAGCTCTGCTGCCCCTCGATCTCGATCAACTCGGCGCGGGTCTTCAGGCCGGCGAGGTCGGATCCAGCCTCGGGTTCGGAGAATCCCTGACACCACCGCACCTGGCCGGACAACAGTCCGGGCAGCAGGGTGTCCCGTTGCTCGTCCGTACCGAACAACCGCAAGGCGTTGCTGAGGTGGCCGACCCCCTCTATCGGCGGGGCGCCGGCGCGGCCGAGTTCGTCGTTCAGGATCGCCTCGTAGATGGGGGCCTTGCCGTGCCCTCCATACTCGACGGGAAATGAGAGCCCGATGTACCCGGCTTTGTAAAGCGCTTGATGCCAAGCGTTTTGCGCATCGGCGCGGGCGGCGGGATCCTCGGGGATCGAAGCGTCCGCGGCGTGTTCGGAAAGCCACTGCCTCAGCTCGGCGCGGAACTGCGCTTCGGGCGCGTTGTCGTTGAAGTCCATCGCTACGCCAACTCCCGGTTGGCCAACCGCATCGCTGCGATGGCGTCATAGTGAACCACCTCGTCACCGAATAAGCGCCGGTCCAGCAGCGTACGACGCAGCCGCAGATGCGAGATGTGCTCCCACGTGATCGCGATGCCGCCGAATACCTGAACGGTCGTCTCCACCACCTCGCGGCCCGCCGCGGCAGCGTATGCCTTCGCCGTCATCGCCGCCAACCGCGCCTCCTCGACCGGCAGTTGGTCGATCGCCCACGCGGCGTGCCACAGACAGCTGCGGGCGCCTTCCACTTGGACCAGGGCATCCGCGAGCAGATGCCCCACCGCCTGGAATGAGCCGATCTTGACTCCGAACTGCGCGCGTTCGCCGGCGTAGCGCACCGCATCATCGAGCGCACCTTGCATGACGCCCACAAGGTCGGCGGCGAACGCGGTCATGGCCAGCGACTCCACCCGCTGCCAGCGCTCATCACTGATGGGCTCCCCGGTCGCCACTGCCGAAGCCGCCAAATCGGCTGGCGTACGGCGCAATACGCGGGTCAGGTCGAGGGCAGCCGCCGTGTGACCATCCAGCGGCGCGCAGACGAGCTTGCGATGACCATCCGTTCGGACCGCTAGCAGTGCGTGGGTAGCACCTGCCGCGTCGAATGCCACTCCTGGCTGATTGGCCGCTGCGAATCCCGCCAAGTCCATCGTCAGCACCGGCGCCACCCGCAGGCTTCCGTCCGCGACGAGCTGCAGTTCCTCCTCGGCACTGGCAGCCTCCAAAAGCTCGGTGGTTAGCACGGCTTGGCCTATCACCGGTACGGCGCTGAGGGCTCGCGCCAGTTGCTCGATGACGATGGCGGTTTCCACGCCGCTGGCCGCGAGTCCGCACAAGGCAGGCGAACGCAGCGTCGGCACACCCAACTCCACGACCTGGCGCCACTGTGCGTCGAGCGCCGCATCGGTAGGTAGTTGTTCGGGGCCGGTGACGGCGAGGCTCTCCCCCAGCCGAGTGGCGGTGTCCTGCAGCAGTTGCTGCTCGTCGGTGAAGGCGATGTCCATGGTCAGCGCAGGGTCATCTCCACGCGGCTATAGCCGCGCACGGTCGCGGTGAGCACCCGCTCGTGCGCCCCGATACCATAGTTCGGGAACTTCTTGGCGATGTACTCGAACACCAGTTGCGCCTCCCGGCGCGCCAGCCACTGCCCAAGACAGATGTGGATTCCCCAGCCGAAATAGACGTCGGTGCCGCGAGGCCGCCCGATGATGAAACGGTCGGGGTCTTTGTATCGACGTTCATCCCGGTTCGCGCTGCCCAGGAGCAGCAGCACCCAGTCTCCGGCGTTCATGGTGACACCGTGTCGCTCAATGGGCCGCGTCAGCGTGCGGGCCACCCAATGACTCGGGGTGTCATAACGAAGTGCCTCGTTGACGGCTACGGGAATAAGGTTGCGGTCTTTGACAATTCGCTGCCACTGGTCGGGATGCTCCGCGAGGGCGACCAAGCCGTTGGAGATCAATTTCTGAGTGGTTTCCGACCCCGCGGCCGAAAGCAGGTTGCAGAACATGAGAACCTCGTGCGCGGTCAACGAGCGCTCACCGCCGGCCTCGGGGTCGTCGAAGGTGGCCTGCAGCACGATGCTGATCAGATCGTTCCCGGGCTCGGTGCGGCGCCGTTCGATGAGGTCGCCGATGTACTGGCTGATCATCCGATTCGCTTCGATGGCCTTGGCCGGCATGACGACTTCGCCTTCCTCGCGCGTCAGGAAGGCTTCCCACCAGACGCGCAGCTGCGCACGATCGCCGTGCGGCACGCCGAGCAGGTCGCCGATCACGTCCGTAGGAACCGAGAACGCGAAGGCCTCCATGGCGTCGACGGTGGTTCCCGGGCGCAGCCGGTCAAGATGAGTGTCGACCACCGCTTGCAGGGCGGACTCCATCGCGGCGACCGCTTTTGGCGTGAAGAAACCCTTGAGGACCCCGCGAATACGGTCATGGCGAGGGGGGTCCATCGAGATTACGGAGTATTTGCGGCCGTCGTTGTCCGGATTCTCCGGTGCCGGACCCAGCTTGGACGAGAACGTCTCCCAGTCCCGAAGTGCCCGCGAGACGTCGTCGAATCTGGACAGCACCCACCAGCGGTCCTCGGGATCCCGGTAGACCGGTGCCTCGTCGCGCAGTCGCCGGTAGACGGGGTACGGATTGTCGAAGATCGCCTTGGAGAACGGCGAATACATCAGCTCACTGGTGGCCGGCACAGCCACGACTCTATCATTTGGCTGAACAATCGAACGTTTTGTGATCAGTTGATCACTGTCTAGGGAGGCGCTCAATCAACTCCAGCCAGTTGCCGTCGGGGTCGGTGGCCATCAGGCCGCGGTTGCCACCTTCGAATGTCACCGTCCGTTCGGGTCGTGCCCGCCCCCCGGAGCGCTCGATCCGCGCGATGAGTTCGTCGGGGTCGTCGACGCGAAACGACAGATGACTGAATCCCACCGCGTTCATCTGCCGCGGCTCGACATTCCCGTGAACCCCCGGCGCCGCGTAGCTCAGCAACTCGAGGCGGAATCCGTCCCTCTGCAGGTAGACAAGCTCAAGCACCAGTCCGGGCACGTCCAGCAGTTGTGCCGTCTCAGGCCCTTCGACGTGCATTCGACTGACCTCATCAAATCCGAGAGCCTCGCAATAGAATCCGATTGACCGGCCAATGTCACTGACACACAGTCCGATGTGAGTGAGTCGGTGGCCGCCGCTCATGTGGCGTCGTCGACAATTTCGTCGAGCAGTGCGTTGTGTTCGCCAACAAGAGGCGGGCGAGTCAGGGTGGTCGTCGGTGCGGCACCGAACACATACGGTGTGCCCGGATAATTGAACGTTTCCTCGAACTCCGGGTGGCGCACCGGCACCTTGAACCCACGGGCGGCGACGTGTTCGTCCTCGAAAGCCTCGTCAGGTGACAGCAGCGCTCCGGCCGGGAATCCGCGGCGCTGGCTCTCCAGGAAGTACGCCTTGGCTGGCAATCGCGAAGCGATCAGGGTGAGCGCCTCGCGGGCCGCAGTCAAAATCGCGGTGGTTTCGTCGTCGGCGCCGATCTGCGCGATGTCCACCGGCGCGTCGCGTGAGGCGGCCAGCTCCAGGAACACGGACTCGGGCAACTCGTCGATCAGATCGAGCTCGGTGAGCCACGCCAGCAGGTTGGCGAACTCGTGTGGTTTCCGGGGCAACACGCCGGTGGTGGCGTACGCGCCGTCTGCGCACAGAACTTGGGTCCGCTGACTCGGCGTGAAGTATGCATGCCGACCGGTCTGCCGAACGCATGTCTCGTTGTTGACCAGCCAGTGGTAGGTCACCTGCTCGGAACTGACATTGCAGGCAGCGTTGACGCTGACGTCGACCAGCTGCCCTTCTCCGGTCTGGTCGCGATGGGCAAGCGCAACCAATGCTCCAATCGCGCAGTACATTCCGGCTATGTTTGCGGATTGCTCACCGGCCCCGCGAATCGGTGGCAGTGAATGGTCGTCGTAGCCGCAGTTCCACACCGGCCCCCCTCCGGCGAGCATGGTGAGGTCGGTGACCGGTTGGTCGGCTCGGACGCTGTTCAGGCCGAACGGGCTGACTGCTACCCAGATCAACGACGGGTTATCGGCCGCGGTCTTGACGTAGCCGAGCGGGCCATCGCCGACCGGGCCGGCCCCCGAAATTGCAATGTCGGCGCGCGTGATCAGGCGCTGCAGCGCAATTATCCCCTGCGGGGTGTCGAGATCGATGGTCACGGAGCGCTTTCCGGCGTTTCCGCCCCACCACCGGAGGCTGGCCTCGGGCCCGGGAACCTCGAGCGCAAACGGTGGCCGCGACCGGTGTGGAGATCCGGTCGGAGGTTCAACGACAATCACGTCGGCGCCGAGTTCGGCGAGCACCCGTCCACCAATGGGCGTGAACTGGTCGCTGATCTCGACAACGCGAATTCCGGCTAGTGCGTTCAGATCACACCCTGCTTCGTCAGTTCGTCCAGTTCCTGACCGCTGTGACCGAGCAATCCGCCCAGTACCTCGCGGTTGTGTTCGCCGAGGCAGGGCGCCGCCCGCGTAACATTCCACGGCGAGGCCGACATTCGCAGCGGCAGCCCCTCGACCCGCACCGTCCCGATCTCGGGGTGCTCCACGGCCGGGAACAGGCCCCATTCCGCTAGGTCGGGATCTTCGTCGATGCGTTCCCGGGGCGACTTGACGACGCTGGCGGGAACTCCCGCAGCGGTGAGTTCGCTTGCCAGGAGAGAGGCCTCGCGCGCCCGGGTGCATGCGCTGAGCAACTCGTCAAGTTCGTCGGCGCAACGCAGGCGCTGCTCGAGTGTCGCGAACCGGTCCGCAGTCAGTTCCGGTGTGTCAACGACTTTGGCAAGCACCGCGACATCGCGATCGTCGCGGCAAGCGATGGCGATCCACCGGTCCTCACCCAGGCACGGGTAGATCCCGTGCGGGGCCATCTCACCAAAGTCGGAGCGATTGCCGTGGGGACTTTCGGTTGAGCGTGCGCGCCGCTTGTTCACGGTCCAGTCGAGCACCTCGGTGGGCAGCATGGCGATGCCGGCCGGCACCGTCGCCAAATCGACGTGCTGGCCTTCGCCTGTGCGTTCGCGATGGTGTACCGCCGCCAGGATCGCGACGACCATGTAGTACGCCGCGATGTGGTCCATGTAGGAGAAACCCCATCCAGCGGGTTCCCTGCCGGGCAGCCCGGCTGTGAACGTGAGCCCGCTCAGGGCTTGCACGATCGGGCCCCAGGTCTTGAAATCCCGATACGGACCGGTGTGGCCGAAGCCGCAATTCGACACGTAGACGATGTCCGGTTTGATTCGTCGCAGCTCGTCGTACCCGAAGCCCATCCTGGTCAGCACGCCGGCTGCGAAATTCTCACACACGATGTCGGACACCGCGATCAGCTCGCGGAGCAGGTCCTTACCGGCGTCGACGCGCAGGTTGATTGTTACGCCGAGCTTGCCCACGTTGTGGTTGTTGAAACCGCCGCCCAGGTTGACCCCCCTGCGGTCGTCGACAAACGGGCCCACGCCGCGCAGTGCGTCCCACATCCCGCGAGTAACCGGATCCTCGACCCGAATCACCTCGGCGCCGAAGGCCGCCAGAATTTTCGTCGCGCCGGCCCCCGCCAGCTGGCCGCCCAGGTCGCACACGCGAAGATGGGATAAGGCGCTGGTCACTGTGTAACAATAAAACAGATTTTGTTCTTCTGCCAACAGGTTGGGTGCATGCGTGGCTGGGCGGCCGGTGCTCGCAGATTGACACTCAATGTTCTATTGTTCACTTTATGGTGACGATCGCAGCCGCCCGGTTCGACGAGCCGGCGTTCTACCTCGGCGACCCGAACGCGACATTCGCGCAGTTGCGCGAAGCCGACCCCGTGCACTGGTACGAGGAGGGCAAGTTTTGGGTGATTACCAAATATGAAGACATCAAGGGCATCTCGGCACGTCCGGAGAAGTTCAAGTCCGAGCGTATCGGCATCATGATGGATCTGATCGCGCACCGGGAGGGCCGCGACCCACAAGGATACGGCGGCCGCGGCATCATGTTCATGGATCCCCCCGAACACCGTGAGCATCGCAAGGCCATCGGCGTCCGTTTCACGCCGGCGGCGGTCGCCAAGATGGAAGCGCGGGTGCGCCAAGTCGTCAACGACGTCCTCGACGGCCTGCCGGATGGTGAGTTCGACTGGATCCAGCGGATCGCCGAGCCCATTCCCGTCTATGTTTTCGCCTACCTGCTCGGAGTACCTGAGGAGGATTGGCCCAGGGTCGCAGGTTGGGCGACCACGATCGCGAATGTCGGCAGCGGGGTGGCCAGTGACGATGACCTCGCGTTCATTTTCGAACACATCGGCCCGTACCTGCTCGGCCTGGTCGCCGAACGGAAGGACAACCCGCAAGACGATCTGCTCACCCTGTTGTCGGAGGTGACGGTCAACGGAGAACCTTTCAACGAGACGCAGGTGATGATTTACGCGCTGACGCTGCTGGCGGCGGGCAGCGAAACTACGCAGAGCCTGATCGCGGGAATCGCAGACTGCCTCGACGGGCATCCCGACCAAGCGGAGAAGTTTTTCGCAGACCCAAGTCTGAGCGCCAACGCGGTCGAGGAGGTCCTGCGGTACTGGACGCCGGTGATGAGCATGGCCCGCCAGGCCGCCGACGATGTGAACCTGCGCGGCGCGACCGTGAGGAAAGGCGACGGCGTGTTGCTGGCCTATGCCTCGGCCAATCGCGACCAGGACCATTGGGGACCGACCGCCGAGCAGTTCGACATCACCCGCGAGGACGCCGCAAGTCATCTCGGATTCGGTGTGGGTGAACACTTCTGCATGGGCGCCGCGCTCGCCCGACGAGAGGCGCGCCTCCTGCTGGACGAAATCGCCAAGCGCGCCAACGGCATTCATGTGGTCGGCGAGCGGGTGCCGCGGGCGTCCGCGCTAGTGCACACCCACGATCAGTTGCCGGTCGTGCTGAACTACCGCTGAGAGGCGCATCGATGAGCGGACCGATGGACGGTGTGCGCGTCCTGGAGGTCGCGCAGTGGACGTTCGTTCCTGCGGCGGGTGCTGTGCTGGCCGACTGGGGTGCCGATGTGTTGAAGGTTGAGCACCCTCGCACCGGCGACTCGCAGCGCGGCCTGCGCCAGCTGGGCAACATCACCGTCGAAGGCCGGCGCAACCCCGTGATGGAGCACGCCAACCGGGGCAAACGGTCGATCGCCGTCGATATTTCAACGCCCGACGGGCACGAGCTGCTGATGGATATCGCACGGACCAGCGACGTATTTCTCACCAATTTCCTGCCCGACGCCCGCAAGAAGCTCAAGATCGACGTCGACGACGTCCGGGCGGTCAACCCGAAGATCATCTACGCCCGTGGCAGCGCCTATGGTCCGCTCGGCGACGATGGCGCCAAGGGTGGCTACGACATGACCGGGTTCTGGAGTCGCGCCGCCGGCGCCGCCAGCACGACGCCCAGTGACCTCAATGGAGTAATCGCGCAACCAGGGCCCGCCTACGGCGATTCACTCGGCGGCATGACGATCGCGGGTGGCATCGCCGCAGCGCTATTCGAGCGCGAACGGACGGGCGTGGCGCGGACGGTGGACATCTCGCTGCTCGGTGTCGGCGTGTGGGCGATGGGCGTGGCCGTCAACGCCGCCCTGGTCAGCGGCGAGCCGTGGGTGGCCAACCCGGCCGGTGCGAACGTGGCGCCGCACAATCCACTCACCGGTTTCTACCGGACCAGCGACAATCGATTCCTGGGATTGTCTATGCTGCAGGCGTTTCGGTACTTCGCCGACTTTTGCGCGCGGGTCGGAGTTCCCGAACTTGGCGCCGACGAGCGATTCGCCAGCCATGAGCTGCTCACCAAGAACGCCCACGAGGCGGCCGACGCGCTGCGTGTCGCCATCGCGACACACCCTCTTGAACACTGGCGCAAAGTGCTCGCGGACTTCGACGGCCAGTGGGCCCCGGTCCTGGACACGGCCGAGGTGGCGGCCGACCCGCAGGTGCGCGCCAATGGCGGCATCGTCACAATCGAGAGTGATGGCGAGTCTTTCGACCTGGTGGCCAGTCCAGTGCTATTCGACGAGACGCCTTTGCATCTCGGTCCATCACCTGAGTTCGCCGAGCACACCGAGGAATTGATCCTCGAACTCGGCGACGAGTGGGACCGGATCATCGCGCTCAAGGACAGCGGCGCCATCGGCTGACGGACCACCCCGCGCGGCTTATCGGGCGTCCAACTCAAGACGGTTCAGGCGCCGGACGAGAATGCTGGGCAACCACTCCCCAACGTCGGCCGCCTCGATCCAGCTGGTGCGCTCCAGCAGCATCCGGAACACGATCTGAGCCTCCAGTCGCGCCAGTGCGGCCCCCACGCAGAAGTGCACCCCCTTGCCGAAGGTCACGTGTCCTTTGGGGTTACCGCGGTCGAGGCGGAACTGATTCGGCGCGTCGAAGTGGGCCGGATCGCGATTAGCCGCTCCCCACATCAGCAGCAGATGAGAGCCTGCGGCTACCTCGACTCCGCCAAGCGTGGTGTCGCGCATGACGTGTCGGTAGTGACCACGAAACGGCGCCTCATAGCGCAGCGCCTCTTCGATGAAGGCGCTTAGGGATTCGGGGTTGTCGCGAACCCGCTTTTGGATCTCGGGTCGGTCGGTGAGAATCCACGCCGCGCTTCCCAGAAGTGACGCCGTCGATTCACCGGCGGCGCTGAATAGGGTCAGCATTATTCGGAGAGCTGGAGCCTGCTCCAGCTCTCCGGACGAACAGCGTGCGGCCAGGTCACTGATGAGACCGTTGTCGGAATTCTCGGCTGCCTTTTCGAAGTGCTCCATCACGTAAATGGACAGTTCGGCTGCCCCCGCCCAGGCGGCCTCGAGCTGTGCCGGTGTGACAATCCCGTCGAGCAACGTCGTGGTGGCGTAGCCGAGGCGAATGAGGTCGTCGACGTCGCCGTCGGGCAGGCCCAGCAACCTGGCCACCACCATCATTGGAAGCCGGTTGGCCACAGCGCTCATCCATTCGATGTGACCGCCGCACAGATGCTCGTCCCACAACTGATCAGCGGTATTGGCGGCGAACTCCTCGATGATGCGGACCCGCTTGGCGGACAAGTGCGGTAGCAAGATTTTGCGGTGCATCGCGTGCACCGGATCATCCGCGGTGGCCAACACGTGAGATTGATCCCCCGGCGCACCCAATTCGAATGGGGTGACTGTCCCGTCGTCGTGACAGACCATGGTGGCCGTGAGGTTCGAAGAGAAATCGTCGACCCGTTCGACGGCCTCCATCACGGCATCCCAACCGCATACGGCGTAGAACGCCGAATTTCCGATGCGATGCACCGGCGCCACAGCACGCATTCGGTCATACAACGGATAGGGGTCCTGTACCGCGTCCGCGCCGAAGAACTGGATCGGATTATGAAGAACCGTCATGAATTTCACCGGCCCAGCACGGCGACGACACAGGACCCGCCACCGCCCATCGCCTGCGCCAGCCCGATCCGAGGATTGGGCACCTGCCGCGAATCCGCCTCGCCCCGAAGCTGACTCACAATCTCGGCTGCCTGTGCCAGTCCGGTTGCGCCGAAAGCGTGGCCACGGGCGAGGCAACCGCCGTCGGTGTTCGTTGGTAAGCGGCCGCCCGACGCCAGTCCACCTGATTGGGCAAGGTCAGCCACTTCCTTGACATCGGCGAGGCCCATTGCGATGAGCGCCGTGATCTCCTCGCTGGCGCACATGTCGTGCAGGGTGACAACCCCGATATCGGTTGGGCCGACCTCCGCAGCATCGAAGGCCCGCTGAGCGGTCAGCGTGATTTGTGACGGAGGGCCGACACATGGACCCCTTACGGGCCACGTCGGATCCTGCGGCCAGCTCGTCTGCTCGATCGAGTTGACCGCCACCGATCGCGGTCGGTCTGCGCCCGTCACCACGATCGCGGCTCCGCCGTCGACCGAGGCGTGACACATCATCTTCGTCAGCGGCTCGGCGACCATGCGGGCAGACATCACCTGCTCGACGGTCACCTCGTCGTCGGTCCGGCGCGCCGCCAACGGATTCAGCCTTGCTTGGTTGTACGACTTGGCTGCGACGGCACCGATTGCGTCCGGACCGCACTGGGCCTCGTGGAGCCACCGATTGGCCTCGATAGCATAGTGAATCTGCGGCGGGAAGCGGTCCCAGAATTCGACCGCAGCCGGTACCACCCCGCCGGGTTCGAGAGCCGTCGTCTTCTCGTAGCCGATCGCCAGAGCCGTGCGGCAACGGCCCGACGCGACCGCCCAGACGGCGTGCCGCAACGCGACCATGCCTCCCGCTGAGGCGCTTTCGATTGCGGTCACGGGAATTCCTGTGCGGCCCAGACGATGCGCCACTTTCAGCGCAGTCTGTGGCGGTGCCATCGAGGAAGATGCGAAGACCTCGCCGACAGCGGCATAGTCGAGTTCGGCATCGGCGAGCGCCCGCTCGGCGGCCGCGACCCCAAGGTCGGCCAACGCAGTGTCGCCGTGCTTGCCGAACGCCGTTATCCCGATCCCCGCGACATGGACGCCCGTCATGCCGGATCCGCCTCGAACAGCGCGGTTTTCGTTCCCCCCAAGGTCTTCTCGACGACCCGGCCTACGGTGCCGGGCGCGGGCCGCGGCCCGGACACCAGCACTTGCAGTCGACCATCGGGAGTGTTTACCCAGGCGACACTGTAGCCTTCCTCTCCGTACCCGGAGATGGGTGACTTCGACGGCACAAAGGTCGACGCCCACACGGTCGCCGTCGTGTCGGTGGACTTGTCAGCGGGCACTGCTCATCCTTTCCTGACTGACGTTTGCGTTGCCCAGAGCCGGTGGTGGCGCCAGCGGTATGGGTCCCTGGTCGACGAACCGCCACGGCAAGCCCACCAGCCGGGCAGTACCTATGTCGGGGTCGGGATGGGCGATTTCGGGAAAGAATCCACGTGCGGCCAGATGTGGGTCGGCCACCAATTCCTCGGCGGCCTGCACCGCCGCGGCGGACACGCCCATCGCGCGCAAGCGCTCGGCCGCCTCGTCAGCCGATGACCCGGCGATCATCGCAGGCAGCTCGTCGGTCCGCCCGCCGTCGCCCTCCACGAATTCTACTGCTACCCAACGGCCGTCGGCGGCGCGGTAAACCTCGCGATGCGCGGCGGTGTCGGCGACCGATCGGTCGTCGACCGAGGCCGCGGCGACGAATTCGGCCACCGTGGAGGCGACGACCTCGGCCATGGACAGATCGATCACAGCACCCGTGTCACGGGCTGGCCCGATGGCCCACGCGGCTATGACTGTGGCGGCCACCACCGACGACAGCGGGTCCGCGATGACCGTACCCAGTCGTGCCGGCGATCCATCCGCGCCGGCGGTCAGTCCGGCTAGACCGCCGTAGGACTGAACATTATTGGCGTACACCTTATATCCGGCAATGGGACCGCTAGATCCGAAGCCGGACACGCTCAGGACAAGCCCGCCCGAGCCGGCGATCTTCGCAGGATCCACGTCCAACCGGGCCAGTCGTGACTTACCGACATTTTCAATGAGGACATCGGCGTCAGCCAGCGCGGTCGCGACGTCCAGAACGGCGCGGCCAGGCTCGATCAGCATGCTCTGTTTCGAATGGTTGGCCACCGCAAAGTAGGCCCCACGCTCGACGCCGGGCTTTCCTTCGGCGAAAGGTCCAGTGCGCCGGTAGATATCAAGCCGATCGGGGTCTTCCAGGCGCATCACCCGCGCCCCCATCCCGCCCAGCAGCGCGCCGACGATCGGTCCGGCCAACACGTGGGTCAATTCCACGATGCGCAGATCGGTCAGACGACCCGTGCGGCCGCGATCGAAGCGCCCCCCGGTGGTGGTCAGCCACGGCGCATCCAGGACCGCAACGTCAACACCGTCGACCTGTGTTGACGACACTGCCTCACGGAACGCGAACTGCGGTGAAGCCAGGATTTCTTCCGGTGCATTGACCGGGGTCGACGGAACGCCATTGGCCTGCAACAGTGCTGAACACGCTTCCTTGTCGTGCGTCGCCGCCCACTCGGCGACATGCCGGTTGATCAGATCGGCCTGCTCAATGCGGGCAGCCCTTTCGTCGAGTCCCATCGCCCACTCCGGATGGCCCAGCGCCGCAAGCAGTCCGCGCCACTGGTGGTTTTCCACCGCGGTGATCCGGACCAAGCCGTCGCGGCAGCCGAACGTACCCGACGGCGCGAGATAGCGGCCGCTGCCGGCCTTTCCCTGGCACGAGTACAGCACGTGGGCGCACTCGGGGAGAGAAGCCGTGAACACCACCGCCTCCTGCACCGAAACATCAACGCTCACTGAAGCGTGCGTGCTGTAGCGCCGGTCCAGACCGTGCAGAGACGCCAGCGCGGTCACCGCCCCCGCCGCCTTGAGGGCGACATACCCGGGTGCAGGCAACGGAGCGCCATCGGATCCGGTGATGGTGGCCAGCATCCCACCGGCGGCTTGGGCGACGAGCTCGCCGCCCGGCTGTGTTGACCGGGGCCCGTCCAGACCGAATGGGCTGACCCTGACCACGACGCAATTCTCGGCTTCTGGTGCCACACCGGGGGCACCATCGACGATCACGATGTCGTGTTCGCCGATCATTCTCGTGAGGTCGGTGTCAGGTGGGGCAATCCGCTTGGCGTGATCGAGGGTAATGTCCACGGCGGCAACCGGTCCCGCCGCAGTTGTGATCCTCGGCCCTGTGCGCTCAGCCACTTTGCCGGTGGCAACTTTGGTGACGTCGGCGCCCAAGCTCGCCAGCAGTGCGGCCGCCGCCGAACCGGCAATCCCGTCGCCGAGCTGCAACACGGTGATTCCCGTCAGGAAGCGAATGTGTTCGACGGTGTTCACGCTTAACGATCTCCGTTGTCGACGGACGGGTGGCGGGCACTGAGCCAACGGGTGACGACGTCACGGTGATAGGCGCGCTCCCCCAACGTCGCCGCAACACTCGCCGCGCGGCGAAGGTGAACGTGGGCGTAGTGCTCCCAGGTGTAGGCGATGCCGCCGAACACTTGGGTCGCGCCCTCAGGGACGGCGCGCAGCGAATCGATACCCCAATATGCGGCTAGCGATGCCAGCGCCGCAGCGTCGGGATGCCCGTGTTGGCACGCGTCGGCGGCGCGGTTGACAAGGGCCCGCCCGACTTCGATCGCGCACCGCTGGTCGACGAGGCGGTGCTTGACCGCCTGGAATGCACCGATCGGGTGGCCAAACGCGGTGCGCTGCTTGGCGTATTCGATTGCGGCTTCGTTGGCGGCCGAGGCGATGCCGACCAGCTCGGCTACCTGAGCGACCCGTGCACGCGTTGTCGCGCCGTGATAGCGGACCTCGGCTGAGTCACCCGACTCGATGACGTCAATCGGTGCCTCCTGCAGGGAGATTCGGGCAGCAGGGTTGTGATCCAGCGGAGTGACCGCCTCACATGACACGCCTGCGCCGGTCGGGTCGACCACACCCAGAACGGCCTGGTCGTTCGTGCCGGCACAGACCAGGAGTCTGGTCGCAACCGCGCCGAAGGGCACAAGCGGCCATACTCCGGAGATGTTGCCGGCGCCGGTGAGTTCACCGCGCCCGGGCAGCACCAGGCTGATGCCGTCCGCGCGCCGATCCTCGCACCAGCCTGCGGCAGCCGCAGCACCCAGCGGGACCGGGACCGCCGCTGCGCCTGCCGCCTCTGCCAGCACGCACAACTCACGAAGACCCTCACCTCCCCCGCCGCCCGCATCGCTCACCAAGACATCGGGCCATCCCAGCTCGGCGATGGTCTGCCACAACCCCGGGTCGAAGGCCGGCCCGGGGCCGTCGAGCAGGCTCCGTAATGCTTGCGGCGACCATGCCCGCCGCAGGATATCGTCGGCCGACTCGCGCAGCCGGGCCAGTTCTGCCGCAGTGTCGGCGATCTCGGTCAACGACGACAGGGCGTCAGCAGTCACGGGGCAGCCCCAGCAACTTCTCGCCGATCACGTTGCGCTGGATTTCCGATGTGCCCGCGCCGAAGGTCGCGGCCCGCATCAACAAGTAGCTCTGCGCGACATTGCCATTCTTGACCGCCCCCACCGAGCCGCGCTCCAACGTGCCGGCGGGGCCGGCGAGTTCCAACCCGAAAGTCGCCATCGCCTGGTCAACCTCCGAGGTCAGCAACTTGGCCACCGACGCCTCTGGGCCGGGGCTGACACCACGGACGCCCGCGGCGGTCGCCTGTGCCGAAATCTGGCGAAGCGCCTCCACCTGCGCCGCGAATCCGACGATCCGATCGGCGACATAGCTATCTTTAAATCCGTTGCGGGCCAGCGCATTCTCCTCCTGAGCCATTTTGACCAGGATCGCAAGGCGCCGCTCGATGCGATGAGTGCGACTCTGGCCCACACGCTCGAAGCCCAGTGTGGACTTGGCCACCTTCCAACCGCCGTTCAACGGCCCGAGAACATTGGTGAGCGGCACACGCACCGAATCGAAGAACACCTCATTGAACTCCGACTGACCGGTGATCTGCCGTATCGGGCGCACCGCTATTCCGTGGGTTCCTAACGGCACCAAAATGTAACTGATCCCATGGTGCTTATCCGCTGTCGGATCGGTACGCGCCAGAATGTAGATCCAGTCCGCGTATTGGGCCTTCGAAGTCCAGATCTTCTGACCGGTGATCACCAATTCGTCGCCGTCGATGTCGGCCTTTGTCTTCAGCGCAGCCAAGTCGCTGCCGGCCTCGGGCTCACTGAAGCCCTGACACCATACCTCTTCCCCAGACAGAATCTTGGGCAGATATCGTGCGCGCTGCCGGTCGTTGCCCCACTGAATGATGGTGGGCCCCAACTGATTGACGGCGCTGCGATTGATGGGCTCGGGCGCGCGGGCGGCAGCCATCTCCGCGTTGAAGATCAGCTGCTGCACCGGTGTGGCGGCGCGGCCGCCGAACTGGACAGGCCAAGAGATCGCGGCCAGACCGGCGTCGTAAAGCCGTCTCTGCCACAACCGCATTCGGTCCAGGCGGTCGGTCTCGTTGCCTCCGGGACCCAGCACGTCAGACGTCAGCGCTGATGCGAGAAAAGCGCGGACCTCGTCGCGGAAGTCACGATCAGCGTCGGCGAGGATGACGCCATAGTCTGGCCCGGTCACGCTCCACCGCGAAGGATCGAGGCCATCCGCACCTTCATGTCCCCGTATGTGATCGCCGTGGCACCTGCCTTCGGCGCGCGGCCGGCGTCTACCTTCGGGGCGGACAGATCCAGGCCGGCGATCCTCCCACGCAATGCCGCAACGGTGCAGTTCGCCCTTCCGAGTCGCTCAACGCCCGTGTAGCCGAAAGCACGGGCGGCGTTACGCCACGTGATCGCTTCGACCTCCTCAGCGGTGCAGCCCTGCAGCTGGCTAGCGAGCTGCTCGGGCGCGTCGGGCCAACTACTGTCCGAGTGCGGGTAGTCCATCTCCCAACAGATGGTCTCCACCCCGATTCGCTCGCGCATCTCGATGCCCACGCGGTCACGGATGAAACATGACATGAAGTTGCGCCGGAATACGTCGGTGGGGCTCAGGCCATCACCGAGATCGTCTCCGGTCCACGCCCGCTGGCGGGAATAGATGTCCTCGAATCGCTCTAACAGGAACGGGATCCAGCCGATCCCGCCCTCAGATAGGGAAAACTTAATAGTTGGAAACTTCGTGAGGACCGGGGAGAACAGCAGATCGGCCGTGAACCGCTGGGTGTCAAGGGGGATCATCGCGTTGTACGCGAGGTAGGTGGTCAGGTCAGACGGCACGGGCATGCCGCCGCCCGTGCCGATGTGGATGTTCACCACGGAGTTCTCTTCACACAACGCCTCCCACAGCGGGTCCCAGTGCGGGTCCTGCCACGGCGGCTGGCCGTAGTTGCCGATGTGCTGTGGCGCCGTCACCGCGCGGCAGCCCAGCCCCGCCAGCCGATGCACCTCGGCTGCGGCCAGCGCCGGATCCCACAGCGGCAGAATGCCCATCGGGATGAAGCGGTCGGGATGACGGCCGCACCAGTCCTCGATGTGCCAGTCGTTGTAGGCGCGGACCATCACCTCAGAGACCGCACGATCACCCCGGTAGGTGAACAGCGCGCCGGAGATGGTGGGAAACGACGGAAAACATAGCGAAGCCAACACGCCGGACGCGTTCATGTCGTTCACCCGCGCGTCGACGTCGTAACAGCCTGCCCGCATGTCGCTGAATCGCGAGGGCTCAAATCCCCACTCATCGTTGGGCCGGCCCGCGACCGCGTTGAGTCCGATGTTGGGCAGCTGCAGACCGTCATACTCCCAAAAACACACGCCGTCGGCGTCCTCGACGATGCGCGGAGCGTCGTCGGCGAAACGGCGTGGCACCCGCCCAGCGAACATGTCGGGCGGTTCGACGGTGTGGTCGTCCACGCTGATCAGCACCAGATCGAGAGGGTCAATCACCTGATGCATTTTAGACTAATTAACAGATTATGTCTAAGTGTTCTATCCAGGCGGGCGCTCATTGGCGAAGTCCTGCACCCAGCCCGCCATCAAGCCGTAGACGCTCTCCATGGCATCGCGCGCGGCGGCATCGTCACCTATCGGCTCATAGTCGATGTCCCAGACGACGACCGATTCCCCAACGGCATCCGTGCTTTCGGAGACGGAGTTCACCGCCACAAATCGGCTGACCGGCATCGGATTATTGGCGATCTCGTAGGATAGCGCGCGCTCGTCCGGTTTGATCCAGATGAGTGTCTCGATTACCGGCTTCTCACTGCTTGCGGCGATGAACCGTCGCATGCCCGGTCCTTGGCCCTCGACCCGGACATCGCTGGGCCCGGGGATCCAATCGACGTTGCCGAAGTCAGCCAGGACTGCCCAAACTGCGTCCGGCGATGCTGCGAGCCGCTTGGTGACCGTGAACGATGGCATTCGCTGAAGGTACCACCACCATGGAACAGTTGATCGACTACTGTTTCTATGTACTGCGGAGTTCGCGAGGAGGGTGATATGAGCGCCGACGCCCCCGCCGAAGGCGAATACGAGGTCGATGATGACTGGGTCCGTTATGAAATCGTCGAACCGCACATCGCCCAGATCACCATCAACCGGCCGGACCGGCGCAACGCAATCCTGTCGCCCGACATGCACAACCTGTTCAAGGAGCGGCTGACCCGCGCCGAAGACGACGATGCGGTCAAAGTCGTCATCCTCCTGGCCGAAGGCAAGGACTTCTGCAGCGGCGACGATGTCCGCCGGCTACCAGTGGAGCAAGCAGGGCTGACCAAGGGGAAGCGGTTGCCACAGACCGCACGCCTAGGCAACGCGCGACGACTACACCGGCACCTCACGAACTGGCTTGAGTTTCCCAAGACCGTGATCGCGGCCTGCCAGGGCGCCACCCTGGGCGCCGGAATGAACCTCGCTCTCGCCGCTGACATTCTGGTTGTCTCCGACGACATGTATCTCGCCCGCCCGCAGGCGCGCATCGGGTTCGCAGGATTCTCCACAGCTATGCCGTTGGCGCTACTCAAGTTAGGACCTAATCGCGGCTACGAGGCGATGATCACCGGTCGCAAGGTGACGGCGGCCGAGCTGCGCGAATGGGGCGTGGCCGCGTCAGTCGTGCCCGCCGAGTCGTTGCGCCACGAAGCCATGCGGTACGCGCACGCTATAGCCCATCACTCGGCCGACGGGTTGATGGTGGGAAAGCACGCGCTGATCGCGTTCTGGCACGCAGTCGGAATGGCGCAGTTCGGCGACTGGGTTCCGATGGGCCACACCGTGTTCAGCAACCTGTCCTGGCGTGATGACGAGTTCAACTTCATGAAGGAACGCAGCTCTCGCGGTGGCCGGGAGGCCATGGCCGAGCTCGAGCGCCGCTACTCCGAGTGGGGATTCGAATAGTTTGGCTAATGCAACACCTATACAGATCTTGTATTGATGTTCTGTATGCTGAGGCAAACGGCACGGGGAGCTGAATGACGATGGGTGTGCTTGACGGACGTACCGCACTGGTAACCGGCGCGGGACGTGGAATTGGGGCTGCGGTCGCCGAGGGCCTGGCAGCCGAGGGCGCGACGGTCCTGGTGTCGGATGCCGGAGTCACCGTCGATGGGACCGGCCACGACGCGGGTCCGGCCGAAAGTGTGGCCGCGGCGATCGCGAGCCGCGGCGGCAAGGCGTTCGCCGATACCACCGACATCACCGACTTCGCTGCGTGCGCGGATCTCATCGACCGCGCCGCCGAAACGCTCGGAGGTTTGGATGTCGTCGTGAACGCCGCGGGAATCCTGCGCGACGGCATGGTATTCAAGATGAGCGAGCAGGACTGGGACGCAGTGGTCTCGGTGCACCTCAAAGGCACGTTCAACGTCACCCGCCACGCGGCGGCATGGTGGCGCGAAAACCGAGGCGGGCAGTACCGACTGATCACGTTCACGTCGATGTCGGGACTGCAGGGCGCCCCCAGCCAGCCCAATTACGCTGCCGCCAAGATGGGCATAGTCGGCCTGACATTCTCGTGCGCCAACGCATTACGCAACTATGGGGTGCGGTGCAATGCAATCGCGCCGATCGCCGGAACCCGCATGACCCAGGGCATCAAGGGTGGTGGGAGCATGGACTACTCGGATTCCAACGTTCGCCTGTCGCCCAAGAACTGTGTGCCGCCCGTGGTGTATCTGGCCAGCGCGCAGTCTGATTGGCTTAACCGGCGAGTCATCTTCGCCGGCAACGGCCGCATCAGCCTGATGTCCAACCCGGTCGTCGAACGCGAAATCGTGTCGACCTCGGGAACCTGGGATATCCCGACAGCATTCGCCGAGATCGAGACGTCGTTCAAGGAAGCCGTCCTGTATCCCAACATCTTCGACAAGCCACCCGCCAGCTGAGACGGAGAGGGTGATCATGACCGAGCTTGCCACCGAGCGGGTGCCCAAGAAATACGCCTGCGGTGAGACGTTCGTGCCGAAGAGTAGATATGTCGATCCGGAGTTCCTGCAACTCGAGTTGGATCGATTATTCACCCAAGTTTGGCAGCCCGCGTGTCGCGAAGAGGAAATCCCCTCCCCCGGTTGTTATTACGAGTACACGATCGGCCGGCAATCCATCGCCGTGGTGCGCCAGAAGGATGGCGGGATCAAGGCGTTTCACAACGCTTGTGCGCACCGTGGGATGAAAATCGTCCGCGGCAGCGGATGTGCGCAGGACAAGGAATTGCGCTGTGGGTTTCACGGTTGGCGTTATGGCTTAGACGGGCGGTCATCGTTCGTTCCTTGCCGTGACGAATTCGCCTCCCGCCCACGCGAGCAATGGAACCTGCGGCCCGTCGCCGCCGCCACATGGGGCGGGTGGGTGTTCGTGAGCATGGCGGAGAACCCGCCGGATCTGCTCGAATGGCTGGACCCGCTGCCGACGGCGCTGGCGCCATTCCGGTTGCAGGACATGCGCTACCGCTGGCGCAAGCGCACCTTCCTGCCTGCCAACTGGAAGACGGTTGTCGACGCATTCATCGAGGGCTACCACACTCCTGGCACCCACCCGCAAACGATGCGATCCGCAGAGGGCCCGCGGCCATCGGCGGCGCCCGCCGCCCCGCAGGAGTACGTCTACGCGCCGTACACGCCGACCATCACATACAACAACCACTCTCGCTTCGTGTACACCCAGCGTCCCGAGCACGCCAGCCGCGACAGCGCACGCCAGGAACTGGCGGCACGACCGGAGGTATTCGCAAATTCGATGCAATACCAATACCTAGAGGTCGGCTCGCTGGTCACCGAACGCGACTACCGTGCCGCGCAAAAACTGGCAACGCAGGAGCCCAGCGAAGTCCCGCCGTTCGTGCTCTATCACCAGTTGTGCGAGGAACTCGCACGCGCCGAAGGCGTCGACTTTCCGCAGATGTCGATGGAGCAGTACTTCGCGGGCAACGGCGACTGGCATGTGTTTCCCACCATGGTCATCCTCGTCGAGAAATCGTGCCTGCTCGGATACCGCATGCTGCCCGACGCCGAAGACCCGAATCGGTGCACGTTCGAAATGTTCTCGTTGGAGCATTTCGCGCCCGGAGAGGTTCCCCAGACACATTGGCAAGTGTTCGAGCGATGGCAGGATCACGACGCCTGGGGCGAGTTGCCCTCGCAGGACTTGAAAAACATCGGAGCCATTCACGCCGGCATGCATTCGGCGGGCTTCGACGGACTATGGCTCAACACCGCCCAAGAAATGTCGATCCGGAACGAGCACGCGATCGCCGACAGACACCTGTTCGGTTCGGGCAACTCAGACGAGTAGATGATTCCTGCCGCGCCGAACCGAGGGCGGCCCGGTAAGGCTCCAGGTATAACACTCGGACGTTTCGTGTGCCGAGCAAATGGGCCGCTCAAAAGCGACCCTTCTGGTGGAGCTGCCGGGAATCGAACCCGGGTCCTACGGCATTCCCTCAAGGCTTCTCCGTGCGCAGTTCGCTATGCCTCTGCTCGGATCTCCTGGTCACGCGAACAAGCCAGGATGACGATCCCAGTCGCTGTTGGTGTCCCGATGAGTCCCGCGACCGAACTCATCGGTGGATCCCTCTAGCTGACGCCAGGCTCCGGGTCGAGGGCTTTCCCGGTCTGACGGACTAGCTGTCGCTTAGGCAGCGAGAGCGTAGTCGCGCTGATGTGAATCGGCGCTTATCTGTTTGCAACGACGCTTACGGTGGTCAGTTGCCTGCACCGGCACGCTTCCCTTGATTCGATGCGCGAAGTCGAAACCGTTCAGCCCCTCGCACCCCACCGACTTTCGGCAGGAATATCAATGGTACCTGCCTACCAACCAGCGGCAACGGGATTATCTTCCCCGCCACGCTGCGATCAGATCACGAAGTTGAGATGCTCGACGATCTGGGTGGCCACGTCTTTATCGCCGCCCAGTTCGATGTCCTGGGGACGGGCCGGGCACATCGGGCGGCCACCGGTGAGCCTGGTGAATTGCAGCCCGTCCAGGCGGATGGTCGCGGTGGGTTCCTGGCCGCCGAAGTCGTCGACGACCGCGGCCCGGCCGGCGACGTTGACCCGGATGGTGCGGGCCAGTGGGCCGGTGAGGTCGAACTGGACGCGTGAACCGTCGGGCACCTTGGCCAGCTTGCCGACGACGTAACCCATCGTGGCGGCGATCTCGTCCACGGCGAGCGACGCCCCGGGGCCGGCCAGTTCGTCGTCGGACGGCGGCCGTTCCAGCGCCACCCGAATGTCTTCTTCGTGCATCCAGCAGTCGAACACCCGGATCCGCATGAACCGACCGTAGGAGTCCGGGCCGGTGGGAGTCATCGTCACCGCGTCCCACTCCTCGCCGGACAGGCTCTTCAACGCTTCGCGCCGATCGTTGGTGATCACCCTGAAGCTCTCCAAAACGTCGGCGTCGGCGTGCGCGCTCAGATGACGCACCCAGCATTCGTTCATCACCCCGACGTCGTTGCGCACATGCTCCAGCGTCGAGACGTCGATATCGGGCTGCGGGGCGGGGATGCCGGCGAGAAACGACTCGGTGCCGATCATGTGCGCCACGAGGGCTTTGACGTCCCAGCCCGGCAGCGGGCTCGCCGCCCGCCATTGCGCTCCGGACAGCCCCGCCAGCAGCGCGTCGATGTCATCCCACACCGCGAAGAGGCCGGAGAGCACGGCGGACTTGTCGAGTTTGGTGACGGGACGATCGGCCATGGTCAGGATCGTAGGCCGATCAATGAACAGCAAGCGCTCGGGGCCGTCAGGCCGAGGCGATCATCGCCACCGAGCCCATGGCCAGCACCATGCCAATCCCCTGCAAGCGAGTCACCCGCTCGCGCAGCACCACCATCGCCAACACCACCGTCGCGGCCGGATACAGCGAGATGAGGATGCTGGCCAGCGACAGCAGCCAGGTGTGCAACGCCGCCAGCATGGTGATGTTGGCGAAGATGTCCAGCACGGCGACGGCCACGGCCAGTTTGAGCGGTCGCCCCCGCGGCATCGCCAGGTTCTGGCTGGTTTTGGCCATGGCGAAGACCACCAGGCTGGCCGCCACCCGAGCGAAGACCAGCGGCCACAGTTTGCACACGTGCGGCGCCTGGTGCAAGAACACCAGGTTCAATCCCATCGCGGAGCCCGCAACCACTGTGAGCCAGGCCACTTTTGGGGTGAACCGATACGGCGTCCCCTCAACGGGGGCCTCCCGGCTGACAAGCATCACCGCAGCCAGCGCCAAAATGACACCCACCAAGGCCGCCTGACCAGGCCGCTCCCCCAGGGCCATGCCGACCGCCACGGGCACCGCGGCATTGAGCACGGCCGCCAAGGGTGAGACGACCGAAATCGGCCCGGACCCAAGCGCCGCGAAGAACGCCCACATGCCGAAAGCCATGCCGATGCCGTACAGGCACCCCCACACAACGGCGCCGACATGAATGGGGCCGCCGACGAAGACGGCCATAATGCCCAATATCAGCGTTTCAATCGGGTATGCGACCAGCATCACGCGCAGCGCGGCCACACGCCGAGCTGCTACGCCGCCCACGAAATCGCTGACGCCGTACGTAACGGCAGACAGCTGGGCGTAAGCCGCCCCGATCAGGTCATGCCCTTAGCTCGTCGCCCCATTTCACGGACCACCTCACGCTGTGCATCACGCTGCGCCATGTCCTGGCGCTTGTCATAAGCTCTTTTGCCGCGAGCAAGGGCAAGCTCGACTTTGACCTTGCCCTCCGAGAAGTACAGAGACAGCGGCATCAACGCGAGGTTACCATCTCGTATCTTGCCCACCAGCCTGTCGATTTGTTGCCTATGTAACAACAACTTTCGGTTGCGGCGTGGCTCATGATTGGTCCAGCTACCGTGCAGATACTCCGGAATGTACAAGTTACGCAACCAAACTTCGCCGTCGTCGATCGTTGCGAAAGCGTCAGCTAGCGATGCTTGGCCCAGGCGAAGGCTTTTGACCTCGGTGCCCTGCAGAGACACTCCGGCCTCGAACAACTCGATGATCGAATAGTTGTGTCGCGCTTTGCGATTGGTGGCGATAATCTGTTTGCTGCCACCCTTGCCGCCCGCCGCCTTGGCGCGGCCTGGACCCTTGGCCACAGCTACCGCCGTATATAGAGGCGTAAGGTCGCGTAACCCGTCACCGCCGCCATCGACACGCCGAGCAGGAACAGCCACGGCGAGATGTAGAGGATGTCGGCGTAGTCGACCTTGGCGATTAGATGTGCTTGATAGAACTGGCTCAGCGCGTTGTCCAGGAACAAAGCCCGAACCAACATGAGTCCGACGACGGCGATGGCCACGCCGACGGACGCCGCGAGCATCGCCTCCACCAGGAAGGGCAGCTGGGTGTACCACCGGCTGGCACCTACCAGCCGCATGATCCCGATCTCGGTGCGACGGGTGTAGGCCGCGACTTGCACCATATTGGCAATCAACAGGATTGCTCCGACGGCCTGCACCAGGGCAACGGCGAACGCCGCATCGCGCAAGCCGTCCAACACGGCGAACAGCCGGTCGATGAGGTCCTTCTCGTTCAGGATGCTGCGCACCCCGGGCTGGCCCTGCATCGCGGCATCGAACTCCGCGTGCTGTTCGGGATTGTTCAGTTTGACGATGAACGACGCGGGAAACGAGTCCTTACCCGCCACGTCCTTGAACTCCGGGAACTTCTTGATCGCGTCGTTGTAGGCGTCCTGCCGGTTGACGAAGCGCACCGATTTGACGTCTTGCCGCGCATCGATCTTGTCGCGCAGGCCTTTACACGGCGCGGACGCACACGTCGTGTCGTTGGCAGAAATGTCGTCGGTCAAAAACACCTGCGTCTCGACGCGGTCGAGGTAGATCTCGCGCGAGTTGTCGGCCAGGCGCACCACCAGCAGACCGCCGCCGAACAGGCCGATGGAGATGGCGGTCGTCAGGATCATCGCGGCCGTCATCGTGACGTTGCGACGAAAGCCGGTCAGGACCTCGTTGAGTAGGAAACCGAAGCGCACTTAGCGGTCCATCCCGTAGATGCCGCGCTGCTCGTCGCGAACCAGCCTGCCCAGCGACAACTCGACGACGCGCTGGCGCATCGAGTCGACGATGTGGTGATCGTGCGTTGCCATCAGCACCGTCGTCCCCGTGCGGTTGATCCGCTCCAACAAATCCATGATGTCCTTACTGGTATCTGGGTCGAGGTTGCCCGTCGGCTCGTCCGCCAGCAGGACGAGCGGCCGGTTGACGAACGCGCGGGCGATCGCCACCCGCTGCTGCTCGCCACCGGACAACTCGTGGGGCAACCGGTTGGCTTTGCCGGACAGTCCGACGGTTTCCAGCACCTCCGGCACCACGCGGTTGATCGCGTCGCTTCGTTTGCCGATCACTTCCAATGCGAAGGCGACGTTCTCGTAGACCGTCTTTTGCTGCAGTAGGCGGAAGTCCTGAAAGACACAGCCGATGACCTGGCGCAGCTTCGGTACGTGACGGCCGCGCAGCTTGTTGACGTGGAACTTCGAAACCCGGACGTCGCCGCTGGTCGGGTTCTCGGCGCCGAGCAGCAGCCGCATGAACGTGGACTTGCCCGATCCTGACGGGCCGATCAGGAAGACGAATTCACCCTTGTCGATCTTGACGTTGACGTCTTCCAGCGCCGGGCGGGCCGACGCTTTGTACTTCTTACTGACATGGTCCAGGGTGATCATCACGGCACGCCAGTGTAGCGGTGAATTTCGCTGAAAAGCGAAGTCAGCTGGCCGGTGGCGGCGAAGTCGGCACCGGACCGGGCCCCGGCTGCGGTTGCTGCGGCGGCGTCGGGGTGGGGCTCGAGCTGGGCGGGCAGAACGGCGCCGGCAAGACGCACGGGAGCTGCGGCAGCTGGAACGGCGGAGTGGTGGTTGTGGTCGTCGTCACCGGCGGTGGTGGCGGCGGTGGCGGCGGTGGCGGCGTGCTCGTCGGCGTCGGTGTATAGGTGGCGGTCGGCGGCGGCGCCTGCACGCGGCTGCGCGGCACCCAGGTGTAGTTCGGGTCAGGCACGAAGCCCGGCGGCACCACTTGCTGGGCGGGGGGCTTGGGGGCCGGCTCCGGGCGGTAGGTGTCGTAGACCCACCACGCCAGGATGAAAGCGATGATCAACACGAAGGTGGACGTGCGCATCCGCCCGCCGAACATGTGCTTCGGCCAGCGATGCTCCGCATCCGTGTCGTCGCCGTCGCCGCGCTTCTCGAGGATGTTCAGGGTGAACTTCAACGCTTCTGCACCGCACCTTGGACTTCATCGGTTTGCTCTTCGGCGGCCTGGGCAACCGGGACGGACGGGTCTTCGACGAGGCCTACCCGGGCGTCCGCCGCGGTCACGATCCCGACGCGGGCCAGCGCCCGGATGACCAGCACGCGAAGCTGCCGGCCGACCTCGAACTGCTTACCGGGCAGGGTTCTGGCCACCATCCGCAGGGTGACGGTGTCGACCGCGATGCTTTCCACGCCCATCACGGTGGGCGCATCCAACAGCAACTCCCCAAGCACGGGGTTGTCCATCGCGCGGTCGCATTCTTGGTGCAAGACCTCGTTGACCCGGTTGAGGTCGGCATTGGTCGACACCGGGATGTCCACCACCGCGCGCGCCCAGTCCTTGGACAGGTTGACCACCTTGACGATCTGCCCATTGGGAATGGTCAAGACTTCGCCATCCGACGAGCGCAGTCGAGTCACTCGCAATGTCACGTTCTCGACCGTGCCGCTGGCCTCCGTCGCGGAGACAACGGTGAGGGTGACCAGGTCTCCGAAGCCGTACTGGCGCTCCACCAGGATGAAGAAGCCGGAGAGCAGGTCCCTGACCAGCTGTTGTGCGCCGAAACCCAGCGCGGCGCCCACCACGGTGGCCGGCGCGACCAATCCGCCCACCGAGAACTGCAGCACTGAAGCGATCTGCAGGATGACCCAGATTCCAATGATGACGACCGACACCCAGGAGATCACCGACGCTAGGGCCTGCCGGTGCTTGGACGCCTCCGAGCGCACCAGCGCGTCGCTCTCGGCGAAGCCCAGGTTGAGCTGATGGGTCACCTGCTGCGCCACCCAGTTGACGAACCGGGCCGCCAGGACCGCGGCGATCAGGACCATGACGATCCGCAGACCCCGGGTGATGATCCATTCGCCGAGCTCGCCCCGCCAGAAGTCGTGCCAGCGGTGCGTCATCGATAAGGCGAGAAAACTTGTGTTATTCGTCATCTTTTCGGTTGCGCCAACGGATGCCCGCTTCCAGGAATCCGTCGATGTCTCCATCCAGGACGGCCGCAGGGTTGCCAACCTCGTACTCGGTTCGCAGATCCTTGACCATCTGATACGGCTGCAGAACGTAGGAGCGCATCTGATTGCCCCACGAACTGCCACCTTCGCCTTTTAATGCATCTAACTCAGCGCGTTCTTCGGAACGCTTGCGCTCCAACAACTTTGCCTGAAGCACTCGCATCGCCGAGATCTTGTTCTGCAACTGCGATTTTTCGTTCTGGCAAGTCACGACGATACCCGTCGGGATATGCGTTAAACGTACCGCAGAGTCAGTGGTGTTCACCGACTGGCCTCCCGGGCCACTCGAACGGTAAACGTCAACGCGCACATCGCCTTCCGGTATGTCGATGTGGTCGGTGGTCTCGACCACCGGGAGCACCTCGACTTCGGCGAACGATGTCTGGCGTCGGCTTTGGTTGTCAAACGGGCTGATTCGCACCAACCGGTGCGTGCCCTGCTCCACGGACAGCGTGCCGTAGGCGAACGGGGCGTGCACGGCGAACGTTGCGCTCTTGATGCCGGCTTCTTCGGCGTAGGACGTATCGAATACCTCCACCGGATACTTGTGCTGCTCAGCCCACCGGATGTACATCCGCATCAGCATCTCGGCCCAGTCGGCGGCGTCCACTCCGCCCGCGCCGGAGCGAATGGTGACCAGCGCCTCGCGTTCGTCGTAATCGCCCGACAGCAGCGTGCGCACCTCGGTAGCTTCGATGTCGGCGCGCAGGGCTTTCAGCTCGGCGTCGGCCTCGGCCAGCGCGTCGTCGGCGCCTTCGCCCTCCTCGGCCGCCAGCTCGTAGAGCACGGGCAGGTCGTCCAGGCGCCCGCGCAGCTCCTCGACCCGGCGTAGCTCGCCCTGGGCGTGGGACAACTCGCTGGTCACCCGCTGGGCACGAGCTTGGTCGTCCCACAACTGGGGATCGGATGCCTCGTGTTCCAGCTTCTCGATCCGTGTGCGCAGACCGTCCACATCGAGCACCCGCTCCACCGTGGTCAGGGTGGCGTCGAGGGCGGCGATATCGGCTTGACGGTCGGGTTCCACAGCCGACAACGTTACCCGGGGGGCCCCGAGCAGCTCAGGTCGCAGCGAGTGTCCAGGCCACGACCAGCGGTCATGCGTTTAGCATCGAGTCACGATCATGTGCGCCCCGCTTTGCGCGCGACAGCCTCCTGCGCGCATTCGGGCACGAATAGAAGGTCGAGGATGCGCCCTTATCACGTTGCAATCGTTGGCTCCGGACCGTCGGGCTTCTTCGCCGCGTCCTCCTTGCTGAAGGCCGCCGACGGATCCGAGGACATCGATGTCGCCGTCGACATGCTGGAGATGTTGCCCACCCCGTGGGGGCTGGTTCGCTCCGGCGTCGCGCCCGACCACCCGAAGATCAAGTCGATCAGCAAGCAATTCGAGAAGACGTCTCAGGATTCGCGCTTCCGCTTCTTCGGCAACATCTCGGTCGGCGAGCACGTGCAGGCCAGCGAACTCGCCGAGCGCTACGACGCCGTCGTCTATGCGGTCGGGGCGCAATCCGACCGTGCGTTGAACATCCCCGGCGAGGACCTGCCGGGCAGCATCGCCGCCGTCGACTTCGTGGGCTGGTACAACGCGCACCCGAATTTCGAGGCGGCCACGCCCGATCTCTCGGGGGCACGGGCGGTGGTCGTCGGCAACGGCAACGTCGCGCTCGACGTCGCCCGCATTCTGGTCACCGATCCCGACGTGCTGGGGCTGACCGACATAGCCGACCACGCGCTGGAGTCGCTGCGCCCGTGCGGCGTCGACGAGGTGGTGGTCATCGGTCGGCGCGGACCACTGCAAACCGCGTTCACCACCCTCGAGCTCCGCGAGTTGGGCGACCTGGAGAACGTCGACGTGATCGTCGATCCCGCCCAGCTGGAGGGCATCAGTGACGAGGATGCGGCCGCGGCCGGCAAGACGGCGAAGCAGAACATCAACGTGCTGCGCGATTACGCGAAGCGCGACCCGCGCCCCGGCCACCGCCGCATCGTGCTGCGCTTCATGACCTCCCCGATCGAGATCAAGGGCGACGAGAGGGTCGAGGCGATCGTGCTCGGCCGCAACGAGCTGGTCACCGACGACAGTGGGCGGGTGTCCGCCAATGACACGGGCGAGCGCGAGGAGTTACCGGTGCAGCTGGTGGTGCGCTCGGTCGGTTACCGCGGTGTACCCACCCCGGGTCTGCCGTTCGACGAGAATACCGCGACGATCCCCAACAGCGGCGGCCGGATCGCGGACAGCCGCAACGAATACGTGGTCGGGTGGATCAAGCGCGGGCCGACCGGGGTGATCGGCACCAATAAGAAGGACTCCCAGGACACCGTGGACACGCTGCTCGCCGATCTGTCCGGGGCCGACGGTCTCGCCGATTTCCCAGACGACCACGCCGGCCAGCTGGCCGACTGGCTGGCGTCACGCCAGCCCAAGCTGGTCACCTCGGCACACTGGGATCTCATCGATGCCCACGAGCGAGCGGCGGGCGAGCCGCACGGACGTCCCCGCGTCAAGCTGCCGAGTCTGGCCAAGTTGCTGCGGGTCAGCCACGGCTGAATTCGCGCCGAGAGTACGAAGGGCTCTACTCAACATCGCCATTCCTCCGTAGCGTTGACGACGTGGGTAGCGACCAACCGGTAACCGTGCTTTCCGAGGATGAGAATTGGGACCTGTTGGGCAGTGCCTCGCTGGGCCGGCTGGTCACCAACTTCGCCGGGGAGCCCGAGATCTTTCCCGTCAACTTCGTCGCGCAAGAGCAAACCGTGTTGTTCCGCACGGCCGAGGGCACCAAGCTGTTCTCGGCCGTTGCCAATCACGCGGTGGTCTTCGAGGTCGACGACCACAACCTCATCGAAGGATGGAGCGTAATCGTGCGCGGTCGCGCGCGATTGCTGAAGAGCGACGCGGACATTCAGCGAGCCGAACGTGCCCAGTTGCTGCCATGGACGGCGACGCTCAAACCGCACTATGTGCGCATAACGCCGACCGAAGTCACCGGTCGTCGTTTCCGATTCGGTCCCGAGCCTGATCGTCACGAGCCGGTTGCATGACGAGGAGTTCGGGTGCGTCGGCGCCGGTCAGTCGCCGATGCATGGCCCACGCGATCCGGCCGGCCTGAACCTTCGCCCGATCGGCCGCCGGTCCGCGGTACATCTCGTCAACGGTGTTGTGCCACAGGGTGAGCCAACGCCGAAAGTGCCGATCCGACAGGGGGGCGCGTCGGTGGATCTCCCGGTGCGCCTGCAACGCGCTGCCGCGATAGAGACCGGCGCGGAACAGTACCGTCTCCCAGAAGTCACACATCGTGGGAACGTGGGTGTCCAACCCGGTGGCCCGCAATTCGGCGAACGGTTCGGCCAACACCTCGTCGTCTAGCGCCCGTCCGTAAAACCGGCGCAGCAACGCCTCCACGTCTGCGCGGTCGACCAGGTCCGCACCCGCCTCGGCCGTCGTCAGCTGAGCCATAGCTAGCAAGCCCTCCCGTATATCTGCAACTCAGAGTAACACCATCTTTGCCCGTGGTCTGGCCTGGCAAGAGGGTCGTTAGTCACATAGGTCCACTCCCGACCGTGACTGGGTGCGACGATGTTCGTTGCAGAGCAGTGGTTCAGATCACGGGCTGCCTGGCTACAGGTTGCCGCAACGTATCGCAAGCACGGAATGACCCGCGTGGCACAGCGCCTCGGCTCGATGGGAGTCGGTGACCAGCAGCTGGCCCGCGTCGTGGTGGACGCGCAGGTACTGGCCCACGCCCTCGGTCGCGACCACCGGCTCGACCTGCACATCGGGATACAACCGCGTCCACCGCGCCAGCCGGCGATCCAATTGCCTTTGCGCTGAGCGCTTTCCATGGTTTCCGTCACGAGCGTCCGCGCCCCTCGATACCGACACGGCCCGCAGGACGGTCCGGCGCAGCCTCGCCTCGTCGAACGCGTGCCTCAGCACCGTGCCGTTGTCCACTTCGGCGACCACGCTGCTGACTTGGGGCGCCGTCGGACGGCTCGCCGATTGCTGGATCACGGCGACCGGACACGACGCCGAGCGGACCACACGGGCCGCCACGGCGGGCCCGCCGTGGCAGGCATGGTTGAGCCCGATTCGCCCGACGCAGACCATGCTCGCCGATCTGGACGCTTCGAGCAGTTTGGAAACCGTTCTGCCCCAGAGTATGTCAGTTTCGACCTTGACCGATTCGCCGCCGGCGTCGACGGCCCGGTGCGCGTCGGCCAAGGCGGCACGCGCGACCGCGAGCCGAGTGGCGTCGTCGCGCGCGGTCCACGCGTCATGCGGATCGATGACATACACCAATCGCAGGGGGATGTCGCGGCTGACCGCCTCATCGATTGCCCAGACGGCCGCATGTATCGCCGCCCTGGAACCGTCGACACCTACCAAAATTGCGGGAGCTGAATACACGTTGCTCATCACGCGACATCCTTCGCCGAGCTTCATTTACATCGTTCAACTACAGATTATGGCCCGTAAACTCCGCTCCCCCAGAGGCATTGGTCCCTAAATGGGTGCCATTGGACCCTATGACCCCCACGAACAACCGAATTGACTGTTGCCATCGAAACGACGGAGTTCGAGTATTGAGTGCGGACCAAACGTAGGTGTGTTTGACATCTGAGACAGCGGGCACCACCACCCATCGACGGGAGACCTCGCGCATGACCGCTCAGCAGACATCCGCTCAACCGTCATCGTCACCTCCCCTAGTCGGAAAGGGCTGGGTGCAGGGCGTCGCCCTGGTCATGATCTTCGGCTTCCTCGTGATGGGCATCCTGGCCTACCGCACGTATTCGGCGTCGATGCCGATGCCGGACAAAGTCGTCAGTGAATCGGGGCAGCTCCTGTTCACCGGCCAGGACATCACCCGGGGCCAAGAGCTCTACCAGGCCCGCGGCCTGATGGAGTACGGCTCGGTCCTCGGCCACGGCGCCTACCTGGGACCCGACTACACCGCCGAATATCTGCGGTCCGCCACACAGGATGTCGCCGGTCAACTCCGCGCGCGGGGCGCTCCCGATCCGCACGAGCAAGTGGTCGCCGAATTCCGCACCAATCGCTATAACCCCGCCACCAAGACATTGGTGTTCACCGACCGCCAAGCCGTGGCCTTCGACCACATCCGAAGCCAGTACGCCGCCTACTTCGGTGAGAACTCAACGAAATACGGGCTGCTGCCCCACATGATCACCGACAAGGCCCAGATCCGCGACCTCACGGCGTTCTTCGCCTGGACGGCCTGGGCCGCGGCGGCCGAACGTCCCGGCCACAAGTACACCTACACCAACAACTGGCCGGCCGAGCCGCGCGTCGACAACGGCCCGACCGCCGCGGTGATCGTCTGGTCGGCGCTGTCGCTGATCGCTTTGCTGGGTGGCATCGGAATCATGTTCGCGGTCTACGGCCGCTGGAGTCAGAAGGTCGGCTGGCACAGCGCCGAATCGTCCACCCTGTCCTTCCGCCAGCCCGGCGAGGTGAGCCTGACTCCGGCGCAGCGCGCCTGCATCTGGTTCTTCGCGATCGTGTCGGTGCTGTTCCTGGCGCAAACGCTGCTGGGCGCCGCGGCCGAGCACTACCGGGCCGATCTGTCCAACTTCTTCGGATTGGATCTGGCCCGCGTGTTGCCCTACAACCTGGCCCGCACCTGGCATCTGCAGCTGTCGCTGTTCTGGACCGCGGCGGCCTTCCTGGCCGGTGGCATCTTCCTGGTGCCGTTCATCGCCCGGCGCGAGCCCAGACGTCAGGCGTTGCTGGCATACGTGCTGCTGGGCGCGGTCGCCGTGGTGGTCTTCGGGTCGTTGATCTGCGAGGCGCTGTCCATCTACGGCGTGATCCCGGCGGGCGGTCTGTTCTCCCAGCAGTGGGAGTACCTTGACCTGCCACGCCTTTGGCAGATCCTGCTGATCATCGGCATGTTCGTGTGGATTGCGATCATCTGGCGCGGCATTCGCGGCAGGCTCAAGAGCGAGTCGAAGATGAACATGCCCTGGCTGTTCTTCTTCTCAGGGCTGGCGATCCCCGGCTTCTACGCCGTTGGCCTGCTGGCCGGCAGTGACGCCCACTACACCGTCGCGGACTTCTGGCGATTCTGGGTCGTGCACCTGTGGGTCGAGGACTTCCTCGAGCTCTTCACCACCGTGATGGTCGCCTACATGTTCGTATTGCTCGGCGTGGTACGCGAGCGGATCGCGCTGGGCGTGATCTTCCTCGACGTCATCCTCTACTCGGCCGGCGGCGTCATCGGGACCATGCACCACCTGTACTTCTCCGGAACCCCGGTGGAGCACATGGCGCTCGGCGCATTCTTCTCGGCCGCCGAGGTCATCCCACTCACCTTCCTGACCGTCGAGGCGTGGGCGTTCCTGCAACTCGGTGCGCGCCAGCAATCCGGCGACGCGAACCCGTTCCCGCACCGCTGGGCGGTCATGTTTCTGGTCGCGGTGGGATTCTGGAACTTCCTGGGAGCCGGCATCTTTGGTTTCCTAATCAACCTCCCAGTGGTCTCCTACTATCAGATCGGCACCGCCCTGACGGCCAACCACGCGCATGCGGCGATGATGGGCGTGTACGGCATGCTCGCCGTCGGCCTGGCCATGTTCGCCTTCCGCTACGTGATCCCGCCCGACAAGTGGCCCGAGAAGCTGGCGCGGATCTCGTTCTGGTGCATGAACATCGGACTCGCGTGGATGGTCTTTGCCACCTTGCTGCCGCTGGGTGTGCTGCAGCTCTACCACTCGGTCAACGACGGTTACTTCGAGGCACGGTCGCTGGGCTACATCACCAAGCCCGGCAACGCCGTCCTGGAGTGGCTCCGGCTTCCGGGCGACGTCATCCTGATAGTCGGCGGCGTGGTGCCGTTCGTCTGGATCGCATGGACAGCGCTGCGCAATTTCCGGTCGGGTACGACCGTCGACGAACTGCCGGAAAACCCGTTGTACACCCAGGCCGAGCCGGAGACCGGTACCGCCGTGCCGGCGAAGGATTGACCGGTGGGCGCGCCGACCGCCTCGGTGTGGATGATCGCCGGGTATTCGCTGGCCTTGCTCGCCGTCGGCTGGAGTTTCGACGCCATGGCCCGCCGGGCTTCTGCGCACGCGGCACGTTGGCGCACAGGCCGATTCACTTACCGGCCCGACCATGATGCATGGGTGTGTCCGCAGGATCATTGGCTGTGGCCGACCTCCTTCGACCCCAAGCATCGGGTCATGCGGTATCGCGCACAGCCGGTCGTCTGCAATAGCTGTCCCGTCAAGGCGGACTGCACGACCTCCGAGCACGGCCGTGAGATAAGCCGCGAGGTCGATCCGTGGCCGCATTCCGACGCCGGACGGTTTCACCGCGGAATCGCCTGCTGCGTAGCCGGACTGGGGATCGTGTTACCGCTGGCGACCTTGGTGGCCAATCACTCGGCCGCTGACGCGCTGGTCCTGACGGCTACCGTGCTGACCGTCGCGCTGCTCGGGCTGCCGCTCGTCCGCCACCTGTGGAACACTCCGTCCAACGCGCCCGAACACCTGCCGCACCGCACCGCAATCGAGGACCAGGTGGCCGCCGCCATCGACCGGTACTCCACCCGCTGGGGCGGCTGGAAAAGCAAGGAGGACAACACAGCATGACTGCTCTTGTGGTCGGCCTGATCGGCGCCGGGATAATCCTGCTTGCCGTGCTCGCGACGTGGTCGCTCGCCGTGCTACGCGAGTACGAGCGCGGAGTTGTGTTCCGGATGGGGCACGCACGCCCCCTGTACGGCCCCGGATTGCGGTTCTTGATTCCCTTGGTGGATAGAATGATTCGGGTCGACCAGCGCTTGGTAACGCTGACCATTCCGCCGCAGGAGGTGATCACCCGCGACAACGTTCCGGCGCGGGTCAACGCCGTCGTGATGTTCCAGGTGATGGAGCCGCTGAAAGCGATTCTGGCGGTGGAGAACTACGCGGTGGCGACATCGCAGATCGCTCAGACGACACTGCGTTCGTTGCTGGGCCGGGCGGACCTGGACACGCTGCTGGCACACCGGGAGGACCTCAACAGCGATCTGCGCACGATCATCGAGAAGCAGACCGAGCCGTGGGGTGTGCAGGTGCGGGTGGTGGAGATCAAGGACGTCGAGATTCCCGAGTCGATGCAGCGGGCGATGGCCCGCGAGGCCGAAGCCGAGCGCGAACGTCGCGCGAAGGTCATCAACGCCCGCGGCGAGTTGCAGGCATCCGAGGAGCTGCGCGAAGCCGCGGAGACCCTGTCGAAGAGTCCGGCGTCGTTGCAGTTGCGCTACCTACAGACGCTGTTGGAGTTGGGAGCGGATCAGAACTCGACCGTCGTCTTCCCCTTACCGGTCGACATCATCACCCCGTTCCTCCGGCATCCCGAGATGCTGCAGGGCGTAGTCGATAACTTGAATCATCGCGGATGACCAGGGGCGCAGTCTGCCAGGTTTGCCCCACGCACCGGCAGGGCGGCCAGCCGGGTCGTCGCGACCGCCAGATACCAAGCACTTCAACGACTTTCATTGTTCGAGCCCTGCGCATCAGGAAATTGACGTTGGTTAACAAATGGTGAACTATAGATGAACGGACGCTGAATTTTAACTGGCCGGCTTCTCGAAATAGGCAAAACCCCGCAGGGATCGGCCGCATTTGCGACTTTAAGAGGGCCCGAAAAAACGAAGGTCCCCGCAATGCCCCGCGCGCACGCTCCGCCAACCGCATAAGCGCCACGCTGCCCGCCTAGACGGCCGTGGTGCGATCGCGCCGGGCTGCCTTCTCAGCTGACGCGGGGTGAGCTTTGCGCGAGGGGGCAAAGCGAATCAGGGAGCGGCCCACACACATCTGGGGAACACGCCGATGCGGCTAGCGCCGGTGTCGGTGGCTTTTGCTTGAAAAACCACACTTCGAGGGGATGTATCACACACATGGAGTGGACTTTTCTTCCACCCGAGATCATTTCGGCCCTGATGTACACGGGTCCCGGAATGGCCTCGCTGCTGGCCGCGGCCGGGAGCTGGGACGCGCTGTCGGCCGAGCTGGCCTCCACGGCCGAGTCCTACGAATCGGTGTTGGCCGGCCTGGATCTGCAATGGCGCGGCCCCGCGTCCGAGTCGATGGCGAACTCGGCGACCCGGTACATGCGCTGGCTGCAAGCGACCGCCGAGCAGACGAAGCAGACAGCCATGCAGGCGCGGACGGCCGCGGCGGCCTACGAACAGGCGTATGCGATGACGGTGCCCCCGCCGGTGATCGCGGCCAACCGCACACTGCTGGCAGCGCTGGTGACGACCAACATCGTGGGCCAGAACACCGCGGCCATCGCGGACACCGAGGCGCAGTACGCCGACTTCTGGGCTCAGGACACCGGCGCCATGTCCGGGTACTCCGCGGCGTCGAGGGCGGCGACGACCCAGTTGCCGCGGTTCGCCACCGCGCACAAATCCATCAACGAGTCCGGGGTGGGCTCCCAGAACGCCGCCGTGGCCACGGCGAACGCCAACTCCGGTGCGACTAAGGTTGCTACGCAGACGTTTTCACCGCTCGATGTCCAACCGCAGGTGCAAGCGGCACCGAACCTGGGAGCGGCCGGCGGGGCCAACGGCAACGCCTTCCGGGTCCTTGACGCCATTCAGGGAACCGGCCTCGGTTTCAGCGCTCCGTACAACATGGAGCAGTTCGTGTCCGGAATCATCGGGGCGGAGAACAATCTGGGGATTCTCGCCAAGCCCGGAGCGGCCGCGGCGAATATCGCTCCGGCGGTCGCCGCACCCGCGCTCCGCGGCGCGACATCCGGACTCGGCGGTGGCCTGGGCAGCGTCACTGCGACGCTCTCGCACGCTGGCAAAATCGGGCCGATGTCGGTACCCGCGAGTTGGTCCGCGCCGACGAGCACCCACTTCTCGCCATTAGAACCCGCCGGCTTCACCACGCTGCCAGGGACCGAGGAGCCGATGGCGTCCGGATATCCGGGGTACCCCGGCATGCCGGGCGGCGGAGCCGCGCGGTCGGCCGGCTCGGGTTCCCCACCCCGTTACGGCGTGCGGCTCACCGTGATGCCACGGCCGCCGGCCGCCGGGTGACGTGCCGCCAATCCACCAACTGCCGCCGACCACAGCACTGACCGTTCGTCGCGAGCAGTTTCGCTGCACACAGCTCATCGAGTTGTAAGACAATGGAATTCGGCTTTTTCCCGCCAGAGGTGAACTCCTGCCGGATGTACACGGGTCCCGGAGCGGGCTCGCTGTTGGCGGCCGCGGCGAGCTGGGACTCGCTCTCGGCAGAGCTGAGCATCACGGCCGCGGTCTACGAATCCGTGCTATCCGGCCTGACGGGCTCGTACTGGCACGGGCCCGCAGCCCGAGCGATGTCGGCCAGCGCCGCGCCATATGTGGCGTGGCTGCATGCGACCGCCGAACGTGCACAGCAGACCGCCCTGCAGGCTCGGGCCGCCGCGGCAGCCTACGAACTCGCGCATGCGATGACCGTGCCACCACCCGCGGTCGCGGCCAACCGCATTCAACTGGCGACGCTGGTGGCATCGAACTTCTTCGGCCAGAACACCGCGGCCATCGCGGCCACCGAAGCTCAGTACGCGCAGTACTGGGCCCAAGATGCCGCCGCGATGAACATCTATGCCGCTAGTTCCGCTGCGGCAGCGCAATTTTCGCCGTTCGCAAACCCGCGCCGGACCACCACTTCGGATGGGGAAAGTGCTCAGGTAGCCGCCGTCGCTCAAGCCACCGTCAACGCCTCGAGCTCGAATTCGGGCTCGCAGGCGGCTTCTGCGCCCGGGGGCTCCTCGTCAGCACTCTTCCGAATTCTCGACACCATCCAGGTCGCCCAGACCACATTCAGGTCCATCTTCGTTACCGAGGGGACCGCCGCCGGAATCATCCAGGCCGACAAGAACTTGGGCATTCTGCCGAACCTCGCGGCGGTCCCGTCCGCCCTTCCCAAGTCGCCTGTGCTCAGCGGTGCCACGTCCGGCCCGGGCACCGTCAACGCGGTGCTGGCGCGCGCCGGACGAATCGGCTCGATGTCGGTACCCCCCGGCTGGGCCAGCGCGACCGGCAACCCCGTTGCGGTATTGCCGGGCAGCGGCCTGTCCGACCTGGCGGCGAGTGAACCGGTGGCCCCAATCGGGTCCGGGACGGCCGGCATACCAGGGGTACCGGGAGGGACGGTCAGGCGGGCCGCGCTTGTGGTCCCCCGCTACGGGAGGCGGATCCTGGTGATGACGCGTCCGCCCGCGGCAGGCTGACGGACGCTCAGGAGGCGGGGGGCGGCGGCGATTCGGGCGGCGCGGGCGGATCCGCGGGAACGAATCTCCAGTTGTCTGGATTCTTCGGCGAATAGACCACCGGAAACAGCTGGCCGATGGTCGGCCATTGATTCACATCGACGGCCAGGCGCTGATACACCGCGCGCTCGTTGACGGTGGGGCCGTTGATCACGCCGGCGATGGTGACGAACTGCTCGCCGGTGGCGTCGGGGCGGGGGCTGATGCCGGTCACCAGCAACGTGCCGTTCAGCAGCTCGCCCCGCGGGCCGCGCGGGACGAAGCGTTGGACGAGAAATACCGCCAATACGGCCATCAGCAGGAGCAGCAGTCCGAATTCCCACACGGGGCCATGGTAGGACCGTGATAAGACTGCGTCATGAGCCAGGACGATCTGGCGTTGGCACTGACGCTGGCCGACCGCGCAGACACGTTGACTACCGCGCGATTCGGCGCGCTGGACCTGCGCGTTGACACCAAACCCGACCTGACGCCGGTGACCGACGCCGATCGC
This sequence comes from Mycobacterium sp. NGS58, assembly GCF_059812385.1. NCBI lineage: Bacteria > Bacillati > Actinomycetota > Actinomycetes > Mycobacteriales > Mycobacteriaceae > Mycobacterium > Mycobacterium sp. NGS58. The sequence goes on along the minus strand of NZ_JCALCO010000011.1, from coordinate 28,290 downwards.
GCGGTGGAGACCGAACTGCGTGAGCATCTCGGCCGCGAACGGCCGGACGACAGCATCGTCGGCGAAGAGTTCGGCGGCGAGACCACCTTCACCGGACGTCAGTGGATCATCGACCCGATCGATGGCACCAAGAACTTCGTCCGCGGGGTGCCGGTGTGGGCCACGCTGATCGCCTTGCTCCAAGACGGAGTGCCCGTCGTCGGTGCCGTGAGTGCGCCGGCATTGCAGCGCCGGTGGTGGGCCGCGCACGGCCGGGGCGCTTTCGTCGCGGTCAATGGTGCGCCCGCCCGCCGGCTCTCTGTTTCCTCAGTGGCCCAACTGAATTCGGCCAGCCTTTCATTTTCCAGCCTGTCCGGGTGGGCGCAGCTCGGTGTGCGGGACCGCTTCATCGCACTGACCGACACGGTATGGCGGGTGCGCGCCTTCGGTGACTTTCTGTCCTATTGCCTGCTCGCGGAAGGCGCGGTCGATATCGCCGCCGAACCGGAAGTATCGGTGTGGGACCTCGCGGCGCTCGACATCCTGGTGCGGGAAGCGGGCGGCACGCTGACGGCGTTGGACGGCACCGCGGGACCGCATCACGGCAGCGCCGTGGCCACCAATGGCCTGCTGCAAGGGCAGGTGCTCGGCAGCCTCGCGGCCAGCCCGCTGTGAATTAGTTAACAAGTGTTCTCTCCGATCTTACTCCGGAGTAAGATCGGCGATATCCGCATTGCCCAACGACCTGAGGCTGCTGAAATGACCGGTTCCGGTTCCAAACAGACATCGACCCGCCCCCGCGCCAAACGGCGCGACCACAAGTCCGCTGTCGGGTTGCAAACGCACAAACGCACCGGCGTTGACATCGCCATCGCGCTGATCACCCCGCTCGTCGGGCAGGAGTTCCTGGACAAGTACCAGCTGCGCGACCCGCTCAACCGCGCGCTGCGCTACGGCACCAAGACGGTCTTCTCCACTGCCGCCGCCTCTTCCCGGGAGTTCAAGCGAATCCAGAACCTGCGCGGCGGGCCGACTCGGCTCAAGTCCAGCGGCAAGGACTACTTCGACCTGACGCCCGACGACGAGCAGAAGATGATCGTCGAGACACTCGACGATTTCGCCGAGGAAGTGCTGCGCCCCGCCGCGCACGACGCCGACGAGGCGACGACCTACCCGCACGAGCTGATCGCCAAGGCCGCCGAGCTGGGCATCACCGCAATCAACATCCCCGAGGACTTCGACGGCATCGCCGCACACCGGTCCAGCGTGACCAATGTGCTGGTCGCCGAGGCGCTGGCGTACGGCGACATGGGTCTGGCCCTGCCGCTGCTGGCCCCGGGCGGCGTGGCCTCCGCGCTCACCCACTGGGGCAGCGCCGACCAGCAGGCCACCTATCTTCCCGAGTTCGCCGGTGAGAACGTGCCCCAAGCATGCGTGGCCATCTCCGAGCCGCAACCGCTCTTCGACCCCACCCGGCTGAAGACCACCGCGGTGCGCACCCCGAGCGGCTACCGCCTGGACGGGGTGAAGTCATTGGTCCCGGCGGCTGCCGATGCCGAGCTCTTCATCGTCGGCGCGCAGCTGGACGGCAAGCCGGCGCTGTTCATCGTCGAGTCCTCGGCGAAAGGCCTTACCGTGAAGGCGGATCCGAGCATGGGGATCCGCGCGGCGGCCCTGGGCCACGTCGAACTCTCCGGGGTGACGGTGCCGCCGACCGCGCGGCTCGGTGAGGACGAGGCGACCGACGAGGATTACTCCGAGGCGATCGCGCTGGCCCGGCTGGGCTGGGCCGCGCTCACCGTCGGCACCTCGCACGCGGTGCTCGACTACGTCGTGCCGTACGTGAAGGAACGCGAGGCCTTCGGTGAGCCGATCGCCCACCGCCAGGCGGTGGCCTTCATGTGCGCCAACATCGCCATCGAATTGGACGGGTTGCGGCTGATCACCTGGCGCGGCGCTGCGCGCGCCGAGCAGGGCCTGCCGTTCATCCGCGAGGCGGCACTGGCCAAGCGGCTCGGCGCCGACAAGGGCATGCAGATCGGCCTCGACGGCGTTCAGCTGCTCGGCGGCCACGGCTACACGAAAGAGCACCCGGTCGAACGCTGGTACCGCGATTTGCGGGCCATCGGCGTGGCCGAGGGCGTCGTCGTCATCTGAGTCGTTATCCAACTCGAGCTGAAAGTTCAATCATGGCAATCAATCTGGAACTCCCCCGCAAGATGCAGGCGGTGACGACGAAGACGCACCAGGGCGCCGCCGAGTTGATGCGTCCCATCGCCCGCAAGTACGACCTCAAGGAACACGCGTACCCGGTCGAGCTCGACACACTGTTCAGCCTCTTCGAAGGCGCCTCGGAGTCAATCGAATTCGCTGGAGCGAACGCGCTGGGCGGTGAGGACGAAGAACGGGACAAAAACCACAACGGCGCCAACATGGCCGCACTGCTGCAGACCCTGGAAGCCAGCTGGGGTGACCTCGCGATGATGTTGTCGGTTCCCTACCAGGGGCTGGGCAACGCGGCCATCTCCGCCGTCGCCAACGAAGAGCAGCTGCAACGCCTGGGCAAGGTGTGGGCGGCGATGGCCATCACCGAGCCCGGCTTCGGATCGGACTCGGCGGCGGTGTCGACGACGGCCAGGCTGGACGGCGACGAGTATGTGATCAACGGCGAGAAGATCTTCGTCACCGCCGGCTCCCGCGCCACCCACATCGTGGTGTGGGCGACGCTCGACAAGTCGCAGGGCCGCGCCGCGATCAAGTCGTTCGTCGTGCCGCGTGAGCATCCCGGGGTCACGGTCGAACGGCTCGAGCACAAGCTCGGCATCAAGGGTTCCGACACCGCGGTCATCCGGTTCGACAATGCCCGCATTCCGAAGGAAAACCTGCTCGGCAACCCCGAAATCGAGGTGGGCAAGGGCTTTTCGGGAGTGATGGAGACTTTCGACAACACCCGGCCCATCGTTGCGGCCATGGCCGTCGGCGTCGGCCGTGCCGCGCTGGAAGAGATTCGCAAGATCCTCACCGAGGCCGGCGTGGAGATCTCCTACGACAGGCCCTCGCACGCCCAGAGCGCCGCGGCGGCGGAGTTCATCCGCATGGAGGCCGACTGGGAGGCCAGCTATCTGCTGTCGCTGCGGGCGGCGTGGCAGGCCGACAACAAGATCCCGAACTCCAAAGAAGCGTCGATGAGCAAGGCCAAGGCCGGCCGCATGGCCACCGACGTCACACTCAAGACCGTCGAATTGGCCGGCACCGCAGGCTATTCCGAACAGTCACTGCTGGAGAAATGGGCGCGCGACTCGAAGATCCTGGACATCTTCGAGGGCACGCAGCAGATTCAGCAGCTGGTGGTTGCGCGCCGCCTGCTGGGCCTGTCCTCTTCCGAGCTCAAGTAGCGATTGCGTTCAGGCGCTCGCGGGCGTCGTCGTTCAATTCGATGGACGCGGCCTCCAGGTTCTCCTCCAGGTGGCTCAGCGACGAGGTGCCGGGGATCAGCAGCACGTTGGGCGCCACGCTGAGCGTCCACGCGAGCGCGACCTGAGCCGGTGTGCGACCCAGTCGCTGCGCGGTCTGTTGAACCACCTGGTGGCTGAGGCAATCCCCCGCGCCGCGCATTCCTGCAGCACCGGGGCGGACTCCCGCTGCACCAAGTTGAACGCATTTTGCACGCAAGCGATTTCAATGCGCCCCACGGCATGCAGCAGGTGCTCGCGATTGACATTGCTCAGCCCGATTCCGCCGATCAGTCCCTGCTCGCGCGCCTCGATCATGGCCGAGAGCTGGTCGTCGAACTCCCGGTCCGGGCCGTCGCTTTCGAACACTCGCAGGTTGACCACGGCCAACTGCTCGACGCCGAGGCTGCGCAGGTTGATCTCGATGTCGCGTCGCAAGTCGGCCGGCGCGTCCGCCGGCAACCAGGCGCCGGTGTCATCGCGGCGCCCACCGACCTTGCTGACCAATGCCAGGTTCTGCGGATAGGGATGCAGCGCGGCGCGAATCAGCTCGTTGGCGACGTCGGGGCCGTAAAACTGCGCGGTGTCGATGTGGTCGACGCCCAGTTCGACCGCGCGGCGCAGCACGGCCAGCGCTTCGTCACGGTCGCGCGGCGGACCGAACGCATTAGGTCCCGGCAGTTGCATGGCGCCGAATCCGACGCGGTTGACCGAAAACCCACCGAGTGGAAAGGGATCCATACGGTGAGGTTAGCGTCGACTCATGGACACGTTTCAGGCGCTCGTCGCGCGACAAGATGGTGACCGGATAACCACGTCGGTCGAGACGCTGAACCACTCCGACCTGCCGCCGGGCGAGGTGACGATCAGAGTCCTGTATTCGAGCGTCAACTACAAAGACGCGCTGGCGCTGACGCCGGGTGGCGGCGTGGTGCGCGACTACCCGGTGGTGCCGGGCATCGACCTCACCGGTGAGGTCGTGGAATCGACGTCTCCCGACTTCGCCGTCGGCGATCAGGTGCTGGCCCACGGGTACGCGATCGGCACCGGCCACCACGGTGGCTACGCCGAATACGCGCGCTTACCGGCCGGCCAGGTCGTGGCGCTCGGCGCGCTGAGCCCACACGAGGGGGCCGCGATCGGCACGGCGGGCTTCACCGCCGCGATGAGCGTGCAGGCGCTGATCGACTGGGGCATCGCGCCCGACGCGGGTCCCATCGTCGTCACCGGCGCCACCGGCGGCGTCGGCTCGATCAGCGTGGACCTGCTCGCGGCCGCCGGCTACCAAGTGGTCGCCTCCAGCGGCAAGCCCGAGGCCGCCGACCGACTCAAAGCCCTTGGCGCCGCAGAGGTTATCGGGCGGCTGCCCGCCGACCCCGACGCCAAGCCACGCGCGCTCGGCAAGGCGCGCTGGGCGGGTGGGGTGGACTGCGTGGGCGGCGCGACGCTGGCCGACGTGCTCAGCACGGTCGATTACGGCGGCGCGGTGGCGGCGAGCGGCCTCACCGGCGGCCCGGCCCTGCACACCACGGTGCTGCCGTTCATCCTGCGCGGGGTCGCGCTGCTGGGCATGGACTCGGTGCTGATGCCGATCGGACCGCGCCGCGAATTGTGGGCCAGGCTCGGCGATTCGTTGCGGCCACGTCACCTGGACTCGCTGGTCAGCGATGTTGATGTGAAGGACGTCGTCGGAGTCATCGATCGGGTGCGCGCCGGCAAGTTCTCCGGTCGGGCCGTGGTGCGGGTCGCGGGCGGATTTTGAGGCGGCAGTAGGCTGATCAAGCGCTGTTCGGGCGCAGTGATGGCAGCGCCGATGGCAGCGACGACGGAGGTGGCATGCGCGCGATACAGGTGACTCGGCTCGATGGGCCAGACGCGGTCGAGTTGACCGACATCGACGAACCGTCGGGCGACGGGGTCGTCGTCGACGTGCACGCCGCCGGGGTGGCCTTCCCGGACGCCCTACTCACCCGGGGCCTCTACCAATATCGCCCGGAGTTGCCCTTTGTGCTCGGCGCCGAGATCGCCGGCGTGGTCCGGTCGGCACCCGAGGACGCGCACGTGCGCGAGGGCGACCGGGTCGTCGGCCTCACGATGCTGTCCGGCGGCATGGCCGAGGTCGCGGTGTTGGCCCCGGACCGGGTGTTCAAGCTGCCCGACAATGTGAGCTTTGAGGCCGGCGCCGGCCTGCTGTTCAACGACCTGACGGTGTACTTCGCGCTGACCGTCCGGGGCCGGCTGCAGCGCGGCGAGACGGTCCTGGTGCATGGCGCGGCCGGAGGCATCGGCACCTCGGCGCTGCGCCTGGCGCCGGCGCTGGGCGCGTCCCGCACCATCGCCGTGGTCAGCACGCAGAACAAGGCGGACATCGCCACGGCGGCCGGGGCGACGGACGTGGTGCTCGCCGACGGTTTCAAGGATGCGGTGAAGGAGTTGACCCACGGCCGTGGCGTCGACATCGTCGTCGACCCGGTCGGCGGCGACCGGTTCACCGACTCCCTGCGCTCCCTTACTCCCGGCGGGCGGCTGCTGGTCATCGGTTTCACCGGCGGTGAGATTCCTACCGTGAAGGTGAATCGATTGCTGCTCAACAACGTTGACGTGGTCGGCGTGGGTTGGGGCGCCTGGGCGGGGACGCATCCGGGCGCGCTGCACGAGCAGTGGGCCGGACTCGAGCGATTGCTCACCTCCGGGGAGCTGGCCCCGCCCGAACCGGTGGCCTACCCGCTGGAGCAAGCCGCGACCGCGGTCGCGTCGCTCGAGAACCGGAGCGCCAAAGGGAAAGTCGTGCTGCGCGTCCGGGGGTAGGCCCCGCAGTTGCTCCCATCCGCCACAGTGGTTTCGCCGCGGGGCGGTAGACGCCTTGGGCGCTTGCGGCGTACAAGCGACGTTTTCAAGGGCGCGTTCGCGACGCCTCTTGCGTGTCCGAAAAACAAAAAGTAATGTCACTTTCAGTTTTCTCACCCTCGATCGCGATCCAGCTGGTCCCCCTCGGAGGAGCCGTCCATGGAATCCTTTGTGCACCTGCGAAAAGGCCGAACCCCACGCCGCCTGCACGCCGACCTCGACGGCCTCAAGGACGACGAGCTGGGCCGGGGCGGATTCACCGGCCGCACCGCCAACCTGTACCGGCGGCACGACCCCACCGCCTATCGGTCGGTCGGCCCCCTGCGTCCCATCGACGTGCTGTCCAGCGAGCTCAAGCCCGGCGATGCCACCGAAGCCGACGGTGGGCCGCTGCTGATGTTCAGCAACGACGACTGCCGAATTCGGTTGAGCCGTCGTCACGAGCCGATGCCGTTCTTCGTCCGTCATGTCGACGGCGACCTGCTGTGCTTCGTCCACCAGGGCAGTGGCCTGGCCGAGACCGAATTCGGGCCGTTGCGCTATCGGGAGGGCGACTGGTTGTACATCCCGAAGGCATGCACCTGGCGCCAGTTGCCCGACAGCGCGACGACGATGCTGATGATCGAGGCCACCGACGAGTTCCGGGTGCCGCCACCGGGCGCCCTGGGCCGCCATTTCCCCTTCGACCCGTCGCAGGTCGTCATCCCCGAGCCGGCGCCCGTCGATGAGACCGACGGCGAATTCGAGGTACGGCTCATTCACGAGGGCGGCCCGACAACGCTGTTCTATCAACACAATCCGCTCGACGTCGAAGGCTGGCGCGGCGACAACTTCGCGTTCACCTTCAACATCGCGGACTACAACGTGGTCACGTCCGACAGTGTCCACCTGCCGCCGACGGTGCACCTGTTCATGCAGGCCACCGGTGTCTATGTGATGAACTTCCTGCCCAAGCCCGCCGAGGGAATTCCCGGCACCGAACGCACACCGTGGTATCACCGCAACGTCGACTACGACGAGATCGCCTTCTTCCACGGCGGCTCGCTGTACGGCATTCCGATGCCACCGGGTTTGATTTCGCATGCGCCGCAAGGGGTTCACCACGGCGCACCCGAGAAGGCGCGGGAGCGGGCGCGCCGCAAATTCGACGACTACTCCCGCGTCGACTGGCAGGTGATCGCCATCGACACGCGCCGGCGGCTGACCCCGTCGGCCGAGGTACTGGCCCACGACCTAGGACAACATTGATGACACAAGCGGTGCAGCCCAAGAAGTTCGATTACGACCGAATCCCGTATCTCGTGGCCTTTCAAAATATTTCGGGAGTACGGGACGTCTACGGCGGCCTGGCCGAGATCACCGTGCTGGAAAGCTACCTGCTCAGACCCAAGGACAAACCGTCGGACACCGTGCTGGTGTTCATGCATCCCATCGGCGGCGGGGCCTACCTGCCGATGATCAACGCGCTGGCGCGGGCCGGCCATCACGTCATCTACTGCAACAGCCGCTTCCGTGGCACCGATTCGGCGCTGCTGATGGAAAAGGTCGTCGAGGACCTCGGCGAGTGCATCAAGGACGCCAAAAAGCGGCTGGGCTATTCCAAGGTGGTGCTGGCCGGATGGAGCGGCGGCGGTTCGCTGTCGGTGTTCTACCAGCAGCAGGCGCAGAATCCGACCGTCACGTCCAGCCCGACCGGCGACGGCCCCGACCTGACCAAGCTCGACCTGCCGGCCGCCGACGGGATCATGCTGCTTGCCGCGCACATCAGCCGGCACGGCACGCTGACCGAATGGCTGGACGCGTCGATCCTCGACGAATCCGACCCCACCAAGCGCGACCCCGAGCTGGATCTGTACAACCCGGACAACCCCAATCAACCGCCCTACAGCCAAGAATTCCTGGACCGCTACCGGCGGGCGCAGATCGACCGCAACCGCCGCATCACCGCGTGGGTCAGGGACAAGCTGGCCGAGTTGGCCGCCGCCGGCCGCCCCGACGACGAGTTCGGCTTCATCGTGCATGGCACCATGGCCGACCCGCGCTGGCTGGACCCGGCCGTGGATCCCAACGAACGTAAGCCCGGAACCTGCTATCTGGGCGATCCCCAGGTGGTGAACATGAGCCCCGTCGGGCTGGCCCGGTTCTGCACCCTGCGCGGCTGGCTGTCGCAGTGGAGCTACGACGACGCCCGTGGCGACGCGGTGGCCTGCGGACCCGACATCGCGATCCCCGCGCTGGTGATCGGTAACCTGGCGGACGACGCCTGTACGCCCAGCCACACCCGGCGGCTGTTCCAGGCGATTGGACACGAGGACAAGGAGATGCACGAAATCCCCGGCGCCACACACTATTACGCGGGACCCGACCAGCGCGACGCGCTACGGGCCGCCGTCACCATTGTCACCGACTGGCTGGTGCGACACGATTTTGCGAGCGCAGGATGAGCGTATGACACCGGCCGGCCCACTGGACGGCGTTCGGGTGCTCGAGCTGGGCACCCTGATCGCCGGGCCCTTCGCCGGGCGGCTGCTCGGCGACATGGGCGCCGAGGTCATCAAGGTGGAACTGCCCAAGGCGCCGGACCCCTTGCGCACCTGGGGTCAGGCCGAAATCGATGGGCAGCACGTCTTCTGGACGGTGCACGCGCGCAACAAGAAGGCGATCACGCTGGACCTGCGCCACCCCCGGGGCCGCGAACTGTTCTGCGACCTCGTCGAGAAATCCGACATCGTGGTGGAGAACTTCCGTCCGGGCACCCTGGAAAAGTGGCACCTGGGCTACGACGTGCTCAGCGAACGCAATCCGGGCATCATCCTGGTCCGGGTGTCCGGCTACGGGCAGACCGGACCGGACGCCACCAAGGCCGGTTACGCCTCGGTCGCCGAAGCGGCCAGCGGGCTGCGGCACCTCAACGGGTTTCCCGGCGGCCCGCCGCCCCGGCTGGCGCTCTCGCTCGGTGACAGCCTGGCCGGCATGTTCGGCGCGCAGGGCGCGCTGGCCGCGCTGTACCGGCGCAGCGTCACCGGCCGCGGTCAGGTGGTCGACGTCGCGCTGACCGAATCATGTTTGGCCGTACAGGAATCCACCATTCCCGACTACGATGCCGGCGGGGTGGTCCGCGGACCGTCGGGCACCCGGCTCGACGGCATCGCCCCGTCCAACATCTACCGCAGCGCCGACGGCTCGTGGGTGGTGATCGCCGCGAACCAGGACACCGTCTTCGCCCGGCTGTGCAAGGCGATGGGTCGCCCGGAGCTGGCCACCGACGACCGGTTCGCCACACATGTCGCCCGCGGCCGCAATCAAGACGAACTCGACAACATCATCGGGGCGTGGGCCGCACAACGCCCGCCCGCACAGATCATCGAAATCCTCTCCGCCGCAGGGGTCATCGCGGGGCCCATCAACACCGTCGCCGAGGTGGTCAACGACCCCCAGCTACGGGCCCGCGGCATGCTGGTGGAGCACTACGACGAGCGCGTGCAGCGCAACGTGTTGGGCCCGGGCATCGTGCCGGTGTTATCGGAATCGCCGGGGCAGGTCCGCCACGCCGGCCCCGCGCGGCCGGGCCAGCACAACGACGACGTCTACATCGGGCTCCTGGGGAAGACGGCCGAGGAACTCGAGGAGCTGCGCGCCGAGGAGGTGCTGTGACCCACGTTGAGATTCGAGAAGTAGCGCTGCGCGACGGTCTGCAGATCGAGACGCCAATCCCGCTGTCCGCCAAGCTCGAACTGCTGGCCGCGGTGGCGGCCACCGGGGTTCGCGAGGTGGAGGTGACCGCGTTCGTCTCGCCGACGAAGGTGCCGTCGATGGCCGATGCCGCCGAGCTGGCCGCCCATCTGCACGACTACCCCGACATCGAGTTCTCGGCCCTGGTGGCCAGTCCCAACGGCGCCAAGCGGGCTGTCGCCGCGGGGTTGCGCTCCATCGAGTACGTGGTCGCCGCCGACGACGCCTTCAGCAAGGCCAACGTCGGGCGCACCAGCGCGGAGGCCACCAATCAGATCGACGAGATCGTCGCGATCGCGCACGATGGCGACGTCACCGTCGAGGTCGTCATCGCCACCGCCTGGGACTCACCGTTCGAAGGCCCCACCCCGGCGCAGCGGGTGCTCGACATCGCGGCGGCGGCCCGCGACCGCGGCGCCGACCGCCTGTCGATCGCCGACACCATCGGCACCACCACCCCGGGACGGGTGAGTTCGCTTATCGCACAACTGCGTCCGGTGCTGGGCGACCTGCCGTTGGGCGGGCACTTTCACAACACCCGAGGCTCCGGACTGGCCAGCGCCTACGCGGCGGTCAGCGCCGGGGTGACCCGGCTGGACGCCTCGGTCGGCGGCCTCGGCGGCTGCCCCTTCGCCCCGGGAGCCACCGGCAACATCGCCACCGAGGACCTCGTATACCTGCTGGGTGACAGCGGTTTCGACGTGGACGTCGACCTGCGGGCCGCCATCGCCGCGGCCGGCGTGGCGAAGTCGCTGGTGGGACACGACCTACCGAGCGCCCTGCTGCGCGCCGGCGACCGGATGCGGAACTGATGTCCGCCCCGGAGGCGAACCGCGAGCTGACCGCCAAAGGCCGCCAGACCAGGCAGGCCATCGAGCAGGCGGCCCGGAAACTGTTCGCCGAACGGGGATTTCACGGCACCACGCTGGCCGACATCACGTCGGCCGCGGGAAAATCACCGGCGGTCTTCTACCGATACTTCACTGACAAGGAGGACCTGCTGGCCGCCCTCGCGGAGGCGTTTCTGCACGAGGTCGTCACGCCGTCGGGACTGAGCGTCCACCTGCCGGACTCTCCCCCGCAAGCGGGTGGAACCCCCGCCGGAGACGACAACTTTTTTACTTCGGTGGTCACCGGATACTGGAACATGTTCAAGCAGAACATCGGCATCATGATCGCGGTGGCCCAGCTGGCCGCCACCCAGCAGCGCTTCGCGGCCGTGCAGAACGAATTCCGACGGTTCGGAATGGATCTCGTGGCGGCCTCGGTGCGCCGGGCCCAGGAGCAGGGTTACGGCGCCGAGCTACACCCGCAGCACACCGCGGCGGCCATCGCGTTGCTGTTCGAGAATTTCACCACCGTGTTTGCCAGCACTCTAGGTCCCGCGGCCCAATCGGGCCTCGGTCTGAACATCAGCGACGAAGATGCCATCGCGACCTTGTCGACGGTCTGGAAGAAAACCCTGTACGGCAACCTCACGACATCGTAGGAGAACACGTGGATTTCACGCTGCCAGAGCACCTTCCCGGCGTGCTCGCCGAGATGGATGAGTTCATCGAGGCCGAGATCAAGCCGCTGGAACGCGAGAACATGCAGTATTTCGATCAGCGTCGCGAACACGCGCGCACCGATTGGGACAACGATGGGATTCCGGCGCGCGAGTGGGAGGATCTGCTTTCCGAAATGCGCAGGCGAGCAGACAAGGCCGGCTGGTTGCGCTACGGGCTGCCGGCCTCGCTGGGCGGCCGCGACGGCACCAATGTCGACATGGCGGTCATCCGGGAGCATCTGGCGCACAAGGGTCTCGGCCTGCACAACGACCTGCAGAACGAATCGTCGATCGTGGGCAACTTCCCGCAGGTGATCATGATGGAGCGGTTCGGCACCGAGGAGCAACGCAAGCAGTGGTCGGAAGCGTTGATCACCGGGGAACGATCCATGGCGTTCGGCCTGACCGAGCCGCAGCACGGATCGGATGCGACCTGGCTGGAGACGCGCGCCGAACGCGACGGGGACAGCTGGGTGATCAACGGCTCCAAGCGGTTCAACACCGGTGTGCACCGCGCGACCCACGACCTGGTCTTCGCACGCACCTCGGGCGAACCGGGAGCCGCGCGCGGCATCACCGCGTTCCTGGTGCCGACCGATTCGCCCGGATTCAACGTTCCCTACTACTGGTGGACCTTCAACATGCCCACCGACCACGGCGAAGTTGAGCTGACCGATGTCCGGATCCCCGCCGATGCGGTGCTCGGCGAGGTGGACAGCGGTCTCGAGGTCGCTCAAACATTCCTGCACGAGAACCGGATTCGGCAGGCCGCGAGCAGCCTGGGCGCGGCGCAGTACTGCATCGACCGTGCCGCCGAATATGCCGCGGGCCGAAAGGTGTTCGGCAAGCCGCTGTCGGTCAATCAGGCCGTGCAGTGGCCGCTGGCAGAGCTGCAGACCGAAGCGCAGATGGTGCGGCTGCTGGTGCAATACGCCGCCTGGCATCTGGACCGCGACCACCACATGGAGGTCTCCGACAAGGTCTCGATGGCGAACTACCGCGCCAACCGGCTGGTCTGCGACGCCGCCGACCGCGCGATGCAGGTTCACGGCGGCCTCGGCTACAGCAGGCACGAGCAGTTCGAACACATCTACCGCCATCATCGTCGCTACCGGATCACCGAGGGAGCAGAGGAGATTCAGATTCGCCGGGTGGCGCAACGCCTGTTCAAATTCGGCCAGAAGTGATGGACAGCGTCGAATCAGCCGAACTGGCCACCAAACTGGCCGGGGTGCTCACCAAGGTCCTGGGCGCCGACACCGCTGTCGAGAACCTGCGCGCGTTGACCGGTGGCGCCAGCCGAACCACCTGGGCGTTCGAGGCCGTCGCCGACTCGCAGCGTCGCGCGCTGATCCTGCGCACCGGCCCTCCCGATGATGTGCATGCCGGCATGGAGCTCGAAGCCAAGACCCAGGCCGCCGCGGCGGCCGCGGGCGCGCCGGTCCCACACGTGTTGGTCGCCGACAATTCGCCTGCCGCACTGGGCAATCCGTTTTTGATCTGTGACGAGATCAAGGGTGAAACCATCGTGCGACGCATTCAGCGGCAACTCGACGGCGCCGACGGGCACGCGTCCCGCACACGGTTGCTGCAGCAGTGCGCGCAGGCGGTGGCCGCGATTCACCGTGCCGACACGGGCGCCGCGGACCTGACCCATGAAGACCAACTGTCCGAATGGCGTCAACGCCTCGACGACATGGGCGATACCACCGCAACCTTCGAATGGGGGTTCCGCTGGCTGGCCGCCCACCGTCCCCAACCATCGCCGGCGGTGTTGGTGCACGGCGACTTTCGGATGGGCAACCTTATCGTCGACGGGTCGAACCTCGCGGCGGTGCTGGACTGGGAGCTGGTGCACGTCGGGCAGGCGTACGAAGACCTGGCGTGGTTCTGCATCCGGGCCTGGCGATTCGGTGCACCGGCCAGCCTCGGCGCAGGCGGCCTGGGCAGCATCGAAAGCTTCCTGCGAGCCTACGAACGGGCCAGCGGGACGACGGTCGACCGGGTGTCGTTTCACTGGTGGCTGGTGCTGGCCACCTTGCGCTGGGGCATCATCTGCCGTTTCCAGGCGGAACGGCACCTGAGCGGGCATAGCCGTTCGGTCGAGCTGGCCACCATCGGCCGCCGCGTCTGCGAGACCGAGTGGGACCTCCTCAACCTGCTCGAGGCGCGGTGATGATCGGCGCATACGGTCGCCCGCTGGCCGCCGAACTGGTTGCCGCGGTCGCCGAATTCCTGGAAACCGATGTGCGCGGCGCGACCGAAGGCCAGGTCAACTTCCACGCCCGGGTCGCGGCCAACGCACTGCGCATCGTCGAGCGCGAGCTGCTCGACGAGAACGAGGCGGAGTCTCGCGCGGCGTTGGCCGGCCTGGGATTCGCCGACGAGGAACAGCTGGCCGCCGCGATCCGGGCCGGCGACATGGACGGGCAAGCGCACCAGGTCACCGCCTGCCTGCGCATCCTGGTGCGACGACGATTGGCCGTCGCCCACCCCGGCTACGACAGCGAATAGCTCGGCGATCAGAAAAGGAGCCAGACATGCCCGCTTCCAGCGCCGAAACGGTTCTCGATGCGGCCAACCGCCTGTTCAGCGCGATCGAGCGAAGCGACGTCGCCGCCGTTGACGCGATGTGGAGCAACGACATCGCGGTGTGGCGTGTCGGCTCGCGGCGCGACGACGACAAGGGCCGCGCGATGCGGGTCATCGCTTGGTTCATCGGCGCGACCACGCACCGTCGCTACGAAATCCTGGACCGGCATTTCTTCGATGACGGATCCGTACGGGGTTTCGTCCAACAGCACGTCCTGCACGCCACCGGGCATGCCGGGCAGACGATCTCGCTGCGGGTCTGCATCGTGATCCGGGTGGGCGCGGACGGCCTGATCGAGCGGATCGACGAGTACTTCGATCCCGCCGGGATCGCGCCGCTGATGAACTAGCGCTACATTCGCCACGACACATTGGGGGTGACGATGACGACATTGGAGACACTGCTTCACGATCCCGAGATGGCCGGCGTGTGGAATTTGGCCCCGGACCGCTCGGCCATCACTTTCAAGATCCGCAACATGTGGGGCCTGGTGAACGTCAAGGGCCGCTTCACCGACTTCACCGGCGACGGCCAACTGACCGGCAAGGGAGCGGTTTTCGGCCGCGTGGACATTCGGGCGGCCTCGCTGAACACGGGCATCGGCCGCCGCGACAAGCACCTGCGCTCGGCCGACTTCTTCGACGTCGAGCGCTTCGGCGAGATCAGCGTCGTCGTCACCGCGGTGCAACCGACGAAAGGCAAGTCCGCCGAGCTTCGGACCAGCTTCACCATCAAAGGCGTCACCGCCGAGGTGCCGCTGCCCGTCACGATCTGCGAGCTCGACGACGGCTCGGTCCGAGTCACCGGCGAAACCAAGCTCGATCGGGACCGGTTCGACCTGGGGTGGAACCGGGCCGGCATGATCAGCTCGACGGTGACCGTCGCGGCGGACGCCATCTTCGTGCGGGCATCGCAATAAACATTTGTGCGGGCACCCCGCTGTGCCCGGTACGACACCAGTAGCATCTGCACCGTGTCCGACTCCACCCCCCAAGCCAGCGTCGCGCTGCGGATCCTCGTCTACAGCAGCAACGTCCAAACCCGCGAACGGGTGATGCGGGCGCTGGGCAAGCAGCTGCATCCCGATCTGCCCGAGCTGAGCTACGTCGAGGTGGCGACCGGACCCATGGTGATCGCGACGATGGACAAGGGCGGCATCGACTTGGCCATTCTGGACGGCGAGGCCACCCCCACCGGGGGCATGGGAATCGCAAAGCAGCTCAAAGACGAACTCGAGACCTGCCCGCCTGTGGTCGTGCTGACCGGCCGGCCCGACGATGCGTGGTTGGCCTCCTGGTCGCGCGCCGAGGGCGCGGTGCCACATCCCATAGACCCCATCCTGCTTGGCCGCACGGTGCTGAGCCTGCTACGGGCGCCCGTTCGCTGATCCGATCCGCTCCGCGTCTTTGCCGCGAGCGTTCCTTCCCAGCCGCCGAATGCGGCAGTCCTGACAAGTTCGCCCCTTATCGGCACGGCGACCGCCGCTCGTCGCGACGTTGCTGACGACGGGCCATCCGCCCTGGCGATGCCGCTGATCTTGACCGCCGCAGCGATCGGCGCCGCCTCGCCTTTGCTGGGGTTCCCCGAGTGGCCGGTGCGGCGGATCGGATGGGGCGGCGGGGATTGGTTTCACCGGCTATCGAGTTTGCGCAGCACCGCCCGAGACGGCGCCCCGATACCGCCAAACGCACACCCCGGGCAAGCGCGTCGCTCGCCGCGACGCTATGTTGTAAATCACTGTGGCGGGCCCGCGGACCGGTTTGTCACAGCAGCCCGGTTACCGCCTGGCCGCTGCAGGCGGCTCGTACGACGGATCATGGAGCGAATTGAACGTCTACATACCCATCTTGGTGCTAGGCGCCATCGCCACCGCCTTTGCCGTGGGCTCGGTGGCGATCGCGAGCCTGGCCGGCCCGTCACGTTTCAACAAATCGAAGATGTCGGCGTACGAGTGTGGAATCGAACCCACCGAGACATCGGTGAGCGGCCCTCATGCGACGGCCGGGCAGCGCTTTCCGGTGAAGTACTACCTCACCGCAATGCTCTTCATCGTCTTCGACATCGAAATCGTGTTCCTGTATCCGTGGGCCGTCAGCTATGACGCGCTGGGCACCTTCGCTCTGGTCGAAATGGTGATCTTCATGCTGACGGTTTTCGTGGCCTACGCGTACGTGTGGCGCCGCGGCGGCCTGACGTGGGATTGAGGTAAGACGTGGGTCTTGAGGAACAGCTGCCCGGCGGGATTCTGCTGTCCACAGTCGAGAAGGTCGCGGGCTACGTCCGCAAGAACTCACTGTGGCCGGCGACGTTCGGGTTGGCCTGCTGCGCCATCGAGATGATGGCAACGGCCGGGCCAAGATTCGACATCGCCCGGTTCGGCATGGAGCGATTCTCGGCAACCCCCCGGCAGGCCGACCTGATGATCGTCGCCGGGCGGGTCAGCCAGAAGATGGCTCCGGTGTTGCGGCAGATCTACGACCAGATGGCCGAGCCGAAATGGGTGCTGGCCATGGGCGTGTGCGCATCATCCGGAGGGATGTTCAACAACTACTCGGTGGTGCAGGGCGTCGACCACGTGGTCCCGGTGGACATCTACCTGCCCGGCTGCCCACCACGACCCGAGATGCTGCTGTACGCAATCCTGAAGCTGCACGAGAAGATTCAGGAGATGCCGCTGGGCGTCAACCGGGAAACCGCCATCGCCGAAGCCGAGCAGGCGGCGCTGTCGGCCCGGCCCACGATCGAGATGCGCGGACTGCTGCGATGAGCTCACCGGACCAGGACCCGAAAGAAGCAATCAGCCGCGCCGACGAAGAAGTCATCGACGTGCGCCGCGGCATGTTCGGCGCCAAGGGCTCCGGTGACACATCCGGTTACGGGCGGCTCGTGCGCGAAGTCCTGCTCCCGGGCAGCAGCCCGCGGCCCTACGGCGGCTATTTCGACGAGGTGGTCGACGGACTGGCCGCGGCTTTGAGCAAGGACAACGTCGAATTCACCGACGCCATCGAAAAAGTCGTGGTGTACCGCGACGAACTGACCTTGCACGTCCGCCGCGACGCGCTGGAGCAGGTGGCGCACCGGCTGCGGGACGACCCGCAACTGCGCTTCGAGATGTGCCTCGGCGTCAGCGGCGTGCATTACCCGCACGAGACCGGACGCGAACTGCACGCGGTCTATCCGTTGCAGTCGATCACGCACAATCGCCGTGTCCGCCTGGAAGTGTCTGCGCCCGACGGTGATCCGCACATCCCCTCGCTGTTCCGGATTTATCCGACCACCGACTGGCATGAGCGGGAGACCTACGACTTCTTCGGCATCATCTTCGACGGGCACCCGTCGCTGACCCGTATCGAGATGCCGGACGACTGGCACGGGCACCCCCAGCGCAAGGACTACCCCCTCGGCGGAATTCCCGTCGAGTACAAAGGCGCACAGATACCCCCGCCCGACGAGCGGAGAGCGTACAACTGATGAGCACTACCACTGAATCGACGCACGACGGCGCCGGCGAGACCTTCGTGGTCGCCGGTGGCCAAGACTGGGACAAAGTCGTCGAAGCCGCCCGCGGTGTCGATCCCGGCGAACGCATCGTCGTCAACATGGGCCCTCAGCATCCGTCCACGCACGGGGTTTTACGGCTGATCCTGGAGATCGAAGGCGAGACGGTCACCGACGTCCGGTGCGGCATCGGGTACTTGCACACCGGCATCGAAAAGAACCTCGAGTATCGGTACTGGACCCAGGGTGTCACCTTCGTGACCCGGATGGATTACCTCGCACCATTTTTCAACGAGACGGCCTACTGCCTGGGTGTGGAGAAGCTGCTCGGCATCACCGATCAGATTCCGGAGCGGGTCAACGTCATCCGGGTGATGATGATGGAGCTCAACCGGATCTCGTCGCATCTGGTGGCATTGGCCACCGGCGGCATGGAACTGGGCGCCATGACCCCGATGTTCGTCGGATTCCGGGGACGCGAGATCGTGCTGACCCTGTTCGAATCGATCACCGGTCTGCGAATGAACAGCGCCTATGTCCGGCCCGGGGGCGTGGCGCAGGACTTGCCACCCAACGCGGAAACCGAGATCGTCGAAGGCCTCAAGGAACTAAGGCAGGTGCTGCGCGACATGGGCGGCCTGCTCAACGAGAATGCCATCTGGAAGGCCCGGACCCAGGACGTCGGATATCTGGATCTGACCGGTTGCATGGCGCTGGGTATCACCGGCCCCATCCTGCGTGCCACCGGGCTGCCCCACGATCTGCGCAAGAGCGAACCGTACTGCGGATACGAAAACTACGAATTCGACGTAATCACCGAAGACACATGTGATGCTTACGGGCGCTACATGATTCGCGTCAACGAGATGTGGGAGTCGATCAAGATCGTCGAGCAGTGTCTGGACAAGCTGAAGCCCGGCCCGACCATGGTGGAGGACCGCAAGATCGCCTGGCCGGCCGACCTGAAGGTGGGGCCCGACGGCTTGGGCAACTCGCCGGAACACATCGCCAAGATCATGGGCGGCTCCATGGAGGCGTTGATTCACCACTTCAAACTGGTAACCGAGGGCATCAGGGTGCCGGCGGGCCAGGTCTACACCGCGGTCGAATCGCCGCGCGGTGAGCTGGGCGTGCACATGGTCAGCGACGGCGGCACCCGGCCCTACCGGGTGCATTACCGAGACCCTTCGTTCACGAATCTGCAGTCGGTCGCGGCGATGTGCGAGGGCGGCATGGTCGCCGACCTGATCACCGCCGTCGCCAGCATCGATCCGGTGATGGGCGGGGTGGACCGATGACCGGGCCGCAGGGACAACCGGTCTTCATCCGGCTCGGCCCACCGCCCGACGAGCCCAACGCATTCGTCGTCGAGGGTGCGCCCAAGACATATCCACCCGAGGTGCGGGCCCGGCTGGAGGTCGACGCCAAGGAGATCATGGGCCGCTACCCCGACAAGCGTTCGGCGCTGTTGCCGTTGCTGCACCTGGTGCAAGCCCAGGATTCCTACCTGACACCCGCGGGCCTGGATTTCTGCGGTGAGCAGTTGGGGCTCACCGGGGCCGAGGTGTCCGCGGTGGCGAGTTTCTACACCATGTATCGGCGCGGCCCCACCGGCGATTATCTGGTGGGGGTCTGCACAAACACGTTGTGCGCCATCATGGGTGGCGATGCCGTCTTCGACGCGCTCAAGGAACATCTGGGCGTAGGCAACGACGAGACCACCGCCGACGGGTCGGTCACACTGCAGCACATCGAGTGCAACGCCGCGTGCGACTACGCACCCGTTGTGATGGTGAACTGGGAGTTCTTCGACAACCAAACACCGGAGTCGGCGCGCGATCTCGTCGACTCGCTGCGTTCCGGTGAGCCCCAGCCGCCCACTCGCGGTGCCCCGCTGTGCGTCTTCCGCGAGACGTCGCGCATCCTGGCCGGCCTGCCCGACGAACGTCCCGACCAAGGTCAGGGCGGCGCCGGCGCGGCCACCCTGGCCGGACTGAAGGTAGCCAAAGATCTCGGCATGGAGGCGCCCAGCGCGCCGGAAGGCCAGTAATGACAACAACTTCTGACACTTCGACCCCGCTGACCCCGGTCATCAGCCGGTTCTGGGACGATCCCGAATCCTGGACCCTCGAGACCTACCACCGCCACGGCGGCTACGAGGCGATGAAGAAGGCGCTGGCGATGGAGCCCGACGCGGTGATCGGGATGGTGAAGGACTCCGGGCTGCGCGGGCGCGGCGGCGCCGGATTCTCGACCGGGACCAAATGGTCGTTCATCCCGCAGGGCGACACCGGCGCGGCCGCCAAACCGCATTACCTGGTGGTCAACGCCGACGAGTCGGAACCCGGTACGTGCAAGGACATTCCGCTGATGCTGGCGACGCCGCACGTCCTGGTCGAAGGCGTCATCATCGCCTCGTACGCGATCCGGGCCAGCCACGCGTTCATCTATGTGCGCGGGGAGGTGCTGCCGGTGCTGCGCCGCTTGCAGAACGCGGTGGCCGAGGCCTACGCCGCGGGATACCTCGGCCGCGACATCAACGGCTCGGGCTTCGACTTGGAGCTGGTGGTGCACGCCGGCGCCGGCGCCTACATCTGCGGCGAGGAAACCGCGCTGCTGGACTCGCTGGAAGGCCGCCGCGGCCAGCCGCGACTGCGCCCGCCGTTCCCGGCCGTGGCCGGACTCTACGGCTGCCCCACGGTGATCAACAATGTCGAGACCATCGCGAGCGTGCCGTCGATCATCGGCAACGGCGTGGACTGGTTCCGCTCGATGGGCAGCGAGAAATCCCCGGGCTTCACGCTGTATTCGCTGTCCGGCCATGTCGCCCGGCCCGGTCAGTACGAGGCCCCGCTGGGAATCACCTTGCGGGAGTTGCTCGCCTACGCCGGTGGCGTGCGGGCCGGGCATCGGCTCAAGTTCTGGACACCCGGCGGGTCGTCGACCCCGCTGCTCACCGACGAACACCTCGACGTGCCGCTGGACTACGAAGGTGTCGGCGGCGTCGGCTCGATGCTGGGCACGAAGGCGCTGGAGATCTTCGACGAAACCACTTGCGTGGTGCGTGCCGTGCGACGCTGGACCTACTTCTACAAGCACGAGTCGTGCGGTAAATGCACACCGTGCCGCGAGGGCACCTTCTGGCTGGACCAGATCTACGAGCGGCTGGAAACCGGCAAGGGCACCGACGAGGACATCCAGAAGCTGCTGGACATCTCCGACACCATCCTGGGGAAGTCGTTCTGCGCCTTGGGCGATGGTGCCGCCAGCCCGGTCATGTCGTCGATCAAGTTCTTCCGCGACGAATACGTCGCGCACGTCGAAGGCGGCGGATGTCCCTTCGATCCACGAGACTCCATGCTGACGGCGGAGCGCGACGGCGCGAAAGGTTAGGACTCGATGACGAGCGCGGCCAAGACCGAAACCGGTGACGAGGTGCGTCCGCCGGAGATGGTGACGCTGACCATCGACGGCAACGAGATCAGCGTTCCCAAGGGAACCCTGGTGATCCGGGCCGCCGAATTGATGGGCATCCAGATCCCGCGGTTCTGCGACCACCCGCTACTGGAACCGGTCGGCGCGTGCCGGCAGTGTCTGGTCGAGGTCGAAGGCCAGCGCAAGCCGATGGCCTCGTGCACCACGGTCGCCACCGACGACATGGTGGTGCGCACCCAGCTCACCTCGGAGGCCGCCGACAAGGCTCAGCACGGTGTGATGGAGCTGCTGCTCATCAACCACCCGCTGGACTGTCCGATGTGCGACAAGGGCGGCGAATGTCCGCTGCAGAACCAGGCGATGTCCAACGGCCGCAGCGATTCTCGCTTCACCGACGTCAAGCGCACCTTCGCCAAGCCGATCAACATCTCGTCACAGGTCCTGCTGGACCGGGAGCGCTGCATCCTGTGCGCGCGCTGCACCCGGTTCTCCGAACAGATCGCCGGCGACATCTTCATCGACATGCAGGAACGGGGCGCCCTGCAGCAGGTCGGCATCTACGCGAACGAACCGTTCGACTCCTACTTCTCCGGCAACACCGTGCAGATCTGCCCGGTGGGCGCGCTGACCGGGTCCTCGTACCGATTCCGGGCCCGCCCGTTCGACTTGGTCTCCAGCCCCAGCGTCTGCGAGCACTGCGCTTCCGGGTGCGCGCAGCGTACCGACCACCGACGCGGCAAGGTGCTGCGCCGGCTGGCCGGCGACGATCCCGAAGTCAACGAGGAGTGGAACTGCGACAAGGGCCGCTGGGCGTTCACCTACGCGACCCAGGCCGATGTGCTCACCACTCCCCTGGTCCGCGACGCCGACGGCTCGCTGCAGCCGGCATCGTGGTCGCATGCGATCGCGGTCGCGACACAGGGCCTCGAAGCGGCGCGCGGCCGCACTGGTGTGCTGGTCGGCGGCCGGGCGACGTGCGAGGACGCGTACGCCTACGCCAAGTTCGCGCGAATCGTGTTGGACAGCAACGACATCGACTTTCGCGCCCGCCCGAGCTCAGCCGAAGAGGCCGACTTCCTCGCCGCCCGGATCGCCGGCCAGCCGATCACCGTCAGCTACGCCGACCTGGAGTCGGCGCCGGTCGTGGTGCTGGCCGGATTCGAGCCTGAGGACGAGTCGCCCATCGTCTTCCTGCGGTTGCGCAAGGCGGCCCGCAAACACGGGTTGCCTGTCTACGCCGTCGCACCTTTCGCCACCCGCGCGCTGACCAAGATGTCCGGCCGGCTGATCAAAGCCGTTCCCGGCGGTGAAGCTTCGGCCCTGGACGGGTTGGCCGGCGGCGAGGTGGGTGAGCTGCTGTCCACCCCGGGCGCGGTCATCATGGTCGGCGAACGCTTGGCCTCGGCGCCCGGTGGGTTATCGGCCGCGGCCCGGCTCGCCGACAGCACCGGCGCCCAACTGGCCTGGGTGCCGCGTCGTGCCGGTGAGCGGGGCGCACTGGAAGCCGGTGCGCTGCCGGGGCTGCTGCCGGGTGGCCGACCGGTCGACGACGAGACGGCCCGGGAGCAGGTCGCTCAGGCATGGAACGTCTCCGAATTGCCTTCCGGCGGTGGACGTGACGCCGACGGAATCGTCGCCGCCGCAGCTGACGGGACGCTGGGTGCGTTGCTCGTAGGCGGTGTCGAGCCCAACGACTTCACCGACCCGGCGGCGGTGCTGGCGGCGCTGGACCGCGTCGGCTTCATGGTCAGCCTTGAGTTGCGGCACAGCGCCGTCACCGAACGCGCCGACGTCGTCTTCCCGGTCGCGCCGACGACGCAGAAGTCCGGCGCATTCGTCAACTGGGAGGGCCGCTTCCGGCCGTTCGAAGCGGCGCTCCGCAACACTCAGGACGCCGGCCAATCCGACCACCAGGTGCTCGACACGCTCGCCGACGAAATGGGCGTTTATCTCGGCATGTCCAGCGTCGCCGCGGCCCGCGAAGAGCTGGCCGCGCTGCGGCACTGGGACGGCAAGCGTGCCGCGAACCCGGACGTCGCAGCCCCGGAGCCCGCCCAGCCCGCCGCGGGCGAGGCGGTATTGGCCGGCTGGCGGATGCTGTTGGACAACGGCCGATTACAAGACGGCGAGCCACATCTGGCGGGAACCGCCCGCAAACCCTTCGCCCGGCTATCCGCCGACACGGCCGCCGAAATCGGCGCCGCCGACGGCGACGCCGTCACCGTCAGCACGCCGCACGGATCCATCAGCCTGCCGCTGATGATCACCGACATGCCCGACCGGGTGGTGTGGCTTCCGGTGAACTCACCCGGCTCGGCGGTGCACCGCCAACTCGGCGTATCGGTTGGCAGCACAGTCAAGATCGGAGTTGGCAAATGAGTGGCCTGACCGCCTTCGGGCACGACACGTGGTGGTTGGTGCTCGGCAAGGCGCTGGCGATCTTCGCGTTCCTCATGCTGAACGTGCTGGTGGCGATTCTGCTCGAACGCAAGATTCTCGGCTGGATGCAGCTGCGGCCCGGACCCAACCGTGTCGGGCCGTGGGGTGCACTACAGAGCCTGGCCGACGGAATCAAGTTGGCGCTCAAGGAAACCATCACCCCGGGCGGCGTCGACAAGTTCGTCTATTTCGCGGCGCCGGTCATCTCCACGATCCCGGCCTTCACCGCCTTCGCGTTCATCCCGTTCGGTCCGGTGGTGTCGGTGTTCGGACATCGCACGCCCCTGCAGCTGACCGACCTACCGGTCGCGGTGCTGTTCATTCTGGGTCTGTCGGCGATCGGTGTGTACGGAATCGTGCTGGGCGGTTGGGCTTCCGGGTCCACCTACCCGCTGCTGGGCGGGGTGCGCTCCACCGCTCAGGTCATCTCCTATGAGGTGGCGATGGGGCTTTCGTTCGCGGCGGTCTTCCTCTACGCCGGCTCGATGTCGACGTCGCAGATCGTCGCGGCGCAGGACCGGGTCTGGTACGTGTTCTTGCTGTTGCCCTCGTTCCTGATCTACCTGATCTCGATGGTCGGCGAAACCAACCGGGCACCTTTCGATTTGCCCGAGGCCGAGGGTGAGCTGGTTGCGGGATTCCACACCGAGTACTCGTCGCTGAAGTTCGCGATGTTCATGCTGGCGGAGTACGTCAACATGATGACGGTTTCGTCGCTGGCCACCGTCTTGTTCTTCGGTGGCTGGCATGCGCCTTGGCCGCTGAACATGTGGGCGGGCGCCAACACCGGCTGGTGGCCGGTGCTGTGGTTCACCGCGAAGATGTGGACCTTCCTGTTCATCTACTTCTGGCTGCGGGCCTCGCTGCCCCGGCTGCGCTACGACCAGTTCATGGGGCTGGGCTGGAAGCTGTTGATCCCGGCCTCGCTGGTCTGGGTGCTGATCGCCGCCGTCATTCGAACGCTGCAAAACCAGGGCTTCCAGCACTGGACCCCGATCCTGGTGGCGAGCAGCATCGTGTTCGCCACGGCGCTCGTGCTGCTGCTGCGAAAGCCGTTCAGCGCGCCGGGTATTCGCGCGCTGGAGAAACAGTTGCGCCGCGAGGCGAAGAAGCTGCCGGCCGCGCAACGCCCCAAACCGTTATTCCCGACACCGCCGTTGCCGATGAAGTCCCTGGCGGCTGCGAGCAAGGAGGAAGCACGTGGCTAAGTTCCTGGATGCCATTGCCGGCTTCGGCGTGACGTTCGGATCGATGTTCAAAAAGAACGTCACCGAGGAGTACCCGGAGAAGCCGGGCCCCGTCATGCCGCGATACCACGGCCGCCACCAGCTGAACCGCTACCCGGACGGTCTGGAGAAGTGCATCGGGTGCGAACTGTGTGCCTGGGCCTGCCCGGCCGACGCCATCTACGTCGAGGGCGCGGACAACACCGAGGAACTCAGGTATTCGCCCGGCGAACGTTACGGGCGGGTGTACCAGATCAACTACCTGCGGTGCATCGGTTGTGGACTGTGCATCGAGGCCTGCCCCACCCGGGCGCTGACCATGACCAATGACTACGAGATGGCCGACGACAACCGCGCGGACCTGATCTACGAGAAGGACCGACTCCTGGCGCCGCTGCTGCAAGACATGCTCGCGCCGCCGCACCCCAGGACCGAGGGCGCCACCGATAAGGATTACTACCAAGGCAATGTGACCGCACACGGGTTGCGGGAGACCCAGCAGGCCGGAGACTCCCGGTGACCGGATTGACCGGCCACGCCGCCGCCGTGGCGTCGAGTTTTGCGCAAGACACCATCGTCCGCACGTCCACCGGTGAAGCGGCCGCCTTCTGGGTGCTGGGCGTCCTGGCCGTCCTGGGCGCGGTCGGGGTGGTCACCGCCGTCAATGCCGTGTACTCGGCGATGTTCCTGGCGATGACCATGATCATCCTGGCGATCTTCTACATGATTCAGGACGCGCTGTTCTTGGGCGTGGTGCAAGTCGTGGTCTACACCGGCGCGGTGATGATGCTGTTCTTGTTCGTGCTGATGCTGATCGGCGTGGACTCGGCCGAATCGCTCAAGGAGACGCTGCGCGGTCAGCGGATCGCCGCTGTGGCGGCGGGTATGGGGTTCGGCATTCTGCTCATCGCGGCCATCGGCAACCTGACCACCGGTGGTTTCGCCGGGCTCACCACCGCCAACGCCAACGGCAACGTCGAAGGGCTGGCGGCGCTGATCTTTTCGCGGTACCTGTGGGCGTTCGAGCTGACCAGCGCGCTGCTGATCACCGCGGCCGTCGGTGCGATGGTGCTGGCGCACCGCGAGCGCTTCGAGCGTCGCAAGACACAGCGCGAGCTATCCCAGGAGCGATTCCAGGCGGGCGGGCACCCCACCCCGATGCCCAGCCCCGGCGTGTACGCACGCCATAACGCCGTCGACGTGGCCGCGTTGCTGCCGGACGGCTCCTACTCGAAGCTTTCGGTGTCGCCGCTGCTGCGAAGTCGCGGCGCCGACGGCAAGAGGACCCCGTCCACCGAGCCGAGCCCGACTCTCTCACAAGGCGGTACGTCGTGAATCCGGCTAATTACCTCTACCTTTCGGCACTGTTGTTCACCATCGGGGCCTCCGGTGTGTTGTTGCGCCGCAACGCCATCGTCATGTTCATGTGCGTCGAGCTGATGCTCAACGCGGTCAACCTCGCGTTCGTCACGTTCGCGCGGATGCACGGCCATCTGGACGGGCAGATGATCGCGTTCTTCACGATGGTGGTCGCCGCGTGCGAGGTGGTCATCGGCTTGGCCATCATCATGACCATCTTCCGTACCCGCAAATCGGCATCCGTCGACGACGCGAATCTACTCAAAGGCTGAAGACGCCAACATGACTCAATACACTCCGCTGCTGGTGGCCCTGCCATTGGCGGGCGCCGCGATCCTGCTGTTCGGCGGGCGACGCACCGACCGGTGGGGGCATTGGCTGGGCTGCGCTACCGCCCTCGCGGCTTTCGGGGTGGGTCTGAGCCTGCTCAGCGAGCTGCTCGGCCGCGCCGCCGACGACCGCGTCATCCACCAGAAGGTGTTCAGCTGGATCCCCGTCGGTCAGCTCCAGGTAGACCTTGGGCTGCAAATCGACCAGCTGTCGGTGTGTTTCGTGCTGCTGATCACCGGGGTCGGGTCGCTGATCCACATCTATTCGGTCGCCTACATGGCCGAAGACTTCGACCGCCGAAGGTTTTTCGGTTACCTCAACCTGTTCCTGGCCTCGATGCTGCTGCTGGTCGTCGCCGACAACTATGTGGTGCTCTACGTCGGCTGGGAAGGCGTCGGCCTGGCCTCCTACCTGCTGATCGGATTCTGGTACCACAAGCCGACGGCGGCCACCGCGGCCAAGAAAGCGTTCGTCATGAACCGGGTCGGCGATGCCGGGCTGGCCCTGGGAATGTTCTTGATGTTCAGCACTTTCGGCACGCTGTCCTATGCCGGGGTGTTCGCCGGCGCGCCGGCGGCCGGTCATGGCGCGCTGACCGCGATGGGATTGCTGTTGCTGCTGGGCGCGTGCGCCAAGTCCGCCCAAGTCCCGCTGCAGGCCTGGCTGGGTGACGCCATGGAAGGCCCGACCCCGGTGTCCGCGCTGATCCACGCCGCCACCATGGTGACCGCCGGTGTGTATCTGATCGTGCGGTCCAACCCGCTGTACAACCTGTCCCCCGACGCACGGCTGGCCGTGGTCATCGTGGGTGCGGTCACGCTGCTGCTCGGGGCTTTCATCGGCTGCGCCAAGGACGACATCAAGCGGGCGCTGGCCGCATCGACCATGAGCCAGATCGGTTACATGGTGCTCGCGGCCGGCCTCGGCCCGGCCGGCTATGCCTTCGCGATCATGCACCTGCTCACCCACGGTTTCTTCAAGGCCGGTTTGTTCCTCGGCTCCGGCGCGGTGATTCACGCGATGCACGAGGAACAGGACATGCGCCGCTACGGCGGTTTGCGTGCGGCACTGCCCATCACGTTCGCCACCTTCGGGCTCGGCTATCTCGCGATCATCGGCGTGCCGCCCTTCGCGGGCTACTTCTCCAAGGACGCCATCATCGAGGCGGCGCTGGCTTCGGGTGGCGTCCAGGGTTACGTGCTGGGGGGCGCCGCCCTACTGGGTGCGGGCGTCACCGCGTTCTACATGACACGCGTGATGCTGATGACCTTCTTCGGCAAGAAGCGCTGGGGCCCCGGCGCCCACCCCCATGAGGCGCCGGCACTGATGACATGGCCGATGATCCTGCTCGCCGTCGGCTCGGTGTTCGCCGGTGGCTTGCTGGCGGTGGGCGGCACCCTGCAGAGGTGGCTCGAACCGGTCGTCGGAAAGCACGAAGAAGTCACCCACGCATTCCCGGCCTGGGTCAGCTCCGCGCTGGCGCTGGGTGTCGTGGTCATCGGCATCGCGGTGGCCTACCGGTTGTACGCGAAGATACCGATCCCCCGGGTGGCTCCGCTGTCCGTGTCGGCGTTGACGACTGCGGTACGCAGCGACTTCTACGGCGACGCCGTCAACGAGGAGGTCTTCATGCGCCCCGGTGCGCAACTGACTCACGCTCTTGTCGACATCGACAACGCGGGTGTCGACGGCTCGGTCAACGCGTTGGCCGCGTTGGTGAGTTCGACGTCAAATCGCTTGCGGGGGTTGCAAACCGGCTTCGCGCGCAACTACGCATTGTCGATGCTGACGGGGGCGGTGCTGGTGGTCGCGCTGATCCTGGCGGTGCGGCTGTGGTGACCGCGCCGGCGA